>NZ_JANOAL010000052.1:0-17752 GCF_031411155.1 Polaromonas sp. | reverse complement strand
CGGTGCAGCACGTGAATCAGCTTTTCCACATCGGCCATGTGCAGGCCCACCGTCGGCTCGTCGAGCACATAGAGCGTGTGCGGCGCCTTCTGGCCGCGGCGCGTGATGTCGTCGCGCACCTTGCTGAGTTCGGTCACCAGCTTGATGCGCTGCGCCTCGCCACCCGATAGCGTGGGCGAAGGCTGGCCCAGCGTCAGGTAGCCCAGGCCCACGTCCTTCAGCAGTTGCAGCGGGTGGCTGATGTTGGGCATGGCGGCGAAAAACTCAACGGCTTCGTCGACCTCCATCTTCAGCACGTCGCCAATGTTTTTGCCGCGCCAGGTGACGGCCTGGGTCTCGGGGTTGAAGCGCGCGCCGTGGCAGGTTTCGCACAGCACTTTGACATCGGGCAGAAAGCTCATGCCTATGGTGCGCACGCCGGCGCCTTCACAGGTCGGGCAGCGGCCTTCGCCGGTGTTGAAGCTGAAGCGCCCGGCTGGATAGCCGCGCGCCCTGGCCTCCAGCGTGTCGGCAAACAGCTTGCGGATCGTGTCCCAAAAGCCGATGTAGGTGGCCGGGCACGAGCGCGGCGTTTTTCCGATGGGGGTCTGGTCGACTTCGAGCACCCGGTCCACCAATCGGTAGCCTTCCATGCGTTCGCAACCGGTCCAGGCGGGGTGCTTGCCGGCATCGTCGGCGTCGCGGCCAGCCTTGGTCGAGCGCTGCATGACGGCGGCGTGGACGTTGGTGAGCAGCACGTCGCGCGCCAGGGTGGACTTGCCGGAGCCGGAGACACCGGTGACGGCCACCAGCCGGTACAGCGGCACCGCAATTGACACGTCCTTGAGGTTGTGCAGGTCGGCTTTGACCACTGTGAGCCAGGAGGTGAAGGGGCTGGCGGCTGCGGGGGCCGCGTTGTGGCTGATGCTGGCGCTGGCTGCGGCATCGCGCAGGGCGGCTGCTTTGAGCGCGGCTTTCTTTTGTTTGCTAATGGGCTTTGCTTCGGCTGCGCTAGATTGGGACGCCGAATTGGGGTCAGAGCCCAATTTCGATTGCGGCTGCGCGCCTTGCTGACCGCTGCTCGCGAAATTGGGATCTGACCCCGATTCAGCTACATCTTCGCGTGTTTCGCGCCGCGCATGCAGCGGATGCACCAGCGGATTCGCCAGGTAGCGACCCGTCAGCGACTCCGGCACCTGGGACAACTGCGCCGCCGTGCCCTGCGCCACCAGTTGCCCGCCGCGCTTGCCGGCGCCGGGGCCGATGTCGATGATGTTGTCGGCACGGCGAATCGTGTCCTCGTCATGCTCGACCACCACCAGCGTGTTGCCACGCTCGCTGAGCTTGCCGAGGGCGCTGAGCAAAATCTGGTTGTCACGCGGGTGCAGGCCAATCGTCGGCTCGTCGAGCACATAGCAGACGCCCTGCAGGTTGGAGCCGAGCTGCGCGGCCAGCCGGATGCGCTGCGCCTCGCCGCCCGACAGGGTGGGCGCGCCCCGGTCCAGCGTGAGGTAGCCCAGGCCCACGTCTTCGAGGAATTCGAGCCGGCTTTTGATCTCGGGAATCAGGTCGCGGGCAATGCCGGCCTCGCGGCCGATGAGGGCCAGCGTTTCGACCCAGGCGCGCACGTCAGTGACTGACAGGCCGGCAATGTCGGCAATGCCGACGCCCGCAAATTTGACGGCTCTGGCCTGCTGGTTCAGGCGCGTGCCGTCGCAGCCGGGGCAGACGGCGTCGAGCACGTCCTCGACTTCGGGCTCGGCAAAGCTTTGCTCGCGGCCCTTGTTGTCGTCGTCGCGCACCGAGTCGTCAAACACCTTGCGCTGCTCCTTGCTGAGCTTGACGCCGGTGCCGACGCAGTCCGGGCACCAGCCGTGCTTGCTGTTGTAGCTGAAGAGGCGCGGATCCAGCTCGGCATACGAGGTGGCGCAAACCGGGCAGGCACGCTTGGTCGAAAAGGCTTCCAGCTTGCCGATATTTTTGGTACTGCTGGCGGTCAGCATCGCGCCGCGCAGGCCATCTAGCGGCGCCAGCACATGCAGCACGCCCTTGCCATGCTGCAGTGCGGTCGCCAGCGCCAGCCGCAGCGCGGCCTCGTTGTCGGGCGTGACCTGGATATCGGCCACCGGCAGCTCGACCGTGTGCTCCTTGAAGCGGTCTATGCGCGGGAAATTGGTGGTCGGCAAAAACTCGCCGTCGATGCGCAGGTGCGTGTAGCCGCGCGGCCGGGCCCAGTCGGCCAGCTCGGTGTACACGCCCTTGCGGGCAATCACCAGCGGCGCCAGCAGGCCGATGTGCTGGCCGCGATAGGTTTTGAGCAATTGCGCGGCTATGCTCTCGGGACTTTGCGGCATCACCGCGGCGCCGTCCTTGGTGCAGTGCTGGATGCCGAGCTTGACGTAGAGCAGGCGCAAAAAGTGCCAGACCTCGGTGGTGGTGCCGACGGTGGACTTGCGGCCGCCGCGCGACAGGCGCTGCTCAATCGCCACCGTGGGCGGAATGCCGTACACCGCATCGACCTCGGGCCGGCCGGCCGGTTGCACAATGCTGCGTGCATAGGCGTTGAGCGATTCGAGGTAGCGCCGCTGGCCCTCGTTGAACAGGATGTCAAAGGCCAGCGTCGACTTGCCCGAGCCCGACACGCCGGTGACGACGTTGAACTTGCCGCGCGGGATGTCAACCGACAGGCTCTTGAGGTTGTGCTCCTTGGCGTTGACGATCTGGATGTCGTTGGAGAAGCTTGGCCGGGCCTTCCACACTTTGGGGCGCGCTTCTTCGACGCCATGGACCTTGCCCATGGCCTGCTCGTAGTCGCGCAGCGCCCTGGCGGTGTGCGAGGTCGGGTGCTCGCGCACCTGTTCGGGTGTGCCCTCGGCCACCAGCAGGCCGCCGGCTTCGCCGCCTTCGGGGCCGAGGTCGATCAGCCAGTCGGCCGAGCGGATCACGTCGAGGTTGTGCTCGATG
Source organism: Polaromonas sp. (assembly GCF_031411155.1). Classification (GTDB taxonomy): domain Bacteria; phylum Pseudomonadota; class Gammaproteobacteria; order Burkholderiales; family Burkholderiaceae_C; genus Polaromonas. Next base: position 14,809 of record NZ_JANOAL010000052.1, on the reverse strand, counting down.
ATGATCAGCGAATGGCCGGCTTCGAGCAGCTTGCGCAGCGCCCGCATGAGCTTGGCAATATCGTCAAAGTGCAGGCCGGTGGTGGGCTCGTCAAACAAGAACAGCGTGCCACGGCTGGGATGCTTGAGCGCCAGCGCCTGCTTGCTGGCGCTGGCGGTTTTGGCGGCGCCGGCCAGAAACCCGGCGAGCTTGAGGCGCTGCGCCTCCCCGCCCGACAGCGTGGGCACCGGCTGGCCCAGCTTCACATACTCCAGCCCGACATCGACGATGGGTTGCAGCGCGCGAATCACCTCGCGGTCTTGCGCAAACAGCTGCACCGCTTCGCTGACGGTGAGTTCCAGCACGTCCGACACATTCATCAGCCGGGGCCTGAGCTGGCCCATCGCCTTGCGCTCAATCGTGACTTCCAGAATCTCGGGCCGGTAGCGTTTGCCGTCGCAGTCGGGGCAACGCAGGTAAACGTCACTCAAGAACTGCATCTCGACATGCTCAAAGCCCGAGCCGCCGCAGGTCGGGCAACGCCCGTCGCCGTTGTTGAAACTGAACTTGGTGGCGGTGTAACTGCGTTGCCGGGCCAGCGGCGCCAGCGCAAACAGCTCACGCACCGCGTCCCAGGCGCCGACATAGCTGGCGGGGTTGGAGCGGGCCGTCTTGCCAATCGGCGACTGGTCGACAAACACCACATCGGTCAGATGATCGGCGCCCAGCAGCCGGTCGTGCAGGCCCGGTGTTTCGGTGGCCTTGCCAAACTGGCGCAGCAGCGCGGGCGCCAGAATGTCCTGCATCAGGGTCGACTTGCCGGAGCCGCTGACGCCGGTGACGCAGACCAGGCGCTGCAGCGGGAAGTCCACCGTCAGGTTCTTCAGATTGTGGTCGCGCGCGCCTTCCAGAATCAGCCGTGGCGTGTTGTCCGTCACCGCGCGCTTGAAGCCCATGCCGACCTGCTTGCGCGAGCCCAGGTAAGCGCCGGTCAGCGTGTCGGCATGCTTGAGGTCTTCGGGTGTGCCGTCAAACACGATCTGGCCGCCCTTCTCACCCGGGCCGGGTCCCATGTCTATCATGCGGTCGGCGGCCAGCATCACGGCCGGGTCGTGCTCGACCACCACCAGCGTGTTGCCGGCATCGCGCAGCCGGTGCATGGCCTGGGTGATGCGGTTCATGTCGCGCGGGTGCAGGCCGATCGACGGTTCGTCGAGCACAAACAGGGTGTTGACGAGCGAGGTGCCGAGCGCCGTGGTCAGGTTGATGCGCTGCACCTCGCCGCCCGACAGCGTGCGGCTTTGCCGGTCCAGCGTCAGGTAGCCAATGCCGACGTCGCAGAGGTATTTGAGCCGGGTCTGGATTTCCTCGAACAGCGACTTCAGCGCCTTCTGCTCGGCGTCATCCCCTGCGGCGGCAAATGACAGGCTGGCCGAGAACTTCTGCAGACGGTCAATCGGCAGGCGCATCAAATCGTGCAGGCACAGGCCCGGCATGGCTTCGAGCTGGGCACGGCGCCACTGCACGCCGACCGGCATGAAACGCTGCGCGGGCGGCAACACCGCGTCGGCCGCCTCCTTGCTGCCCAGGCGCCACAGCAGTGATTCGAGCTTGAGCCGCGCGCCGCCGCAGGTTTCGCACTCGGTATAGCTGCGGTACTTGGAGAGCAGCACCCGGATGTGCATCTTGTAGGCCTTGCTTTCCAGGTATTCAAAAAAACGCTTGATGCCAAACCAGTGCTGGTTCCACTTGCCGTTCCAGCCCGGCGAGCCATTGATGACCCAGGTCTGCTGCTCGGGCGTGAGCTTGTACCAGGGCGTGTCGCGCGGAATGCCGGCGGTTTCGGCGTGGCGCATCAAGTCGTCCTGCGCTTCCTTCCAGGCCGGGGTCTGCATGACCTTGATGGCACCGGCACGCAAGGTGAGCTTGTCGTTCGGAATCACCAGCCCGTAGTCCACCCCAATGACACGCCCGAAGCCCTTGCAGGTGGTGCAGGCGCCCATGGCCGAGTTGAAGGAAAACAGGGAGGGCGTCGGTTCGGTGTAGCGCGTGTCGCTGTCGGGGCAGTGCAGGCCGGTGGAGAAGCGCCACATTTCTTCTGGCGGCTTGTTAGCCCCCACGCTTTTCACTTCGTGTAATGCGCGAGGCCCTGCAGGCCGCGGCTCGCGGGACGCTTCGCCTCTGTCGCCTGTCCGAACCTGCTCAAGCAGGTTCGGAGCCGCAGGCTCCAGCCCCTCGGAGGCTGGCTCGGCTTGGGGCGGCCCTGCGCTTTCGCCGCTCTCCGCAGTGCGCTGGACATAGACATTAAGCCGGCCGCCACCGCGCTTGATCGCCGTCTCGATAGCCTCCAGCGCCCTGGCCTTTTCAATCGTCTGGATGCGGAAGCGGTCGGCCACCACATCGAGCAGCTTGTGCGGTCCGGCCGGCGTGGCGACTTCCCGCTCGGCATGCACGCGCGTAAAGCCGCTGGCCGACAGCCATTGCTCAAGCTGTTCGGCGCTGGTGTTGCCGGGCAGTTCAACCGGGAAGGTCATGACCACTCTTGCATCCGTCGTCGCGGTACGGGCCATCAGTTCGGCATAAATCGACTCGGGCGAGTCATGCCGCACCGATTGGGCCGTCTGCCTGTCAAACAACTGGGCCGCACGCGCATACAAGAGCTTCAGGTGGTCATTGAGCTCGGTCATGGTGCCGACGGTGGAGCGGGAGCTGCGCACCGGGTTGGTCTGGTCAATCGCAATCGCCGGCGGCACGCCTTCGACCTTGTCCACCGCCGGCTTGTCCATGCGGTCCAGAAATTGCCGGGCGTAGGCCGAGAAGGTCTCGACATAACGCCGCTGGCCTTCGGCAAACAGCGTGTCAAACACCAGCGACGATTTTCCCGAGCCGCTGGGGCCGGTCACGACCGTCATTTCGCCGGTACGGATGTCCAGATCAAGGTTTTTAAGGTTGTGCTGGCGCGCGCCGCGAATGCGGATGGTTCCCTGGGACATGGGTGGGGGCTTTCCTGGTGAGGTCAAACATTCTAGACAGACCGCCTGCAGAGGGTGCGGGAGGTCTTAAAGCCCTTGAGGCGTCAGTCTTCATGCTGTCATAGCCACAAGCGCCAACGCCCAGAGCAGTACTTTGGTATTGATGCCGTATCTACCTAGCCGCGAGGACACACTGACTGGATACACTCACCGCCCTAGGAGACACGTCATGAAAAAACTCAATATGTGGTGCGGCACCATCTTGCTGGCGGCCATGAGCCACGCCTGCCAGGCGCAAATCCTGATCGGGCAAACGGCCGGGTTTACCGGCGCCGTGGGGGCCGGTGTGAAAGAAACCACGGAAGGTGCAAAGCTCTACCTTGATGCCACCAATGCCAAAGGCGGCGTCAATGGTCAAAAGATAGAGCTGATTTCTCTCGACGACAAGTTTGACCCCAAGCTGGCGGCCGAGAACGCGCGCAAGCTGATTGAAGAGCAAAACGTCGTGGCGATGTTTCTCACGCGCGGCACGCCGCACACGGAAGCCATCATTCCGCTGCTCGATCAATACGGCGTCCCCCTGATAGGTCCGTCCACGGGTGCCATGGTGCTGCACCAGCCCGTCAAAAAACACATCTTCAATGTGCGCGCCACCTACCAGCGCGAAGCTGAAAAAGCGATCACCCACCTGCACTCCATGGGCATCACCCGGATCGGCATTGTTTACGCGGACGACAGCTTTGGGGCGGACGGCGTGGCGGGGGCGCAAAAAGGTCTGGAGACAGCGAAGCTCAAGCCGGTTGTGCTGGAAAAATTCAACCGTGCCAAGCCCGACTTCGCACCCCTGGCGCCGAAGATTTACCAGTCCAACGCGCAGGCCATCCTCATGGTGGCTTCGGGCCAGGCGGTTGTCGACGGCATGAAGGCCTTCCGCGCGGCAGGCTCCGCCGCGCAGATCGTCACCTTGTCCAACAACGCCTCCATCGGTTTTGTCAAAAGCCTGGGCGACAATGCGCGGGGCGTGATTGTCACGCAGGTCTTTCCCTATGAGCGTTCCATCGCTTACCCGATGGTCAAGGAGGCGCAGGACCTGGCCAAGGCCAAGGGGCAGAGCGAAGTCACCCCTGCCATGCTGGAGGGTTTTGCGGCGGCGAAGGTCCTGGTTGAAGGATTGCGCCGGGCCGGTGCCAAGCCGACCCGCGAAAAAATCCAGACCGCGCTCGAAGGTATGCGCAAGCTGGATATTGGCGGGCTCGAGGTGGGCTACTCAAGCGAAGACCACAGTGGGCTTGATTTCGCCGATCTGTCCATCATTGGTGCCGACGGAAAATTCAAACGGTAAGCGCTGAGCCCCGGTAACTGCCGCAACGGTAGCCCGGCCTCGCGCCCGATGCGCCTGCGGCCTTGCGCTCAGTCGTACAGGGCGCGTTCGAGTTCGCTGAATTTCTCGGCGCCCACGGCATCCTTGATTTTGGGGGCCAGCTCACGCAGCTTGGCCAGATTGCCAGCCGCTTCGACCGCCAGGTTCAGCCGGAAGCCGCGCAGGCCCAGACCCGCCGTCAACCGGGTGGCGATCGGATAAGCCTTGGAGTAATGGGCCTGCGCATCCAGCGTCGGCGGCGCGCCGCTATCGGCTGGCGCAGCGGCGGATGGCGGCTGGACCGCTGGCGCAGCCAGCGCCCCGGCTGGAGGAGCCGCAGGCAGCTCGACAGCCACAGCCGCCAGCAAACCCAGCGCCACCAGGTGACCGACATCCTCGGCCGTCACCCCCAGGCCCGAGGTCGCTTTCAGGACTTCTTCGGTGCTGCGCTTGCCATCGAACATGATGAAAGCCATGCGCTGCCGGGGCGCCAGGGCGATGGAACGGTTCTGCAGGGCTGACTGACCCAGCTCTGTCTTCACATAAATCATTGGCGTGTCTCCGGTAGACGCATTCAGCGCACAAACCGCCAGCAGCAAGCGGTAAGTGAGACGGATTGTAATTTGATGCCTTCTACCAGAACAGCAATTTAATCAATTTAATGAGTTATAGGCGCAGACCCCAGTAGTTCACCCTTCGCCGAATCACCGTGAACCGCTGCGGCGTGACTGCAACACGCCTGCTGAACGCCCGGCTCTACGCGCAGGCCCGTGCTGCCACCGCCGAGGCTGCCGGCGCCAACACGGCGCCATGCTTCTCGCCGCTGAGATCAATGTCGCCGCCCTTGTTCAGCAAGTACACGGCCAGCGCTGCGAACACGACAAATCCCACCACAATTTTCCACATGGATTTCTTTCAAAAAAAAGGCCCAAAAAAGCCCCCGGCAAATAATGGCGGGGGCAGTCAGATTTCTATCCATCAACCGTGTTGCTCAGCGCGGACCGCGGGGCCCGCGCTGCCGGATAGCAATCAGTCGTTGGCGTAGATGTCAACGTCTTTGGTTTCCTTGACGAACAGCATACCCACGACAAAAGTCATGCCGGCAATGATGATGGGGTACCACAGGCCGTTGTACATATTGCCGGTCTGCGCCACGATGGCAAAGGCCGTCGTTGGCAGCAAGCCGCCAAACCAGCCATTACCAATGTGGTACGGCAGGCTCATGGACGTGTAGCGGATACGGGTCGGGAACAGTTCCACCAGCATGGCGGCAATCGGGCCGTACACCATGGTGACCAGCAGCACCAGGTAGAACAGGATGAGCGTGACCATGAGCTTGTCGACCTTGGCGGGATCGGCCTTGCTGGGGTAACCGGCGGCCTTGAGCGAGTCAGCCACAGCCTTCTTGAACTCTCCGTCCATTTTCTTGGCATCGTCGGCACTCAGGCCCTTGGCGGTATAGCCGGTGATCACGGTCTCGCCAATCTTGATGGTGGCGGGCGTACCGGGTGCAGCGACTGCGTTTTCATAGCTCACCGATGCACCGGCCAGAACCTGCTTGGCAATGTCGCAAGAGCTGGTGAATTTGGCGGTACCGGTCGGGTTGAACTGGAACGAGCATTCTTTCGGGTCGGCGGTCACCACCACCTGGTTCTTGGCCTGGGCTGCGGCCAGATCAGGATTGGCGGCTTTGGTCAGTGCGGTAAACACCGGGAAGTAGGTGACCACTGCCAGCAGGCAACCGGCCATGATGATGGGCTTGCGGCCAATCTTGTCGGACAGCGTGCCAAACACCACGAAGAACGGTGTGCCCAGAATCAGCGAGTAAGCCACCAGAATGTTGGCGGTAGGACCATCCACCTTCAGTGCCTGGGTCAGGAAAAACAGGGCATAAAACTGGCCGGAATACCAGACCACGGCCTGACCTGCGGTCAGGCCAATCAACGCCAGAATCACGATTTTCAGATTTTTCCACTGGCCGAAAGACTCGGACAAGGGTGCCTTGGAGGTCTTGCCTTCGGCCTTCATCTTCTGGAAGGCCGGCGACTCGTTCATGGACAGGCGGATGTACACCGAAACACCCAGCAGCAGGATGGAGACGATGAATGGAATGCGCCAGCCCCAGTCGGCAAAAGCCGTTTCACCGATGGCGGTGCGCACACCGAGAATCACCAGCAGGCTCAGGAACAGGCCCAGCGTGGCCGTGGTCTGAATCCAGGAGGTGTAGGCACCGCGCTTGTGATGCGGTGCGTGCTCGGCCACGTAAGTCGCGGCACCACCGTACTCACCGCCCAGCGCCAGACCCTGCAGCATGCGCAGGGCAATCAGGATAACTGGTGCGGCCACACCGATGGAGGCGTAGCTGGGCAGCAAGCCCACGATGAAGGTGGACAGGCCCATGATCACGATGGTGACCAGGAAGGTGTACTTGCGACCGATCATGTCGCCCAGCCGGCCGAACACCAGCGCACCGAAAGGACGCACGATGAAACCGGCGGCAAAAGCCAGCAGCGCAAAAATGAAAGCGGAGCCCGCGTCCAGTCCGCTGAAGAACTGCTTGGCAATGATGGCGGCGAGTGAGCCGTAAAGGTAAAAGTCGTACCACTCAAATACGGTGCCGAGCGATGAGGCGAAGATGACTTTCTTCTGCTCAGCGGACATCGGCCTGTTGTCGACTGCGATTGCCATGATGGTTTGTCTCCTAATAGTTGAATATCTGGCGCCAGGTCAGGCACCTGGGGGCGACTATCAAACGACTGGCTGACTTGGCTCTGACGGATTTCTTGCACAAACTTACACGAAACCGACACAGCCTTACAGCCCACGCGTTAACCCTCGCCCTGATTTTCTTGATGCGGAATATCGAGCCCAAACCGGCCGAAAACAGCCCCGCCGCCTCGTGAACACATGCCTGTGACGTTTTTTTATTTCGTCTTTTATTTGATCTGTTGGTGTGCGGCTGCAGCCGGGTTCGGTCAACGGACTTTCTCCGTGGCGTAAGGGCAGGGTCAGTCCTTATTTGCAAAATCCCGGCAAGTGTGCTCGGCACATTCTTCAACAATCTGTGCCAGCCAACTTCAAGGAGACTCCAAATGGTTGATCCGGTCATTGACAAAATCCAGAAACATCCGAAGTACCTCGAACTTCGAAAAAAGCGCAACAGCATCGGCTGGTCGCTGACCTTGCTGATGATGGTCGTGTACTACGGCTACATCGCGCTGATCGCCTTCAACAAGCCCTTTCTGGCGCAGCCGATTGGCGCCGGGGTGACCTCACTGGGCATTCCGATCGGTCTGGGCGTCATCATTTTCACGATCGTGATCACGGCCATTTATGTGCGCCGTGCCAATGGTGAGTTTGACGACCTGACCGCTGAAATCCTGAAGGACGTTTCCAAATGAAAAAACTACACACCGCGTTCCTCGCCCTGTTGCTGACACTGTTGGCGGGGTCGGCACTGGCCGCTGGCGCCGACCTGGGCCAAGTCGAGAAACAGCCGACCAACTGGGTCGCCATCAGCATGTTTGCCGGCTTCGTGATCATGACGCTGTTCATCACCAAGTGGGCAGCCTCCAAGACCAAGTCGGCCGCCGACTTTTATACCGGCGGCGGCGGCATCACCGGTTTTCAAAACGGCCTGGCGATTGCCGGCGACTACATGTCGGCCGCCTCCTTTCTGGGCATTTCCGCGGCTGTCATGGCATCGGGTTATGACGGCCTGATTTACTCGATCGGTTTTCTGGTCGGCTGGCCGGTCATCACTTTTTTGATGGCGGAACGCCTGCGCAACCTGGGCAAGTTCACCTTTGCCGACGTCGCCGGTTACCGCTTCCAGCAAAAGCCCATCCGTATTTTTGCGGCCTCGGGCACGCTGGTGGTGGTGGCCTTCTACCTGATCGCGCAGATGGTGGGCGCAGGCGCACTGATCAAACTGCTGTTTGGCCTGGACTACTGGCTGGCGGTGGTGATCGTGGGCGCGCTGATGATGATTTACGTGCTGTTTGGCGGCATGACCGCCACCACCTGGGTGCAGATCATCAAGGCTTGCTTGCTGCTGGCAGGCGTCACCTTCATGGCCTTCATGGTGATGTCGAACTTTGGCTTCAGCTTTGAAGCGCTGTTTGCCAAAGGCGTTGAAGTCAAGACGCAACTCGCGGTGAACGGTGGCAAGACTCAGGTCGACGCGGCCGCCATTGGTCTCGCCATCATGGGACCAGGGGGCTTTATCAAAGACCCGATCTCGGCGATTTCCTTCGGCATGGCGCTGATGTTTGGCACCGCTGGTCTGCCGCACATCCTGATGCGCTTTTTCACGGTGCCTGATGCCAAGCAGGCGCGCAAGTCGGTGCTGTGGGCCACCACCTGGATTGGCTACTTTTACGTGCTGATTTTCATCATCGGCTTTGGCGCCATCACGCTGGTGCTGACCAACCCTGAATATGCGGACACAGCCAAGGGCATCATCAAGGGCGGCGGCGGTTCGGCCAACATGGCGGCGGTGCTGGTGGCCAAAGCGGTCGGCGGCAACGTCTTCTTCGGCTTCATCTCGGCCGTGGCCTTTGCGACGATTCTGGCCGTGGTGGCGGGCCTGACGCTGTCGGGCGCTTCGGCTGTCTCGCATGACATTTACGCCACGGTGGTCAAAAAAGGCAATGCCGACAGCGCGTCCGAACTCAAGGTGTCGCGCATCACCACGCTGGTTCTCGGCGTTATCGCCGTCGCTCTGGGCATCGCGTTCGAGAAGCAGAACATTGCCTTCATGGTGTCGCTGGCCTTTGCGATTGCGGCGTCGGCCAACTTCCCGGTGCTGTTCATGTCGGTGCTGTGGAAGGACTGCACCACTCGCGGGGCCGTGATTGGCGGCTTCCTGGGCCTGTTCTCTTCCGTCGCGTTGACCATCGTGTCGCCGTCGGTCTGGGAAGCCACGCTGGGCTACCCCAAGGGTTCGGCGCTGTTCCCCTACACCTCGCCGGCGCTGTTCTCCATGACTATCGGTTTTGTCGGCATCTGGCTGTTCTCCATTCTGGACCGCAGCCCCAACGCGGCCCGGGAGCGCGCCGAATTTCCTGCGCAGCAGGTACGCTCGGAAACGGGTTACGGGGCTTCGGGAGCCTCCGGGCACTGAAAGAAGATTGCAGGGCGGAGCTGTCCGCCTTCTTCAACGTCTCAACCGGGCCGAGTGCCCGGTTTTTTTGTGCCTGCTGCATCCATTGAGACCGCTAACCTGCCCGATGCCTGGCTCACTCCTGGCATGTGAGGCATCCATCAGCTGCAAAAATTATAGCAACATGTGTAGATTTCACCTGCGCTAGAGACCTAAAAATCTCAATTAGCAATCATTCGGACGCCCCACGCCGTTCGGGCTGGGCTTGCCCTGTCCTGAGCTTGTCGAAGGGTCGAAGCCTTATCTCCGAACCAACAAACCCTTCGACAAGCCCAGTGCGAAAGGAGTGAAGAGGAAGCGCTGCGACCTGAATAGTTACCTCAAGTACCGCTCAAAATGGCTTTCGGCATCAGCCCCCGCGCAACTGCCGCAGCTTGACAAACGCCAGCGCCGCCATCACCGCGTCGTTGAGGGCATCGTGGGCGTCGCGCAGAGGCAGGCCCAGGTCGTTCATCATGGTGGCAAAGCGCAGGTCAATACTGGCACCGGCCTGTCGCTGGTGTGCCGGAAGTTGCCTGAACTTGTGGTCGTAGTACAGGCCTGAAACCTCGATTTTGGGCTGCGGCAGGCCCTGGCCCAGCATCGGAAAAAGAGCGCGGTTGAGCATCGCCACGTCAAACTCCAGGTAATAGCCCACCAGCGGCCGGCTGCCGATGAAATGCATCAGGCGCTTCAGGGCTTCGTCAATCGGCAGGCCCTCGGCCACATCGCGTTCGCGCAGGCGGTGAATGCGCACGCTCTCGGCCGACACCCCGCGCTCGGGCCGCACCAGCACCTCGAGCCGCTCGCTGGTCATGATGCGCTGGCCCACAATGCGCACGGCCCCGATAGCGATGATTTCATCGGTGCGCACGTTCAGGCCGGTGGTCTCGCAGTCCAGCGCCACCCATTCATTGGCAGGTGGCGGCTCAAACATGAAGCGAAATACCGGATCGCCCAGGTGGTAAAGCAGCCATTCCCGTTTGAGGACAGGCCACCAGCGCGACGGTGACAGCAGGGCCGCCATGAAATGGCCTTAAACAGCTTCCAGATGGAAGCGATGGCGCAGCAGGGCCTTGAAGCGCTTGACCACCCCCAGCGTGTCCTTGAGCAGGTCACGGTCCAGGCTGCTGAGCCGGGCCGGGTTGACGGTGCCGGTCACGGTCTTGCCCGTGTCGAGTTCGGCCAGCCCTGCCTTGAGCTTGAGTCCCATGAAAAAATGCAGGCTGTCGGTCAGGTCCGCGCCCATGTCGGCATCGAGCTTGCCGCCTTCCACCAGCGCCGCAATGCGCGCGGTGGTGCTGGTTTGCGCAACACGGTGCGCCAGCGTCAGGCTGCGCACGCCATGCACCAGCGGGAAAATACCCTCTTTCTTGAGATCGAGCTGTTGCTCGGCGTCAGCGCCGCCCAGCAGCCGGGTCCACCAGCCGGTGCTGCTGCCAAAGGCGTCAATCGCCGCCGCGAACCGGCTCAGCATGGCATCGCTGTCCGTGGCGATCCGCATGAGGCCGCGCTGCACCTCCTCCAGCAGCCGGGCATCGCCGCAGACCGCGTGCGCGTCCATGAAGATCGCCAGGTTCATCAGGCTGTCGCCGTTGGGCAGCATCAGCCACTGCCGCGTCATCTGGCCAAATTCGCTGGCGCTTTTGCACCACTGCGGATTGCTCAGCATGATGTGGCCCGGACACTGCGGGTAACCAAACCCCGTGAGTGCCCCGGAAAAATTGCTGCAGATCGCCGCCAGGTCTGGCGGGGGCGCATAAGCGTCGCGCAGGATCAGGCCGTTGTCCTGATCGGTCTTGAGCAGTTGCTCGCCACGCCCTTCACTGCCCATCACAAACAGGCAGCTGTTGGCGACCAGGTCGGCGGGTGCGATCAGTTGCCAGGCGCGCTCGAACAGGCGGGCATTGAGCTGCTGCACCAGTTTGGCGATCAGGTTGACGCGCGAGCCGCTGCGGTACAGCGAGGCAATCATGCGGGTGATGCGGGCTGCCGCCTGGCTCAGGCCGGCCAGGTCTTTCGCCTCTTCAATCTGCACCGTGATCAGGTGCGACTGGTTCGACAGGAAGCTGAACAGATCGAGCGCCTCCAGGATGCCCACCACCTGGTCGCCGTCGACCACCACGACCCGGTGCACCCGGCGCCGCAGCATCAGTGCCATGGCGTCCCCGAGCTGGTCCGAAGGCCGCACTTCAATCAATGAAAAATTGGCCAGCTCGCCCACCTGCAGCTGGTCCAGCGGCCTGCCATCCAGGATGGCGCGCTGCAGCGCCGTGGCGCTGAAAATGCCCAGGCGCGGCGGCTGTGCATCGGTATCGCGCACCAGCACGCTGGAGCTGCGCTGGGCCTGAAACACCTTGACCACCGAGAGAATGTCGGTGTGGGCATCGACAAAATTCGCGGGCCGCAAGAAGGCCTCATCGACCCGCGACAGGGTCAGCGACTGCAGCTCGTGCTGGCTTTTGCGCTGCGACAGGGCGCTGAGCTTGTTGCTGAGGTCCGAAAACAGCAGCGCGCCAAAGGTGGCGTTCGATGCGATCAGGTCGCTGACCGCCTGCCGTGCCAGCTGGTAGGCCACCACCTCCTCGGCCGCCACAAAACGGCTGCTGACCTTGCCCGCCATCAGGCCCCGGCCGTCAAAGCAGTCGTCGGGCCCATAGGTGGTGAGGACTTCGTCGCCGTCGAGCTGGGTGACAAAACCCTTGATAATGACAAACAGGTGGGTGGGCGCGATGCCGAGGTCGAGAATCGTCGCCCGCTCGGGGAAATAGGCAATGTCGACGCTGTCCCGAACCAAGCGCTGCTCGTCCGGGCTCAGGCAGTCAAACGGTGAGGCGGCAAAGTTGAAGGCATTGGGCATAGATCATGGCGATTCAGCGCCTGATGCCTTGCGCCACGCTTGCAACCGAGTTCCAGGGGCCGTCGAACCAGGGATCGTCCGACAGGCAGGCCCGCAGCATGGGCAGCGCGTCAAACCCCCAGAACAGTTTGCCATCGACTTCAAAGGTCGGCACGCCAAACACGCCGAGTTCAATCGCCTCGTCGGTATGGGCCTTGAGCTGCGCCTTGACATCGTCACCGTTGACGGCGCGCTGGGGGTTCAACTGCTGGGCCACGGTCTGCAGGCGTCCCGCGTCCGCTGCATCGGCCCCGCCGCGCCACACATACCGCAGCAGGGTTTCGCAGACATAGCGGTTCGGCAGGCCGTTGGCGCTGCTTGCCACGGCCAGTCGCAGCAGCGCCAGCGGATTGAAGGGATGGCTGGCCGGCATCTGCATCGGAATGTCCAGCGAGTGCGCCAGCCACAACACATGGCGATAGGTCCAGTCGCGCTTGGGGGCAATCTCTGCGGGACCCAGCTGGCCATGGTGCTTGAGCATGCCGGCAAACAGCACCGGCTTGTAACTGACGCTGTAGCTCAGCCCCTGAAGGGCCTGCGGCAGCTGTTCAAACGCCAGGTAGGCATAGGGCGAGATGAAGTCCAGGTAGAAGGTGATGTGTTTCATGCACGTGGCCTGCGGTCGGTTTTTGATGGGTGACGCCACGTCATTTGCACCTCAAGGCTGCAAGGCCGCCATGCGCCGCTCAATGGTTTTCCAGATGGCCCGCTTGCTGTCGTCATTGGCGCGGCTCCAGCCGGCAATCTCGTCACGCGTGCGAAAGCAGCCTTCGCACCAGTCGGTGACCGCGCTCATCTGGCACACCGAGATGCACGGCGAAGGCACTTCAGTGGCGGCGTGTACGCCGCGGGCGCGCAGCCTGACCAGGGTGATGGCGCGTTGCAGCGCGCGTTTGCCTTCGTCCACCGGCACATCCACGGCCAGATCCGCCACGGGCGCGCCGGTCAGCCGCTGCAGGGCCTGCGGCGACAGCTGGAACACGCCGTGCGGATGGCCGGCCGCTGCCCAGATTTCATCAAACCGAAACAGCGACTGGTCAATCAGCGTGACCGACGGCGTGGCATGGGCCAGCGGCGACACGCCCCCAATCGAAAAGCCGGTGCGGGCCTTCACGAACTCTGCGTCGGCACGCCCCAGCCGTTTGCCATCGGGGCACACCAGCGCTTCGACTTTTTTCTCGTCCACGCGCTGGTCACCCGAGGTGACGACCAGCACCGCCGCATCATCGGATTTGCGGCGAAACACAATGCTCTTGGCAATCTGGCCCACGCCAACGCCCAGTGCGTCTGCTGCCTGCTGCGCCGTGCGGGCGGCGTCGTCGAGCATGACCGGCGCATGCGGATGGCCCAGCGCCTGCAGCGCGGTCGCGACCCGTTTCACGCCGTCAGGCAGCGCGACAAGCTCGCTACCGCACATCTCAGCCAGTCCTCTTGTTCAGCAGCGCCGTTGCCGCCCGTGAATTGGGTTTTCGGTCCAGGAAATCACTGATGAACTTGCCGGCGTCGATCAGCTTGTCCAGGTCAATGCCGGTATCAATGCCCATGCCGTGCAGCAGGTACACCACGTCTTCGGTCGCCACGTTGCCGGTGGCGCCTTTGGCATAGGGGCAGCCGCCCAGCCCGGCCGACGAGGTGTCGAACTGCCAGATGCCCATTTCAAGACTGGCCAGCGTGTTGGCCAGCGCCTGCCCGTAGGTGTCGTGAAAGTGGCCCGACACGTCGTTGAGGTCGTAAGCCTTGAGCGCCGCCTCCAGCGCGCGCTGCACTTTGACCGGCGTGCCCACGCCAATCGTGTCGGCCACGCCGACGTGCTGCACGCCAATGCCCTTCATCAGCCGCGCGACCAGTTCAACCCGCTCCGGAGCGATCTCGCCTTCATACGGACAGCCGACGGCGCAAGAGATCGCGCCGCGCACATAAATGTTGTGGGCCTTGGCCGCTTCCACCACCGGCCGGAAGCGTTCGATGCTTTCGGCGATGGAGCAATTGATGTTGCGCTGGCTGAAGGCTTCGCTGGCCGCGCCAAACACCACGATCTCGTCGGGCCAGAGCTCGCGGGCCGGCGCCACAGCGGCCTCAAAGCCTTTCATGTTGGGCGTCAGCACCGAATAGCGCACGCCCGGCTTGCGCCGTATGCCGGCCATCACCTCCGCGTTGTCGGCCATTTGCGGCACCCATTTGGGCGAGACAAAACTCGTGACCTCAATCTCGGTCAGGCCGGCATCCTGCAGGCGGTGCACCAGCTCGATCTTGACGGCGGCCGGCACCGGCGATTTTTCGTTTTGCAGCCCATCGCGGGGACCGACATCGACGAGTTTGACTTCAGGGGGTAGATTCATGGTGATTCAGTATCCTTGATTCGGGTCAACCACACCGGCAAGGCTGGCAATCGGCGCGCCGCCGTGCAGGGCCTGTATCTTGCCGGCAATCTGGGCAATGCTTTCGTCGCGCAGGGT
>NZ_JANOAL010000051.1:0-7131 GCF_031411155.1 Polaromonas sp. | reverse complement strand
GCTGCGTTTTTTTGAATTTCTTCCAGCTTGAGCATGGGCGTGTGTGTTGACCTCCCTCTGCGCCACCAGAACCAGTCAACGTAATCATTAGTTACGTTAAAAACGTGACTATACAGCGCTGTTCCTTGGTGGATTGGCTTGCTGGATAACGTAACTTGATGGAAGACGCAAAAAAAATGTTTGCGGATCGGTTACGTGACGCAATGAACGCTGCTGGCTTCGAGCCCAAGCCGGCTGTGCTGGAGCGCGAGTTCAACACCCGCTATTGGGGTAAACCGATGACTTTGCACGGCGTGCGCCGCTGGTTGCGCGGCGAAACCTTGCCTACGCACGAAAAATTACTGGTGCTGGCGGAGTGGCTGGCGGTGTCGCCGCAGCAATTGAATTTTGGAGACGAGATTCAGCGCAAGGTGGAGCAGCGGCGCGCCCGCTGGGACAGCGGCGTTGGTTACCAGGACCGGGATATTTTTGAGGCGTTTCTCAAGCTGCCGGTGCCCCAGCGCAAGCTCATCCGCGAAGTGATTTTGACTTTCGCCAAGGTGCATACCGAAGCTGAAACGAAGCCAGGTAAGTCACCGGTCTGAGTCGATTAATTGCTATGAAATACATAGCTGCTTGTGCATGTGCAGTAAGCGCAAGAGGAACTTTTATATAAAAACACCAAATCCATGGCACAGATCCCCCATGCTGTCTAAAATGACCTGATCCATGGAAGCTCAGCGCATCACCGTCGCATTAATTGACCACTCGGCCGGTTTTGAAGCCAGTCCCGAGCGGGTACGTTTGGCTGATTTGTCCGATTTTTCGTCCGATGTCGCCACTTTTTTGCGGGGTGACGGCAAGGAAGTGGATATCAAAACGCTAGAGGTCGCCATTCGCAAAGGTTCGTTGGCCATAGAAACCATGCCGCTGCTGGCGGCTCCCCGCTTGTTCAGCGATTTGCGCGCGTTGCTTGCCAGCGAGTTGCTGGACAGCGTCGATGCCAAACGGCGCGAAGTGATGGAGCGCTGGCAGAAGGCTGCGCGGCAGACGCGTCAACTGGCTTACCGCATCACGGCTCCGTTTCTAGAGCGTCCTATTTTGATCAATTCAGAGTCCGATTACCACGCCGATGATGCCGATCAGTGGGTGCAGGTTGAACGATATATTCGTGGCGAGATTCAGGATCTTGGGGGCGCAACGAAAGCCAATGCGCATGTGAAGTTACCTGACGGGCGCACCTTGAAGGTGACGGCCGAGCGCGATGTATTGAAAGATGACACGGTGAACCGTCTTTACAAGGTGGCCATGCTGCGTATCAAGGCTGAGTACAACGTGCTGACGCGCGATTTGCGCAACGCCCGGCTGGTCGAGTTCGTGGAATACGCGCCCAAGGTCGATGAGGATGAGCTGGCGCGCTTGACCCGCCGTGGTGCGAATGCCTGGAAGGATGTGCCAGACGCGACGGCTTGGGTCGATGAACTGCGCGGAGGCACGCATTGAACAGCGTGCTGCTGGACACCAGCTTCCTGATCACCTTTAGCGATCCCACGCGTGCTCACCATGCGGCAGCGGTTCAGTACTACAAGGAATGCGTGCACAGGCAAGTGCCCATGTATCTGTCCACGATTGTGATATCGGAGTTTCAGGTCAAGCAGGCGATCAACGATTTGCCGTTGCGTAACTTCGTTGTGTTGCCATTCAACGTAGATCACGCCATGAGTTGTGGCTTGATCATTCGAAGTATGGCGCGTGACCCGGAAGATGACCGAGTGCGTGTCAAGGATGACTTCAAGCTCCTGGCACAGTGTGACTGCGAGGCTGTCAGTCATTTGATCAGTGAAGATGCCAGTACCCTTGCCAAGTACCTTGATCGCGCCCGCGAGACTGGTTTGGCTGCTACCAAAGTTGTATTGCTACGCGACGGGTTCGATGCTGCGTGGTTCGAGAACGGGCAGTCGCGTCTGCTGCCTTGAGTCCGGGCTGATTTCCGCATGGAGCGGCTCTACTGGCTGAACCTGCAAACCGAGTACGACATGCGTATGGTGACGCGCGAGAGCCGCGACAAGATCGCGCCGCGCTCCGGGTTTTTCAGCCTGCGGTGTCTTAAGGTTTTCTTTATGCTACAAAAATAATAGCTGCTTGCGCCCGTAAAAAAAGGGCTGCAGCCCTTTTTATCAACACTTCCAGGTCGTGCCAGCCAGCTGGCCGGTGCGGGATGCGTTGCTTCAGGCTGGCAGCGTCAAGCGGCCAGCGGGCTGGCCGCTTCCGGCAGCGGCGGCAGCCAGGCTTCAAGCTCACCTAGCAGCGCTGCCAGTGGCCGCTCCAGCGCGCCCAGCGCCAGCTCGATCTCGGCCTGAGGGCAGCGCTCCCGGATCGCGTGTTCGACGGCGTCTGCATGGCCCGGGATCTCGGTCGCGCCTATGGTGCCCGACACGCCCTTGAGGGTGTGCGCGACGCGTTGCGCCGTCGCCCAGTCATGGGCATCGAGGGCGCTCCTGATGGTCTGGACGCTGGCCTTCTGCCCCGCCACATACTTTCGCAGCATGCTGAGGTAAAGCGGCTTTTTGCCCATCATGCGGGCCAGGCCGGTGCGCAGGTCGAGGCCGCTGATGCCCTCTGGCAGATCGGCGCTGGTTGGGGGTAAGGGCGTCGCTTTGGGCTGCAAGGGGACGGGCGTTGCGTGGGGCCGTAGCCATTTCAGCAGCATGCTCCACAGGCCGTCCGGGTCGATCGGTTTGGACAGAAAGTCGTTCATGCCGGCCTCCAGGCAGTTGCGGCGGTCCTCGGCCCTGGCATTGGCCGTCATGGCCACAATCGGCAGCGCCTGCAAGCGGGGAATGCGCCGGATGGCGGCGGTGGCGCTGAGGCCGTCCATGACCGGCATCTGCATGTCCATCAATACCAGGTCGTAGGCCGCCTGCTGCACCATTTCAAGTGCGATCTGGCCGTTTTCGGCCACCTCGACGACAAAGCCGGCATCAACCAGCAACTCGCAGGCGATCTGCTGGTTGATGTCGTTGTCTTCGGCCAGCAGGATGCGTGCACCGTGCACCAGTGCAAGCTGGTGCATGCCGACCGCGGCGCCGGGCCCACTGAGGCGAGCCTCCGGCCGGTGCCCGCCCAGCACTTGCATGGTGGTGTCGAACAACAGTGAAGGGCTGATCGGCTTGACCAGCACGCCGCCCAGGCCCAGTGACTCGGCCTCCTTGATCATCCCTTCGCGGGCGTAGGCGCTCACCATCACCAGAACCGGCTCCGTGGCGAGGCCCAGGGCGCGAATCCGGCGCGCGGCCTCCAGCCCGTCCATGAGCGGCATGCGCCAGTCGAGGTAGACCACGTCGAACGGCTGCCCGCCGGATTCGGCGGCGCGCACCGCCGCCACGGCGGCCGCGCCCGACGCGACGTCAGCGACCTTGAAGGTCATGCCCTCCAGCATCTCCCGGAGCACGCTGCGGGCGTGGTCGTTATCGTCCACCACCAGGGCGCGGCGTCCGCGCAGGTCGGGGTTGGGTAGCAGGACGCGCTTGGGCAGCGTGCTGATGCCCAGCCGCACCGTGAACCAGAACTCGCTGCCCGCGCCATGGACGCTGCTGACACCGACCTCGCCGCCCATCAGGCTAGAGAGGTTTTTGGCGATTGCCAGGCCCAGGCCGGTGCCGCCAAATAGGCGCGTGGTCGAGCTGTCAGCCTGGGAAAAGCTCTGAAAGAGTCTGGAGATCTGCTCCCCGGTCAGGCCGATGCCGGTATCGCGCACCGAGAAGCGCAGTAACACGTCGCCCGCCGTGCGCTCGCTGACGCGCGCCGAGATCACGACCTCGCCGTGCTCGGTGTACTTGACCGCATTGGTGGCGTAGTTGATCAGGATCTGGCCCACCCGCAGGGAATCGCCGACCAGCGTCTGCGGCACATCGGGCGCGATGTCGAACACCAGTTCCAGCCCTTTGGCGCCGCACTTCTCGGTGATCAGGTCGGCGACGTTGTCCAGCACCTTGTTGATCTCGAAATCGATGTGCTCTATCGTGAGCTTGCCGGCCTCCACCTTGGAGAAATCGAGGATGTCGTTGATGATGCCCAGCAGGTGCTGGCCCGAGCTCTGGACCTTGGTGATGTAGTCGCGCTGGCGCGCCGTCAGCTCGGTCTTGAGCGCCAGATACGACATGCCGATGATTGCGTTCATCGGTGTGCGGATCTCGTGGCTCATGTTGGCCAGGAAGTCAGACTTCATTTGCGTCGACTCTTCGGCGATTTCCTTGGCGCGGCGAACTTCGTCTTCAGTTTTCTTGCGCTGCGTGATGTTGCGGCCTATGCCCATGATGCCGAGCAGGCGCCCTTCGCGGTCCCAGAACGGGGCCTTGACGGTCTCGAACAGCTCGCGCCGGCCGTCCTTGTAGTCGATCCAGTGTTCGCCCGAGCTTTTTTCCTGTCGCGCCAGCACATCCCGGTCGACCGCGCTCACCGTGTTGGCCCAGTCATTGTCAAGTAGCTGGTGGTCGCTGCGGCCCACGATCTCGTCGACGGGGTGGTCAATGGCTTCTGCAAAGGCTTCATTGCAGCCCAGGTAGCGGCCCTGCGGGTCTTTATAGAAGATCGGATCCGGGATGGAGTTGATCAGCGAACGCATGGTGGCCTGCTCCCGCTGGGCCTGTTCGGTGGCATTTTTCTGCTCGGTGGTGTCCTTGAATGTCACCACATGGACTGATCGTTCTGCGTCCTGGGCCAGGAAAACGTTGATCTCGACATCGATCAGGCGACCATCGCCGCAACCGAAGCGGCTCTCGAAGTGTTTCGGTTTTCCGCTGGGGTTCAGTTCGAACTTCAGTTCGGCCACTTTCCCGGACGACACGTCGACATCGATGGCCGATATCTCCATGCCGATGAATTCCTCGATGCCGTAACTGAGCTGCTCGCAGGCGGCGTGGTTGGCGTAAACCACCCGGCGCTGCACCGGGTCTAGCCAGAACAGTGGCCCGGAGTTTTCCACGACCAAGCGGTTGAACAGGATTTTCCTGTCGGCGCGGCTGCGCTCGGTGACGTCACGAAAGTTGAAGACCAGCCCCACCCGCTTGCCACCGGCCTCGCGCGGGGTGATGGTGCGTTCAAAGAGCCGACCGTCCTTCATCTCGATCTCGTCAAACACCTCGCTGTCAAGCGCGGTCCAGAGTTCCTGAGCGCGGGCGATGAATTGCGCCTCATCTTTGACCAGCGATGCATGCAGGGTCATCAGTGCGATTTCCTGGCCCGGTGCCATCAGCGCGTCCGGTGCCTGGCCCCACATTTCCGTGAATCGGGGGTTGACGTACTTGGCGCCGCTGGCAAAGTGAATGGCCAGCACGCCATCGGCGGCAGAATTCAGGGTGTTGGTCAGGAAGGCGAGCGAGGCGCTCAACTCCTTGATGCGCCGTTCCTGGGCCTGGTGGGCGGTAGTCAATTCCTTTTCGATGCGCGAGGGCAGGCCCAGCATCCGCTGCAGCACGGGGAAGCGATCCAGCACGTGTGCCAAGGCCGGTTTCAGGGGTGGGCCAAAGGCCCTCAGGCGGCGAGCCGGTCGGCCATTTCGCGCAGCTCCAGCGCCGCTGCGGCGCGGTCCGCGCTGGGCATGCGGTCCAGGTCGAGCAGCGTGCGAATGCCCTGCAGTTCCCGCTGGAACTTCCTGTGCATGCCGCCCGCGGCCTCGGCCGGGCCGCGCACGGCATGTGCCGTGATCGGCTCGGAGAAGCCCCTGGCATCGACCGATACGCACTGGTCGGTTTCTATTTCGTCCCGCACCAGCGCATAGGTTTCGCCCGAAATCAGGATGCCACCGGGTTCGGCGGCCTGTTCCAGCCGGGCCGCGAGGTTCACCTCGGGTCCGATGATGGTGTAGTCCATGCGCAGGTCGCTGCCGAAGTTGCCGACGTCGCAGAAACCGGTGTTGATGCCGATGCGGATGCGAAAGGTCTTGCTGGGCCCGATGTCGCGCCACAGGTTCTGCAGATTCGCCATGCCGCGCTGCATGGCCATGGCCATCTTCACACATTGCAGCGCATCCTCCCGCACCCCGCGGCTATGCGGGTCACCGAAGAAGATCACCATGGCGTCACCAATGAACTTGTCCACCGTACCCCCATATTCGGCCGCGATGCGCGACATTTCCGAGAAATAGCCGTTTAGCAGACGGGTAATGTCTTCAGGCTGCCACTTGGCGGTAGACCCTGTGAAGTCCTTGATGTCGGAGAAAAACACGGTGAGCTTCTTGCGTTCGGTGTGGATTTTGGCCTGCTGCAAACCGTCGAACAGGGACTGGTAGACCTGCGGCGCCAGGTAACGCGACAGCTTCTCGGACAGGGCTTCCAGACGCCGGGCGTTGCCGCTGCGCTCCAGGTGCGACTGCACACGGGCCATCAGCAGCGGCGGGCTGATCGGCTTGGTGATGTAGTCGACGGCGCCGAGGTCGAGGCCGAGCTGCTCTTCCTCTATGGTGCTTAGCGCGGTGAGGAAGATCACGGGAATGGCCGCCGTGGGGGGGTGCTGGCGGATGCGGCGCAGCACCTCGTAGCCGTCCATCTCGGGCATCATGATGTCCAGCAGGATCAGGTCGGGCGGCGCCTGCGACATGATGATGGCCAGCGCCTCCTTCCCCGACGAGGCCAGCAGCAGCTGGTACTTGTCTTCCAGCAGGGAGGTCATCAGGAACAGGTTGTCTTCGGTGTCGTCGACGACCAGCACGCGTGCCGGGGGCTTGCTCGTCGCGGCATCGGCCCGCTTGAGGCCTGCGGATGGCAGGAGGTGGTCTTGATTCATGGTGAAGCCTCGAAAGTGTGAGCCGCATGACGCAGACTCATGGAGCCATTTGTCCGATTAAATTGAGGGGAAATTTCACCGATTTTACAGATTAAATCAATTTAATCAATTAAATTGATAAAAAGTAGGCGACCAAGAGAACTCCTCATTTAAACGTAAACATTTGCTCAGGGAGTCGTCGGTCCTTCCGGGCCCCAAACCGCCGGGCGACGCTTGGCCTGTTCCTCACGCTCCTGCGCCATCTGTTCTTCCAGTTGCAGCCGGCCCTGGGTCGCCACGGCGATGACCTTGGTGCGGTCCTTGCGGTGCGGGTACATCTGCTCGAACAGCTCCAGGTTGTGTTGGCGAAAGCGCATGGCGGCCTGGCGG
>NZ_JANOAL010000050.1:0-13969 GCF_031411155.1 Polaromonas sp. | reverse complement strand
TGACCTGAGCTTTCTGCCGCTGGTGCAGGCCGTGCACGGCCGTTGCCCCAGCATCAAGCACTACATCGCGCTGTGCGACGCCGACAAGCTGCCCGCTGACTCCGGCGTTCCCAACCTGCAAAGCTACGAAAGCTGGGTGGGGGCGCAATCGGCCAGCTATGCCTGGCCCAGCTTTGACGAAAACACCGCATCGAGCATGTGCTATACCAGCGGCACCACGGGCAACCCCAAGGCGGCGCTGTACAGCCACCGCTCCAGCATCCTGCATGCCTACGCGGCGGCCTTGCCCGACGTGATGTGCATGTCGGCGCGCGACGCGATTTTGCCGGTGGTGCCGATGTTTCACGTCAACGCCTGGGGCATTCCGTACTCGGCGGCGCTGACGGGCGCCAAGCTGGTGTTCCCCGGCCCGGCGCTGGATGGCAAATCGGTCTACGAGCTGATCGAGGGGGAAAAGGTCACTTACGCGGCGGGCGTGCCCACCGTGTGGCAAATGATGCTGGGCCACATGAAGCCTGCCGGCCTGAAGTTTTCCACCCTGCGCCGAACGGTGATTGGCGGCTCGGCCTGTCCGCCGGCCATGATCAAGGCCTTCAATGATGATTATGGCGTCGAGGTGCTGCATGCCTGGGGCATGACCGAGATGAGTCCGCTGGGCACGCTGTGCACCCTCAAGAACAAGCACGATGGCCTGCCTGCAGACGAAAAAATGAAGATTCGCCTCAAGCAGGGGCGGGCGATTTACGGCGTTGACATGAAGATCGTGGATGAGGCAGGCAAGGAGCTGCCGTGGGACGGCAAGACCTATGGCGACCTGCATGTCAAGGGCCCATGGGTGGTGCGCGAATACTTCAAGGGCGAAGGCGGCGACCCGCTGGTGGACGGCTGGTTCCCGACCGGTGACGTGGCCACGATTGACGCGGACGGCTATATGCAGATCACCGATCGCAGCAAGGACGTGATCAAGTCCGGCGGCGAGTGGATCAGCTCGATTGACGTTGAAAACATTGCGGTGGCGCATCCGGCCGTGGCCATGGCGGCCTGCATTGGCGTGGCGCACCCCAAGTGGGATGAGCGGCCCATCATTGCCGTGGTCAAAAGGCCGGGCATGGACGTCACGCGTGAAGAACTCATCAAGTTCTACGAGGGCAAGACGGCGAAATGGCAAATCCCCGATGACGTGGTGTTTGTCGAGGCGATTCCGCTGGGCGCGACCGGAAAGATCCTGAAGACCAAACTTCGCGAACTGCTCAAGGACTACCAGCTGCCTCAGTCCTGAGTCATTCACCCAGTCACGCGGGAGACATTGGCTAGGGCATTCCCTGACGCAGTGCAGCATGGTTTGCCCTAACCTTTGCCGGGTTGCAGTTCAGTTGATTTGCCCGTTCACTATTTTCAGGAGACAAGGGATGACAAGCCAGACATATTTTGCGCGCCGCAAGCTGGGTATGGCGGTGGCCGCCTCGGCCTTGCTGTACACCGGCATGGCGCTGGCCCAGGCGCCTGCCAGGCCCGCGGCAGCACCGGCCAAGGCCGCCATGGCTGCGCCCGCAGCGGGCGCCGCCGTCAACCTGAACCAGACCGTCAAAATTGCCTGGTTAGACCCCTTGTCCGGCCTGATGGCTGCCGTGGGCACCAATCAGCTCAAGGGCTTTCAGTTTCTGGCCGAGCGCTTCAGCCAGAAGAACAAGGCCGGCGTGAAGTTCGAGATCATCGGCATCGACAACAAGCTGAGCCCGCAGGAAACCACCAACGCGCTCAAGTCGGCGATTGACCAGGGCGCGCGCTACGTGGTGCAGGGCAACGGTTCCGGTCCGGCGCTGGCCATCATCGATGCGCTGTCCAAGTACAACGAGCGCAATCCGGGCAAGGAGGTGTTGTTTCTCAACTATGCCGCGGTGGACCCAGACCTGACCAACAGCAAGTGCGACTACTGGCACTTCCGCCTCGATGCCGATACCTCCATGAAAATGGAAGCGCTGACCGCCTTCATGAAGGACCAGGCCGACATCAAGAAGGTCTACCTGATCAACCAGAATTATTCGCACGGCCAGCAGGTGGCCAAGTTTGCCAAGGCCAATCTGGGCAGCAAGCGTCCTGACATCCAGATCGTGGGCGAAGACCTGCACCCGCTGGCCCAGGTGCGCGATTTCGCACCCTACATCGCCAAGATCAAGCAGTCCGGCGCCGACACCGTGATCACCGGCAACTGGGGCTCCGACCTGACCCTGCTGATCAAGGCCGCGAACGAAGCAGGCCTGAACAACGTCAAGTTCTACACCTACTACGCGGGTGTGACCGGAACGCCAACCGCCATGGGCGCCGCGTCAGCGGGCCGGGTTTACATGGTGGCTTACAACCACCTCAACATGGGCGGTGAAATTCAGCAGATCCAGGTGGACTACCGCAAGAAGTTCAACGATGACTTCTACACCGGTGCGATTTACCATGCGTTCACCATCCTCTCTGAAGGCATGGCGCAGGCGAAATCCACCGAACCCGCCCTGGTGGCCAAGGCCATGGAAGGCATGCGCTTCAAGAGTTTCAACGGCGATGTGGAAATGCGCAAGACCGATCACCAGCTGCAGCAGGGGCTGTACATTGACCGCTGGGAAAAAGCCGGTGGCAAATACAGCTATGACGCCGAAGGCTCTGGCTATACCTTTGTTCCGGTGAAATACTACGAGCCCTACGTGGCCAGCACGCCCACCTCGTGCCAGATGAAGCGCCCCTCGTAATGCACTGACACTGACCACGTTGAGCTTTCAAGGCGCAAGGCCCGACCAGTCCTCGGGCCTTTTTTTATGCGGGCTTGCGCTTGCAGGCAGGCATTCCGGTTATGCAGTTGTCCAACCATTCTTAGCGTCAGGCACGCCTCCATGAATCTGGAATTTTTCACGATCTCGCTGCTCAATGGCCTGAGCTATGGACTGCTGCTGATCATTCTCAGCTCCGGCCTGACGCTGATTTTCAGCATGATGGGCGTGCTTAATTTTGCCCACGCTTCCTTTTACATGGTAGGCGCCTACATTGCCTACAGCACCTCGCAGGTGATCGGCTTTTGGTGGTCGCTCCTGGTGGCGCCCCTGCTGGTGTTTGTGATCGGGGCAGCGTTCGAGCGCTTCTGCCTGCGCCGGGTCCACAAGTTTGGGCATGTGCCCGAGCTGCTGATCACCTTTGGCCTGTCTTACCTGTTGCTGGAGCTGGTGCAGCTGGTCTGGGGGCGTTCTGCCGTCAACTACGTGCTGCCCAGCGGATTGCAGGGGCCTTTGTTCACGGTTTTTGGCACCAACTTCCCGAAATCGCGCGCCTTCATCATGCTGATTTCGATGCTGATGCTGCTCAGCATCTGGCTGCTGCTGACGCGCACCCGCATTGGCCTGGTGATTCAGGCGGCGCTGACGCACCCGGAAACGGTCGAGTCGCTGGGCCACAACGTGCCGCGTGTCTTCATGCTGGTGTTTGGCGGCGGCGCGGCGCTGGCCGGTCTGGCGGGTGTGATTGGCGGCAATACCTTTGTCACCGAGCCCGCGATGGCCGGCTCGGTCGGGGCAATTATTTTTGTGGTGGTGGTGGTCGGTGGCATGGGCTCGCTGACCGGGGCGTTTCTGGCTTCGCTGCTGATTGGCCTGATCCAGACTTTTGCGGTGGCCATGGACCAGTCGCTGATGACCTTGCTGGCGCAGTTCAAGTATTCCGTCACGCCCGAAACCTTTGGCTACCCGCTGCTCAAGCTCACGATTTCCCAGGTGGCCCCCATCCTGCCGTTTCTGTTTCTGGTGCTGATCCTGATCTTCCGGCCCAAAGGCCTGCTCGGCACGCGGGAAGGGTAAGGCCAGATCATGTCAAGCCAGTTCCACCAATTCCAACCCTACAACATCGGCCGCTGGCTGATCTGGACGCTTTACGCGCTGCTGCTGTTGGCCGCGCCGCTGATGTTCAAAAGCAGCCTGTCGCTCACCATGCTGTCGCAGGCCGGTTACCTGGTCATCATCTGCCTGAGCTACAACATCCTGCTGGGGCAGGGCGGCATGCTCAGTTTCGGCCATGCGGTCTATGCGGGCCTGGGTTCCTTCTTGGCGGTTCATGCGATGAACCTGGCCGCCCGCGGTGTTTTTTACATTCCCCTGCCGTTCATTCCCTTGGTCGGCGGTTTGTCAGGACTGTTTTTTGCTGCGCTGCTGGGCTACGTGACGACCAAAAAGGCTGGCACCACCTTTGCCATGATCACGCTGGGCGTGGGCGAACTGGTGTTTGCCATGTCGCTGATGTTTCCCGAGTTTTTTGGCGGCGAGGGCGGCATCACCACCAACCGGGCCTACGGCAAGCCGGTATGGGGCATCAGCTTCGGGCCGCAGATTCAGGTGTATTACCTGATCGCGGTGTATTGCTTTATTTGCACCGCCGCCATGTTTGCCTTCACCCGAACGCCGCTGGGCCGGATTCTGAACGCCGTGCGTGACAACCCCGAGCGGGTTGAATTCATCGGTTACAACACCCAGCGGGTGCGCTATTACGCCTTCATCATTGCCGGCTTCTTTGCCGGTATTGGCGGCGGCCTGGCCGCCATCAACTCCGAAATCGTCACGGCTGAAGTGGTCAGCGGTGTGCGCTCCGGCAGCCTGCTGCTGTTTACCTTTCTCGGCGGCGCCACCTTCTTTTTTGGCCCCATCATAGGCGCGGCCTTGCTGGTGCTGGCGCTGATTCTGCTGTCAGAGCTGTCCATGGCCTGGCTGCTGTATGTGGGCCTGATTTTCCTGTTCATGGTGATGTACGCGCCGGGCGGCCTGGCCAGCCTGATCATGATGAACCTGCGCGTGGCCGCTTTCGGCAAGCTCAGGCAGCTGTGGGTGTCTTACCTGGGGCTGGCAGTGACGGCGCTGGTGACGCTGGCCGGCGCGGCCGCCATGGTGGAAATGATTTACCACCTGCAGCTCAACGCGGCCCTGGGCGCCGAACTCGGCTTCATGGGCATCCGGCTCAATGCCTTGAGCCTCAACAGCTGGTTTGGAGCGGGCTTTGTGCTGGTGACGGGGCTGGGCCTGTTTGAGCTGACCCGCAGGCAGTTTTTGTTGCAATGGGGCCAAATCCAGAATGAGATTGAAAAAGAGATCAAGCGAAGGGAGTCGCTATGAATGCCAGCGAACGCAGCGAAGGGCCGCCCCGAGCAAGTTCGGCCCCCCCGGGGGGCAGCGCATTACACGGCGTGAGAAGCGTGGGGGCCCCATACTCGCTTGAGCTGAAAGACCTTCGCAAGAGCTTTGGCAAGACCGAAATCATTCGCGGCGCCAATCTGGCCGTCAAGCCAGGCGAGCGCGTGGCCATCATCGGCCCCAACGGCGCTGGCAAATCGACGCTGTTCAATTTGATCAGCGGTCGCTTTGAACCCAGTAGCGGCGAAGTGCTGCTCAATGGCCAGCGCATTGACGGCAAAAAGCCGTTTGAAATCAACCGCATGGGCCTGTCGCGCAGTTTTCAGATCACCAATATTTTCCCCAAGCTCAGCGTGTTTGAAAACCTGCGCTGCGGCGTGCTCTGGAGCCTGGGCTACAAATATACTTTTCTGAAGTTTCTGGCCGACCTGGACGATGCCAATGAACGGGCCGAAGCGTTGATGCGCATGATCAAGCTCGACAAGAAAAAAGACGTGCTGGCCACCAACCTGACTTATGCCGAACAGCGCGCGCTGGAGATCGGCATCACCATTGCGGGCGGCGCCAGCGTGATCTTGCTCGACGAACCGACCGCCGGCATGAGCCGCTCCGAAACCAGTCGCTTCATCAGCCTCATCAAGGAAGTCACCGTGGGTAAAACCCTGTTGACGGTGGAGCATGACATGGGCGTCGTGTTTGGCCTGGCCGACAAAATTGCCGTGGTGGTGTATGGCGAAGTCATTGCCTACGATCACCCCGAAGCCGTGCGGGCCGACCAGCGGGTGCAGGAAGCCTACCTTGGTTCCTCGGTCGCCGATGCCCAGGCGGGAGGCCACTGACCATGTTGCACATCAACAATCTTCACGCCTTCTACGGCAAAAGCCACGTCTTGCACGGTGTTTCGTTTGACGTGCATCCCGGCGAGATCGTCGCCTTGCTGGGCCGCAATGGCTCGGGCCGCTCCACCACCGCCAAGGCCATCATGGGCCTGGTCGATTGCCAGGGTTCCATCCGCTGGAAGGAGGGTGAAATCGTGGGTAAAAAGGCCTACCAGATTGCCCATCTGGGCATTGGCTATGTGCCCGAAAACCGCGATATCTTCCCCAAGCTCACGGTACAGCAAAACCTGTTGCTGGGGCAAAAAGGCGCGGGCAAGAAATCGCGCTGGACCTTCAACGACATGTACACCATGTTTCCGCGCCTGCTGGAGCGCCAGCACACCGAGGCCGGCGTGCTGTCGGGTGGCGAGCAGCAAATGCTGACGCTGTGCCGCACCCTGATGGGTGACCCCGACCTGATCATCATTGACGAGCCGACCGAAGGCCTGGCGCCGAAAATCGTGGAGCTGGTGGGCCAGTACCTGCAAACGCTGAAGGCCAAGGGCATCTCGGTGCTGCTGATAGAGCAAAAGCTGACCATTGCCATGGCGATTTCCGACCGGGCGCTGGTCATGGGGCATGGCAGCATCGTGTTTCAGGGCACGCCCGACAGCCTGCGGGCCGACGCCTACACCCGCAAGGAATGGCTGGAAGTGTAAAAAAGTTGCCGGCTTGTCACCGTAGGGACAAGCCGGCGCTGATTGCCCTTGTGCTGTCCTCAGGACTCTCTACAATCAGAAAAGAACGGTCGTACTATTTTGCCGGTGGATGCA
Organism: Polaromonas sp.; assembly: GCF_031411155.1. GTDB lineage: Bacteria > Pseudomonadota > Gammaproteobacteria > Burkholderiales > Burkholderiaceae_C > Polaromonas. The sequence continues at coordinate 7,165 of NZ_JANOAL010000050.1, read as the reverse complement.
CACTCATGCGTTCCGGTCGACAACACTGAAACTTCAACCCTGAACCTTCAAGGAAAGAACCTCAATGACAACCCATTACGAAGTCCACGGCACGGTCGCAGTGATCACCCTGAGCAACCCGCCCGTCAATGGCCTGGGCCATGCCACCCGCTTGAGCCTGACCGACAACCTGCAACAGGCCAATGCCGATGCGGCCGTCAAGTCCATCGTGATTACCGGCGCCGGCAAGGCGTTTTCGGGCGGCGCCGACATCAAGGAATTTGGCACGCCCAAGGCGCTGTCCGAGCCCAATCTGCACAGCGTGATCCGCACCATTGAAAACTCCGCCAAGCCGGTGGTGGCCGCGATTCATTCGGTCTGCATGGGCGGCGGGCTGGAACTGGCACTCGGTTGCCACTACCGCATTGCGGCACCCGGTTGCAGTGTGGCACTGCCTGAAGTCAAACTCGGCCTGCTGCCGGGTGCAGGCGGCACCCAGCGCCTGCCGCGCGCGGTCGGCGTCGAGGTGGCGCTGAACATGATTGTCAGTGGCGAGCCCGTCAAGAGCGAGCTGCTGGCCATGATTCCGGGCCAGAAACTGTTTGACAAAATGGCCAGCTCGCCCGAGGCACTGGCCGACGAGGCGCTGGCCTTTGCCCAGTCGATTGCCGACACGCGGCCGATTCCGCTGGTGCGCAACCTGCCTTGCAAGCACCGCAACGGCGACGCCTATTTCGGTTTTGCCCGCAACATGGTCAAGGGCATGGCCAAGAACTTTCCGGCGCCGCTGAAATGCGTGGACGCGGTGGAAGCCGCCACCCAGCGCAAGTTTGAAGACGGCCTGCTGTTTGAGCGCGAGCTGTTCATCAACCTGATGTGGACGACCGAGAGCCGCGCACTGCGCCATATTTTCATGGCCGAGCGCGCCGCCTCCAAGATTCCTGACGTGCCGGAAGACACGCCAAAACGCGAGATCAAGTCGGTGGCCGTGATTGGCGCCGGCACCATGGGCGGCGGCATCTCAATGAATTTTTTGAACGCTGGCATTCCGGTCAAGATGTTGGAGATGAAGCAGGAAGCGCTGGACCGCGGCATGGCCACCATTCGCAAAAACTACGAAGCCCAGGTCAAAAAGGGCAAGCTCAAGCAGGACAAGTACGAGCAGCGCATGAGCCTGCTGAGCACCACGCTGAGCTACGACGACCTGAAAGACACCGACATGGTGATCGAGGCCGTGTTTGAGGAAATGGGCGTCAAGGAAAAAGTCTTTACCGAACTGGACCGCGTGATGAAACCCGGCGCAATTCTCGCCTCCAACACCTCGACCCTGGACATGAACCAGATTGCCGCCTTCACCCAGCGGCCGCAGGACGTCATTGGCACCCACTTTTTCAGCCCCGCCAACATCATGAAGCTGCTCGAAGTGGTGCGCGGCGAAAAAACCGGCAAGGACGTGCTGGCCACCGTGATGGCGCTGGGCAAAAAGATCAAGAAAACGGCCGTCGTGTCAGGCGTGTGCGACGGCTTCATCGGCAACCGCATGATCGAGCAGTACGGCCGCCAGGGTGGTTTTTTGCTCGACGAAGGCTGCACCCCCGCGCAGGTGGACAAGGCGATTGAGAGGTTTGGTTTTGCCATGGGTCCGTTCCGCATGGGCGACCTGGCCGGCAACGACATCGGCTGGGCGATTCGCAAGCGCCGTTATACCGAAAAACCCGACATGAAGTACAGCAAGACCGCCGATCTGCTGTGCGAGAAAGGCCGCTTTGGCCAGAAAACCGGCGCCGGCTGGTACGACTACGTGCCCGGCAAGCGCGATGCGATTCCCAATGCCGAAGTGGTGCAGATGATCGAAGCGCACCGGGCCTCGCTGGGCATCACGCCGCGCAAGATTTCTGACGAGGAAATCGTGCAGCGCCTGGTCTATGCGCTGGTCAATGAGGCCGCCCACATTCTGGAAGAGGGCATTGCTTCGAAGGCCAGCGATATCGACATGGTCTACCTGATGGGCTACGGTTTCCCCATCTACCGCGGCGGCCCCATGCTGTATGCCGATCAGGTGGGGCTGTTCAACGTGGTCCAGAGCATGCACCGCTTTGCGCAGAATCCGCTGGACGATGCCAATTTCTGGAAGCCCGCTCCCTTGCTGGCCAGGCTCGCCGCCGAAGGCAAAACCTTCAACTGATTCGCCCATCAAGGCCCAAGCAACCCCCCAATTCCGGAGATTTTCATGACCTCAGCTGTAATTGTTTCCACCGCCCGCACGCCCCTGGCCAAAAGCTGGAAGGGTTCCTTCAACATGACGCACGGCGCCACCCTGGGCGGCCATGCGGTTGAACACGCCATCAAGCGCGCCGGCATTGAAGCCGCCGAAGTCGATGACGTGATCATCGGCTGCGCCACGCCTGAAGGCGCCACCGGCGCCAACATTGCGCGCCAGATTGCGCTGCGCGCCGGCTGCCCGGTCACGGTGTCGGGTCTGACGGTGAACCGCTTTTGCTCTTCGGGCCTGCAGGCCATTGCGCTGGCGGCGCAGCGCGTGATCGCCCATGAAGCCGACATTTATGTGGCCGGCGGCGTCGAGAGCATTTCCTGCGTGCAGCAGGAGATGAACACCCACATGCTGCGTGAAGACTGGCTGGCCAAGAACAAGCCCGAGATTTACTGGAACATGCTGCAGACCGCCGAGCAGGTGGCCAAGCGCTACGAGATCTCCCGTGACCGCATGGACGAGTACGGCGCCATGAGCCAGCAGAAAGCCACCGCTGCCTTGGCCGCAGGCCTGTACGAGGCCGAAATCGCACCGATTACCGTCACCATGGGCGTCGCTGATCCGTTGATGGGCCTGAGCACCAAACAGGTGACCGTCAGCAACGACGAAGGCATACGCGCCGGCACGACCAAGGAGGGCATCAGCGGCATCAAGCCGGCCATTCCCGGTGGCGTGATTGCAGCCGGCAACGCCAGCCAGTTCTCGGACGGCGGCGGCGCCGTGGTGGTGATGGACGAAACCGTGGCCGAGAAAAAAGGCCTGAGGCCGCTGGGCCGTTTCCTCGGCTTTGCGGTGGCTGGCTGCGAGCCCGATGAGATGGGCATAGGCCCGGTATTCGCCATTCCAAAGGTGCTGGCCAAGCTGGGCCTGAAGGTCAGCGACATCGACCTGTGGGAACTCAACGAAGCGTTTGCCGTGCAGGTGCTGTACTGCGCCGACAAGCTCGGCATCCCGATGGACAAGCTCAACGTCAATGGCGGCGCGATTGCCGTCGGTCACCCCTACGGTGTCACGGGCCAGCGCCTGACCGGCCATGCGCTGATCGAAGGCAAGCGCCGCGGCGCCAAGCGCGTCTGCGTGACCATGTGCATAGGTGGCGGCATGGGTGCTGCGGGTGTTTTTGAAGTCCTTTAAGCCCTTCAAGTTTTTTAACGACCTGCAAACACCATGAACGAAACCCTGCTCCTTCAGAAAGGGCGGGCGTTTCTGGCCCTGCAGCCTTTCAGCGTGCGGATTGGTGCCGAGCTGCATGCGCTGGCGCCCGGCCATTGCGAGTTGCAGATCCCGGTCACCGGCAGCATTCTTCAGCAAAACGGCTTTGTGCACGGCGGCGTGGTCAGTTACGCGGCTGACAACGCACTGACCTACGCCGGCGGTTCTGTGCTGGGCTTTGCGGTGGTGACCTCTGAATTCAAGATCAACTATGTCCGGCCCGCCATTGGGCAGCGGCTGATCGCGCGGGCCGAGGCGGTGTATGCTGGCAAAACCCAGGCGGTCTGCCGCTGTGACGTTTTTGTGCAGCTGGACGGCGAGGAAAAACTCTGCGCCGTGGCCCAGGGCACGATCAACCTGCTGCCGGCCAGGGACGCATCGAAATAACCCTTTTGGAAGTCACCCCGCACCATGAGCCTCAGGCCCACCCTTGATTTCCTGCTTTACGACTGGCTCCAGGCCGAATCGCTGAACCAGCGCGGCCGCTTTGCCGATCACTCGCGCGAAACCTTTGACGCGGTGTTCGACACCTGCGAGCGCATTGCGCGCGAGAAATACGCACCGTTCAACCGCACGGTCGATACGCAGGAACCGCATTTTGATGGCGAGAAGGTGATCCTGCCGCAGGCGACGCATGAGGCGCAAAAGGCCTATGCGGCCTCGGGCATGCTTAGCGCCGCGCAAGACTACGCCATGGGCGGCATGCAGCTGCCCTACACGGTGGAAGCGGCCGCCAACGCCTTTTTTGCCATGGCGTCGGTCAGCATAGGCTCAGGGCTGCTGACCACCGGCAATGCCAATTTGCTGATGGTGCACGGCACCGACGCGCAAAAAGAGGTGTTTGCCAAGAACGAATTTTCGGGGCGCTTTTCGGGCACCATGTGCCTGTCGGAGCCGCAGGCGGGCTCGTCGCTGAGCGATGTGACGACCCGCGCCGTGCCGGATGGCGAGGGTTTTGAAAGCGACCCGCTAGGCCCACGCTATCGCCTCAAGGGCAACAAGATGTGGATTTCGGCCGGCGAGCATGAGCTGACCGACAACATCATTCACCTGGTGCTGGCCAAGATACCGGGGCCTGACGGCAAGCTGATTGCGGGAACGCGCGGCATCTCGCTGTTCATCGTGCCCAAAAAGCTCGTTGATGAACAGGGTGAGCTGACCGGCGTGCGCAACGACGTGGCGCTGGCGGGCCTGAACCACAAACTGGGCTGGCGCGGCACCACCAACACCCTGCTCAATTTTGGCGAAGGCAAGTATCCGGTGAAGGGCGAGGCGGGCGCCGTCGGCTACCTGGTGGGTCAGCCGCACGAAGGCCTGCGCTGCATGTTCCACATGATGAACGAGGCGCGCATTGGCGTCGGCATGGCCGCCACCATGCTGGGCATGGCCGGCTATTACGCCAGCCTGGACTACGCCAAAAACCGGCCGCAGGGCCGGCCCATCGGCGGAGGATCAAAAAACGGCACAGGTGCCGTGGGCAAGGATGCGACCCAGCCGCAAATCCGCATCATCGAGCACGCCGATGTCAAACGCATGCTGCTGGCGCAAAAGGCCTACTGCGAGGGCGCGCTGGCGCTCGAGCTGTACTGCGCCCGGCTGGTCGATGAACACCATACCGGCGAGGCCCAGGCCGCCGACGATGCGCGCCTGCTGCTGGAGGTGCTGACGCCGATTGCCAAAAGCTGGCCGAGCGAATGGTGTCTGGAGGCCAACTCACTGGCGATTCAGGTGCACGGTGGCTATGGCTACACGCGTGATTTTCCAGTCGAGCAGTACTGGCGCGACAACCGGCTCAACATGATTCACGAGGGCACCCACGGCATCCAGGCGCTGGACCTGCTGGGCCGCAAGGTGCTGATGGAAGGGGGCAGGGGGCTGCAGCTGCTGGCGGCGCTAATCAACACCACCGTCGAGCGCGCCATCCAGCGGCCTGAGCTGGCCGCCCATGCCAATGCGCTGGCCCAGGCGCTGCAGCGGGTCGGCAGCGCCACCAAGGCGGCCTGGGCCACCGGCCAGCCGGGCGACGCGCTGGCCAATGCGGTGCCTTACATGCAGGCCTTTGGCCACACCGTGCTGGCCTGGATCTGGCTTGATGTGGCGCTCGCTGCGCTAAAGCGGGATGCTACAAAAACAATAGCTGCAACCACAGGTAAATTGGGGGCCGCACGCTATTTTTACCACTATGAGCTGCCCAAGGTGGCGGCCTGGCTGAAGGTCGTTGAAAACCGCGACCTGACCTGCGCCGACTTGCCCGAGGAGGCGTTTTAATGGCTTTTTTCAAACCCTCGTCCGAGCCCGCTTCGAATAAAACCGTGGCCCGCCTGCAGGCCCTGATCTGGGTGCTGATCTACGGCGGGTTGCTGACGCTGGTGCTGGGTCTGTCGGTCCAGCGCACCGACGACGCCATCGGCTGGTCGCTGGTGGTCGGCGGCGGCGTGGTGGCGGCAGCCGGCTTTGTGCTGATTTATGTACGTTCAAAAATCAAGGTGGGACCATGATCAAACATATCGTGATGTGGAAGCTTAAAAATGCCGATGACGCGCCGCATTTCAAGGCGCAACTCGACAGCTGCAGCCAGCTGGTGCCGGGCATGCTGGCGTTTGAAGTCGCCATCCGGACAGCCGGGCTGGAAGCCAGCTGCGATGTTGTGCTTTACTCGGTATTCGAGGACAGCCCAGCCCTGGCCGCCTACCAGAATCACCCCCATCACCAGCACGTCAGCAGTGGCCTGGGCGCCCTGCGCGAGAGCCGCAGCGTGCTGGATTACGAAACTACAGGAGACACCGCATGACCCGTACCATCCAGCAACTGTTTGACCTCAAAGGCAAAACCGCTCTCGTCACCGGCGGCTCGCGCGGCTTGGGCCTGCAGCTGGCGCAGGCGCTCGGCGAAGCGGGCGCCAAAGTCATGCTGAGCTCGCGCAAGGCCGAAGACCTGATCGAAGCCGCCGCCGAGCTGAAGGCCGCCGGCATCGACGTCGACTGGATCGCCGCCGACTGCGCCAGGGAAGCCGACATCCGGGCCCTGGCCGACGAGACCATCAAGCGCTTCGGCCATGTCGATATTCTGGTCAACAACGCCGGTGCCGCCTGGGGCGCGCCGGCCGAAGACCACCCGGTCGAGGCCTGGGACAAGGTCATGAACCTCAATATCCGCGGCTACTTCATCCTGAGCCAGCACATCGCCAAGCACAGCATGATTGCGCGCAAATCCGGTCGCATCATCAATGTGGCCTCGATTGCCGGGCTGGGCGGCAACCCGCGCGAAATGACCACCGTGGCCTACAACACCTCCAAGGGCGCGGTCGTCAATTTCACGCGCGCGCTGGGCTGCGAATGGGGCGCCTACAACATCACCGTCAACGCCATCTGCCCCGGCTTCTTCCCGAGCAAGATGACGCAGGGCACGCTGAAGGCCATGGGCGAAGAAAAGCTCGCCGCCCACGCGCCGCTGGGCCGCCTGGGCGATGACGAAGACCTCAAGGGCCTGTGCGTGCTGTATGCGTCGGACGCAGGCAAGCACATCACTGGGCAATGGCTGGCCGTTGATGGCGGCGTATCAGTAGTCACCGGCGGCTAGATTGGAATTTGCCATGAACTTCGGCGCAGAAATCCCGTTTGTCACGCATCTCGGCTTTGCGCTGGAGCGGTTTGAAGGCGGTGAATCGGCCATTGGCTACGCGCCAGCGCCCGAGCACCTGAA
>NZ_JANOAL010000049.1:0-21977 GCF_031411155.1 Polaromonas sp. | reverse complement strand
CAATACCTGATTCCCAAGCAGGCGCTGACGGTGTTTGCCGGTTATGTGGCGGGGCGTGAGCGGGGCTGGGTCACGACGGAGATCATTCGGCGCTTTGTCGCCAGGTACCAGGTCAACATGGGCGAGGCGCTGGACGCTGACATTGCCCACTACGCCACCTTCAACGATTTTTTCACCCGCGCCCTCAAGCCCGGTGCGCGGCCCCTGGCGGCGGCTGACCTGATTTGCCCGGTCGATGGGGCCATCAGCCAGTTTGGGGCGATTGAGCAGGACCAAATTTTTCAGGCCAAGGGCCACAGTTATTCCACTACCGCGATGGTGGGCGGTGATGCGGCGCTGGCCGCGCAGTTTCAGGATGGCAGCTTTGCCACGCTGTACCTGAGCCCCAAGGACTACCACCGCATCCACATGCCTTGCGATGGCCGCCTGAGCCGCATGATTCATGTGCCGGGCGAGCTGTTTTCCGTCAATCCGGTCACGGCGCGCGGTGTGCCCGGCCTGTTTGCGCGCAACGAGCGGGTGGTGTGCGTCTTTGAATCGGCGCGCGGCCCGTTTGTGCTGATCCTGGTGGGGGCCACGATTGTCGGCAGCATGGCCACCGTGTGGCATGGCGTGGTCAACTCGCCGCGCGGCAAGGTGGTGCGCGACTGGCATTACCCGCCGCTTGCCAGCGCCGAACGGCCGGTCATCACGCTGAACAAGGGCGACGAAATGGGCCGCTTTCTGCTCGGCTCCACCGTCGTCATGCTGTTTCCCAAGGGGCCGCTACGCTTCAACCCGGACTGGGCGCCTGGCCGCGGCATACGGCTGGGCGAGGCCATGGCCAGCTACGCTTAATCAAGCGGCTGGCTTGAAGCCGAGGCGGGCCAGCAGCGCCATCGCGGCGGCGGGCGCCCTCTCTTTGGCGCCATTGATGAAATAGAGGAACACCTCGCGCGGCGTACTGCCGCCCGTCCAGGCGCGGGCGCCGTCGGCCCACTGGTCTAGCGCGCCCGGCGGGTAGCCGGTGGGCAAACCGGGCTGGCTGCGCATCAGCCGCAGATAGGCAAACTGGCCCTGGCTGTCGGTGATTTGCGGAAACTGGCTGGCGTCGGTGTACACCGTCACGCAGCCATGGCGCCGCGCCAGGGCCAGGTAGGCGGGCGTGGCAAAGCTTTCATGCCGCACGTCCAGCACATGGCGCAGCGGCAGGCCGTCCACATGGCTTGGCAGCAGGGCCAGAAATGCCTCGAAATCCCCGGCCTCGAACACCTTGCCGGGCATGAACTGCCAGACGATGGGGCCGAGCTTGTGGCGCAGTTCGCTGATGCCGCTGTCGACAAAGCGGTTGATCGATTCACCGGCCTCGGCCAGCACGCGCCGATTGGTCGCGTAGCGCGAGGCCTTGAGGGAAAAAACGAAGTCGGCCGGCGTTTCGTCGTGCCATTTTTTGAAGCTGGCGGGCTTGAGCGTGCCGTAGTAGGTGCCATTGACTTCAATCGCGCTGAGCTGGCGGCTGGCCCAGGCCAGCTCTCGGCTGTGCGGCAGGCCGGGCGGGAAGAAGTTGTTGCGCCAGGGCTCGTAGGTCCAGCCGCCCACGCCGACGCGGATGGCGGGCGGGGTGGGTGAAGGCCTGGGTGAGGGGTGCGTCATGGCGAAGCTCGCTCGGTGGGGTGGATGGCAACAAGGGGAAAGCCCGAGGGCTTACCCAGTGGCGTACAGTAGCTGCTGCGCAGAAAAAAATGCGGCTTTTTACACTTGGAGATCTGTCATGAACGCCCCCCTGCACCGTGAAATTCCCGCCAGCATGCTCGACGCCGCCCAGGCCCTGTCGCAGGTCTCGGCGAAATGGGACGGCGACATCGTCCAGCAGATCACCGACTACATCGCAATCCCGGCCAAGTCGCCGACCTTTGACCGCGACTGGGCGCAGCACGGCTTTATCGACACCGTGATGCGCAACGCCGCCAGCTGGGTCGAGGCGCAAAAAGTCGAAGGCTTGAGCCTGGAAGTGGTGCGCCTGCCGGGCCGCACGCCGGTGCTGTTTTTCGAGATTGCCGCGACGCGTGCCGACTCGACGCAGACCGTGTTGATGTATGGCCACCTCGACAAGCAGCCCGAGTTCAGCGGCTGGCGCAGCGATCTCGGCCCCTGGACCCCGAAATACATCGATGGCAAGCTCTATGGCCGCGGCGGCGCCGATGACGGCTATGCGGTTTACGCCAGCATTGCCGCCGTGCAGGCGCTCAAAGCGCAAAACGTGCCGCATCCGCGCATCGTCGGCCTGATTGAAACCTGCGAGGAAAGCGGCTCCTACGACCTGCTGCCTTACGTGGACGCGCTGCGCGAGCGGCTGGGCGAAGTGGCACTGGTGGTGTGCCTCGATTCGGGCGCCGGCAACTACGACCAGCTCTGGCTGACCACCAGCCTGCGCGGCAACGCGGCCGGCGTGCTGAAGGTGGAAATCCTCACCGAAGGCGTGCATTCGGGCGATGCCAGCGGCCTGGTGCCGTCGAGCTTTCGCATCATGCGCCAGGTGCTGGACCGGCTCGAAGACAGCCAGACCGGCCGCCTGCTGCCGCAGAGTTTTCACTGCGAAATTCCGGCCGACCGGCTGGCCCAGGCGCAGGCCACGGCCAAGATTCTGGGCGATGAAATCTACAAGCGCTTTCCGTGGGCGCACTATGACTGCGAAGGCGCCAGCGCGCTGGCCCTGCCGACCACCACCGACCCGGTCGAGGCGCTGCTGAACCGCACCTGGCGGCCGACGCTCAGCGTGACCGGCGCCGACGGTTTTCCGGCGCTGCAGGATGCCGGCAATGTGCTGCGTCCCTACACCGCCTTCAAGCTGTCGCTGCGCTTTCCGCCGCTGATAGACGCCAGCGCCGCCGTGCAGCAGCTCAAGACCCTGCTTGAAGACAACGCGCCGTATCAGGCCAGGGTCACGTTTGAAAGCAGCGGCGGCGCCACCGGCTGGAACGCACCCGGCACCGAGCCGTGGTTTGAAAGCGCGCTGAACGACGCCTCGCAGGCCTTTTTTGGCGCGCCCTGCGGCACCATCGGCCAGGGCGGCACGATTCCGCTGATGAGTATGCTGAGCCAGGGCTTTCCGAAGGCGCAGATGATGGTCTGCGGCGTGCTCGGCCCCAAGAGCAATGCCCACGGCCCCAATGAGTTCCTGCATGTGCCCTATGCCAAGAAGCTGACCGCGGCGGTGGCCCAGGTGATGGCCCGCGTGCCGGGTTAAGCTTTGCGCTGCTTTTGGCAGACGTTTTTTGAACTACATGACTTGCCAAGGTCAGGACCTGCATGAACTCTACTGTTTTGGCGCCCTTTACCGCCCGCGACGGCGAAAACCTGGCCCTGTACGAATGGCCTTTTGACGACTGGGCCAGCGAAATGGGGCCGGACGCGCCGCCGCCGCGCGGTGTGGTGCTGATCGTGCATGGCCTGGGCGAGCATGCCAACCGCTACCAGCATGTGGCGAGCCGGCTGCTGCAGTGGGGCTTTGCGGTGCGGGCCTACGACCAGCGCGGCCACGGCGAATCCGGCGGCGCGCGTGGCACCCTGCCCAATGAGACGGCCCTGCTCGACGATTTGGCCGAGGTGGTGGACGACACCCGCAGGCGCGGCCTGCGCATGCCGCGGCGGCGTGCCGCAAACGGCGCGCCGCTGCCCTTGCCGCTGATCCTGCTGGGCCACAGCCTGGGCGGGCTGGTGGCCAGCCGCTTTGTGGCGCTGAAGATTCGCCCGGTGGAGGGCCTGGTGATGTCGTCGCCGGCGCTCGATGCCGGGCTCAACGGCCTGCAAAGGCTGCTGCTGGCGGTGATGCCCAACCTCGCGCCCAATCTGTGCGTGGGCAACGGGCTGGACGTGCGCTTTTTGTCGCACGACGAAAACGTGGTCAAGAAATACCAGGCCGACCGGCGCGTGCACGACCGGATTTCGCCGCGCCTGGGCCGCTTCATTGCCGATGCCGGCCCGGCCACCATTGCCGCCGCCGCGCACTGGAACACGCCGACCCTGCTGATGTATGCCGGCGCCGACCGGCTCGTCAACCCGGCGGGCAGCCGGGCCTTTGCCGAACGGGCCGCCAGCGCGCCTGCGGTCAAACCCGGCACCTTGACCGTCAAGTGCTTCGACGGGCTGTACCACGAGATTTTCAACGAGCTCGATGCGGCACCGGTGTTTGCCACGCTGAAAGCCTGGCTGGACCGCCGGTTTTAAGGCAAACAGGCCGCCAGCCCAACTATCAAGGGCGCATCGTGCTATTAAAAATATAGCATGATGCGCCCCCGGATGGCGCTTGCCGGCGCGGAGCCTGGCTCAGCTTTTTTGCAGCAGGCCGTCCAGCATGCCCATCAGTTCACCCGAGTCACCCAGGCCGGCGGCGGGGGCCTGGCCTTGCGGCGTGAAGCGGTCAATGATGCCGGGCAGGATGCTGGACAGCTGGCCGGCGGCTTCGCCCTGGCTCAGGCCCAGCTTGGCGGCCAGGCCGGACATCGCGTCGGAACCCAGCACCTCGGTCAGCTGATCGCCCGAGATCGCCTGGTTTTGTCCGCTGCCGACCCAGGAGCCAATCACGTCGCCCAGGCCGGCCTGCTGAAATTTGGCGACCAGGCCGCCCAAACCGCCCTGCGCGCCCTCGTTGCTCAACATTCCGGTGATGGCCTGCAGCAATTGCGGGTTGCTGGTGACCATGCTGAGCAGGCCGCCCAGGCCGCCGCCCATCGCGTTGGCCCCGTCTTGCGGCTGCTGCCCACCCATCACCGCGCCCAACACCGAATCAAGTAAACCCATGACATGCTCCCAAAGTGGATCAAACAATAAACATCAAAAACACTGACTCAGGGATTCTGGGCTTTGCGCCGCGCCAATGCAAGCCAGCCCAGCCCCAGCGCGGTCAGGCCCAGCGGCAGCAGCGAGCCGAGGTTTAGCAGCGCCCAGCCCTGGGTGGTGACCAGCACGCCCGACGCCAGCGACGAGACGGCCAGCACCGCAAACACGCAAAAATTGAGTGCGCCCTGGGCCTTGTCTTTTTCTTCCGGGCGGTAAGCCGTCAGCGCCAGCGTGGTGCTGCCGGTGAAGAGGAAGTTCCAGCCCAGCCCGAGCAGGAACAGCGCGACCAGAAACTGTTTGAAATCAACGCCCGACAGCGCAATCGCGACGCACAGCCCATTGAGCACCAGCCCCACCGCCATGATGGGCAGGGTGCCGTAGCGCTTGATCAAATGGCCGGTGAAAAAGCCGGGCGCGAACATGCCGATCACATGCCACTCCAGCACCAGCGCCACATCGGAAAACGGCAGGCTGCAGATCTGCATGGCAATCGGCGTGGCGGCCATCAAGAGGTTCATCACGCCATAGCCCAGCGCACCGGCGGCGGCCGCCACGATAAAGACCGGCTGGCGCATGATGACGCCGAGCGGCCGGCCATCTTGCGCCCCCACGCTCGTCACTTCGTGTACTTCGCTGCCCCCCGAGGGGGCTGGCCTTGCTTGGGGCGGCCCGGCGCGGCGGCCGTGGCCGCTGCTTGCTTCGAGCGACGAGAATCGAATGAAGGCCAGCAAGCCCATGGCCAGCAGCGCCACGCCGGCCAGCGCCAGGTAGGCGCCGGCAAACGGCACCGCCGTCAGGCTGCGCGTGTAGGCCGCCAGATTCGGCCCGGCCACGGCGCCGATCAGCCCGCCGGCCATCACCAGCGAAACGGCTTTTTCGCGAAATTCGGGCGCCGCCAGCTCTGCGGCGGCAAAACGGTACAACTGCGCATTGGCGTTGTAATAACCCGCCACCACGGTCGCCGCCACCAGCAGCCAGAAGTTTTGGCTGTAGGCCGCGTAGCAGCACAGCAGGGCCGAGAGCGCCGCCACCGCCAGCCCCAGCTGGAACGAGGCCTGGCGGCCAAAGCGGCTTTGCGTGCGCGCCACCAGCGGGGTCGCCAGCGCGCCGCCGACCACATAGCCCATCACCGGCAGGGTCGCCATCCAGCCCAGCGGCGCCAGGTTCAGGCCCACCAGGCCATTGATGGCGATGAAGGTGACGTTGTTGGTGAGAAACAGGCCCTGGCAGATGGCCAGCAGCCAGAGGTTGCGGTTCATGGGCGTGACCTAGGTTGGAGCGCTCAGGCTCAGCAGGGACAGGCAGGCCAGCGGCGCGGTTTCGGCGCGCAGCACGCGCGGCCCGAGCGTGACCGGCGCAAAACCGCGGGCCAGGGCGGCGGCCTCTTCGGCCGGGCTCAGGCCGCCTTCGGGGCCGCTCAGAAAGGTCAGCGCGCCGTTGTTGGCCACGGCCTGGGCCAGCGGCCGCGTGCCGGGCTGCAGCGACAGCAGCAGGCGCGCGCCGGCCGGGGCGGCATCGGCGCTGCTTTTGAGCCAGTCAGCGAGGTTCATCACCTCGTGAATCAGCGGCAGCCGGTTGCGCCCGCATTGCTCACAGGCGGCCATGGCGACGCCGCGCCAGTGCGCGAGCTTTTTGTCGGCGCGCTCGCCCTTGAGGCGCAGCACGCTGCGCTCGCTGATCAGCGGCTGGATGCTGGCCACGCCCAGTTCGGTGGCTTTTTCGACCAGCCAGTCCATGCGCTCGTTGGCCGGCATGCCCAGCGCCAGGTGCACGGCGCGGCCGGCCTCGCGCCGGGTCGCGGTGTAGGCGCCTATGCTGACCTGCACCTCGCTGCGGCCCATGCGCTGCACCGTCGCTTCGAACTCGCCTTCGCTGCCGGCCTCGCCATGGTCCTGGCCGTTGAAGAGCAGGATGGCATCACCCGGCTGCAGCCGCAGCACCTGCACATGGCGCGCGGCCTGCGCGGGCAGGCTGACGCTGCTGCCGGACAGCAGCGCCATGTCGGCGTAGAAACGGGCGCTCACGGGGTGGGTACCGCTTCAGGCCGCCAATGCGTTGCTATTAAAATAATAGCTACAAATGCACGTTTTGCCTGGGCTGGAGCCGGATTTGATCTCAAAACGTGTAACCCACGCGGGTTTCGTTGCCCTCGATCTCGTCGAGCAGCACCATCAGCGGGCCGAGCTGGCGGTAGCGGGCGCAGGTGGCGCGGGCGTAGCGGATAAAGCGCGGCGTGTCGGCCAGGTACTTGGGCTTGCCGTCGCGCAAGGTCAGGCGCGCAAAAATGCCCAGCACCTTGAGGTGGCGCTGCAGCCCCATCCATTCGACCGCCCGGTAAAACTCGCCAAAATCATCGCCCACCGGCAGGCCGGCCTTGCGCGCCCTTTGCCAGTAGCGCACCGTCACGTCGAGTACGAAATCTTCTTCCCAGCTCAGGAAGGCATCGCGCATCAGGCTGGCGATGTCGTAAGTGATGGGGCCATACACCGCGTCCTGGAAATCCAAGACGCCTAGCCGCGGCTCGGCATGATCGGACACCAGAGAATTTTCCGACGGGCCGCCCCTAGGAAAATTAGCCCCTTGAGGGGGCAGCGTATTACACGAAGTGAAAAGCGTGGGGGCTATTAGATTCCGGGGCATGAAGTCGCGGTGCACATAGACGCGGGCGCCGTCCAGCGATTCCAGGTTGCTGGCCTTGATCAGCGCAAACGCCTTGTTCAGCGTCTCAAGCTGGCTGGTGTCGAGGGCAAATTGGCGGTGCTGCGCCACATACCAGTCGGGGAACAGCGCCAGCTCGCGCGACAGCAGCGCGTCGTCATAGGGCGGCAGCACGCCGGGCCTGGACGCGAGCTGCCAGCGCACCAGCGCATCGATCGCGTCCATGTACAGGTCGTAGTGCGCGGCCGTGGGCCGGGCCAGCGCGTCAACCGCGGCGGGCGGCGCGATCACCTCGAGCAGGGTTTGCGCGCCCAGATCGCTGAGCAGCAGGAAGCCCTGCGCCTCGTCCCAGGCCAGCACGCGCGGCGCGCTCAAACCGGCCCCGGCCATCAGGCCGGCCACCTGGACAAAAGGCTGGCAGTTTTCCTGGGCCGGTGGCGCGTCCATGATGATGAAGCTGGCGTTGCCCGCCGTGCCCTCTGTGCCTGGACTGGCGTCGACCCGAAAGTAGCGCCTGAAACTGGCGTCGGCCGAGGCCAGCCGCAGGCTGTCGGTCTGCAGGCGGTGTTGCGGCGCGGTGGCGGCCAGCCAGTGGGCAAAGGCGCTGGCGCGTGCCGGGTCGGCCCAGGCGATGGGAGAGGCGGTCATGGTTTTCAGGCTTGGTTCGGACGGCGGGCTCGGCACCCGCCCGGCCCGGTGCGGGCGGCGGGGTGGGTCATGGATAATCAATGCTGATTTTACAAACGGGTTTATCTCACACAATCGATGCGCCGCGCATCCCGCTCCCCATTTATTCTTTCCCCGATAGCGCAGGCTGTCTGCCGCCTGGCGCTGTGCGCCACGCTGGGGCTGGCTGCGGTCGGGCCGGGGCAGGCGCAACCGCTTTCGGCCGACGCGCCGGCGCCGCCAGACACGCCGGCCCGGCTCAAGAGCGCGGCCAGGCTGGCCGAAGAGCCGCCCCCGGCGACACCGGGCAACGAGGGCCCGACCTTTGTGTTCGGCGACCGGATCAGCGGACGGCCCGACCTCGAGACCGTGATCGAGGGAGATGCCGAGCTGCGCCGCGGCGCCACCTCGCTGCGCGCAGACCGCATCGAGTACTACCAGCCCGATGACCAGCTCAAAAGCCGTGGCAATGTGCGCATCAACCGCGCCGGCAACCGCTTTGAAGGCCCCGAGCTGGAAATCAAGCTGGACCGGTTTGAAGGTTTTTTCACCACGCCGACCTACCGCTTTCTGAGCAACGGCGGCAATGGCCGGGCCGAGCGCGTCGATTTCATCGACGACAAGCACATGACCGCGCAGGGCGCGACCTACACCACCTGCGAGCGGGACAACGAAGCCAGCTGGGACCCGGCCTGGGTGATGACGGCCAAACGCATGGAGTTTGATTTTGAACAGGGCGTGGGCATGGCCACCGGCGCGGTGGTGCGCTTCAAGAACGTGCCGATCCTGGCCTTTCCCAAGTTCAGCTTTCCGCTCAGCGACAAGCGCAAGTCAGGCCTGCTGCCACCCACGCTGGGCATGGGTTCGCAAAATGGCCTGGAAATCAGGCAGCCCTACTATTTTGACATTGCGCCGAATCGCGACGCCACGTTTTCTCCCACCCTCATGAGCAAGCGCGGCGTCGACCTGGCCGGGGAGTTTCGCTACCTGGAGCCGACCTACAAGGGGGAGTTGCGCGCCAACTACCTGCCGGGCGACAAACTGCGCAACCGCGACCGCTGGTCTTACAGCCTGCTGCACAACGGAACGGTCAACACCGGGCTGCCGGCCGTGGGCAGCCTGGGGCTCAACCTGAATTTGAACCGCGTCAGCGACAACGACTACTGGCGTGATTTTGCGGTCCTGCCCGGTTCCACGACCCAGCGTTTGCTGTCGCAGGATGCCAGCCTGACCTGGGCCCGGGGCTATTTTTCGTCGGCGGTGCGGGCCCTGAAATGGCAAACGCTGCAGGACATCAGCTCGCCGATCGTGCCGCCCTACGACCGGCTGCCGCAGCTGACCGCCAATTACACCCGGGTCGATGCGCCGCTGGCGGGCCTGGGCAGTGGTTTCGACTGGTCGGTGGAAGGTGACTACACGCGCTTTTGGGCCGACAGCGTGCTGACCGGGCAGCCCAACAGCAACCGGGCCTTCAGCCGGCTCCAGCTCAGCCGCCCCTGGCTGTCGTCGGCCGGCTTCATCACGCCCAAGCTGCAACTGCACGCCACCGGCTACCAGTTTGACGCGCCGCTGGCCAATGGCCGCCGGTCGGCCTCGCGCGTGGTGCCCACCTTCAGCCTGGACAGCGGGCTGCAGTTCGAGCGCGCGGCGAGTTTTCTGGGCCGCAGTTTTACCCAGACGCTGGAGCCGCGGGCCTTTTATGTGCGCACGCCGTTCCGCGACCAAAGCCAGCTGCCCAATTACGACTCCGGCGCCAACGACTTCAACTTCGCCACGGTGTTTACCGAAAACGCCTTTGTCGGCAACGACCGCATTTCGGACGCCAATCTGCTGACGCTGGGCGTGACCTCGCGCCTGCTCGATCCCGCCACCGGCGCCGAGGCGGTGCGGGTCGGCGTGGCGCAGCGCCTGCGCTTTGACGACCAGAAAGTGACCCTGCCGGGCGGGCTGCCGGTGACCGACCGCATCAGCGACCTGCTGGTCGGCGCCTCGGTCAACTGGGTGCCGCAGTGGTCGTTCGACGGCACGCTGCAGTACAACCCCAAGACCAGGCAGTCCGACCGCAGCTCCTTCGGGGTGCGCTACAACCCCAGCAACTACCGCGTCATCAGCGCGGCGCTGCGGCGCCAGCGCGATGTCAGCCACCAGGCGGACGTGGGCTGGCAGTGGCCGATCAATGACCTGTGGGGTGACAAGGGCAAAGACCTGGGCGCCGGACAGGGCCAGGGCGGTGGCCGCTATTACGCGGTCGGGCGCTTGAACTACAGCATTACGGACAAAAAGCTGGTCGATAGCGTGGTCGGTCTTGAGTACGATGGTTGCTGCTGGATTGGCCGGGTGGTGCTGCAGCGCACCCAAAACAGCCTGAGCAGCTCGGCCACCAAGCTTTTGTTCCAGCTCGAACTGGTCGGGTTTTCGCGCCTCGGCTCCAGCCCGCTGGAGACCCTCAAAAGCAATGTGCCGCGCTACCAGCTCCTGCGTGAGAAAATCGTCAGCCCAAGCCGCTTCACCACTTATGACTAACACCTCTTTCCTCGCCGCCTTTGTTTCGCTGCGGCCGCTGGCCGCCGCGCTGGCGCTGGCGCTACCCCTGCTGGGGTTGCAGGCGCAAACGCTCAAGCCGTCCAGCGCGCTGCGTCTGCCCGGCAACGCCGCGGCCGGCGCACCGGCGCTGCAGCGCCAGGCCGACTTCATCGTGGCGGTGGTCAATTCCGAGCCGATCACCAACAGCGAGGTGCGCCTCAAGCTGTTGCGCACCGAACAGCAACTGGCCCAGCAGGGCACGGCCATGCCGCCGCGCAACGAGCTGGCGCGCGAGGTGCTCGAGCGCCTGATCAGCGACAAGCTGCAGCTGCAGCTGGCGCGCGAGTCCGGTGTGCGGGTCGACGACAACGCGGTCGAGACCGCGGTGCAGTCGGTGGCCCGGCAAAACCAGCTCAGCGTGGACGAGTTGCGCAGCCGCCTGCGGGCCGACGGCATTGCCTTCAGCCAGTTCCAGGCCAATGTGCGCGACGAGCTGCTGGTCACCCGGCTGCGCCAGCGCGAGGTCGAGGCGCGGGTGACCGTGAGCGACCAGGAGGTCGAGCAGTTCCTGCGTAGCCAGGCGGGTGGCGGCGCGGCGGCGCCGGCTTCTGCGCCAGCGCTGCAGGCCCTCAACCTGGCCCAGATCCTGGTGACCGTGCCCGAGAAGGCGACGGCCGAGCAGGTCGCCGTGCTGCAGGCCAAGGCCCAGCAGATCATGGAGCGCGCCCGCGCCGGTGGCGACTTCGTGGCCCTGTCGAATCAGTATTCAGACTCGCCGACCCGCGCCAATGGCGGCCAGATGGGCCTGCGTGAGGCCGAGCGCTATCCGCCGCTGTTTGTCGAGGCGACCAAAAACCTGCCCATCGGCGCGCTGGCCGGCCCGGTCCGCAGCCCGGCCGGTTTTCACATCCTGAAGGTGGTTGAAAAGCGCCAGGCCGGCCCGGCGCTGGCCAGCACCATCAGCCAGACCCATGCGCGCCACATTCTGCTGCGCACCACGCCCCAGCTCAGTGAAGCCGCCGCGGTCGAAAAGCTCGCCGGCTTCAAGAAGCGCATTCAGGCCGGCCAGGCCGATTTCGCCGCGCTGGCGCGCGATAGCAGCGAAGACGGTTCGGCCAGGGAAGGCGGCGACCTCGGCTGGGCCAACCCGGGCATGTTTGTGCCCGAGTTTGAACAGGCGATGAACGCGCTGGCGCCCAACCAGGTTTCCGAGCCGCTGGTGTCGCGCTTTGGCGTGCACCTGATTCAGGTGCTGGAGCGGCGCGACGCCCAGCTGACGCAACGCGAACAGCGCGAAGCCGCGCGCAATGTGCTGCGCGAGAAGAAGCAGGACGAGGCCTATGCCCTGTGGCTGCAGGAAATCCGCGGCCGCGCTTATGTCGAGTACCGCGAGCCGCCTCAGTAGATGGGGCCCCCACGCTTGTCACTGCGGGTACTGCACTGCCCCCCGAGGGGGTGCTGCGCCTGCGGCCCGGCGAAGCCGGTTCCGCGGCCCCGGCTGGTGGGGGGAGCACCCCCACGTTCGCCCGCTGCGTGTGGTTCTCTGCCCGCTGGTGTGAAGAGCAAGCCTTGCGCTTTCGCTGGGGGCCGCCCCGGCGGGTGTGAAGCGCAGGCCCCACGCCTTCGTTGGGGGCAGTCCGGCGCTTTGGCCGCATCATGAAACACATTGCGCGCAAGCGCTTCGGGCAGCATTTCCTGACCGACCGCGGCATCATTGAGGGCATCGTGGATGCCATTGCCCCCAGGGCGGGACAGGCCATGGTCGAGATCGGCCCCGGCCTGGCGGCGCTGACGCAGCCGCTGGCCGAGCGCCTGGGGCACCTGACCGTGATTGAGCTGGACCGCGACCTGGCGCGGCAGTTGCGCGCCCATCCGCAGCTCACGGTGGTGGAGTCTGACGTGCTGAAAGTGGATTTTCGCGCGCTGGCTGGCGCTCTGCCGGGCAAGCTCCGTGTCGTGGGCAACCTGCCCTACAACATTTCCACGCCGATTCTTTTTCACCTGCTCGATGCCGTCGACGTCATCGAAGACCAGCATTTCATGCTGCAAAAAGAAGTGATCGACCGCATGGTGGCGCGGCCGGCGACCAGCGACTATGGCCGGCTCAGCGTCATGCTGCAGTGGCGCTATGCGATGGAAAACGTGCTGTTTGTGCCGCCGCAAAGCTTTGACCCGCCGCCGCGCGTGGACAGCGCGGTGGTGCGCATGGTGCCGCATGCCGAGCCGGTGGCGCTGGCCGTCAAGCCGCTCAGCGAACTGGTGCAGGTGGCTTTCAGCCAGCGCCGCAAGCTGCTGCGCCACACGCTGGGCCAGTGGCTGACACAGCGCGGCTTTGGCGGGCAGTTTGACACCCAGCGCCGGGCCGAAGAGGTGCCGGTGGCCGAGTACCTGGCGCTGGCGCAGCAGGTGGCCGCGCTGCCGGCAGCGCCGCCGATCTGAACTTGCTTGCTACAAAAATCATAGCTGTTTGCGCCTGTTCTGCCTGAGCTGGAGCCTGATTTGGACGAAAAAAAGCCCGTCAGAGACGGGCTTTTTCAGGGTGGATGCGGATTACGCGGCAGTGAGCCAGTAACCTGAATTGAACGGACTGCTCATGCGCAAGGCCAGTGGCGACACGTCTACCAGTTTGTCGGTAGGCATGGGTTCTTCGCCTTCTGTGACTGCTTGCTGGGCCTGATTCGCCCGATCCCCTTGGCCGATGTCTGGGGAGCGGGCTACAGAAAAGAATAGAAGCATCTGAACGGTATCTTTCGATCCGCCCAGTAGTCGGCTGCATCCCTGAAGATGTCCAGCAGCTGCTCGCGCGCTTCCTTGTCAAATTTGGCGTGCGCCGGAATCTGCTCCAGCACCACGATAAAACCGGGCTGCGGGCCGGATTTGTGCACCAGGTCCGTCATGCAGTCGTAGAGCGCGTCGAAGTTCTTGCCAAAATGGGCCGGGAAGGTGTACTGCGCCGCAATCATGTCCAGAATGTCCTGTTTGCTCTGGGCATTGCCCAGGTTGGCGTAGAGGAAATGCTGGTTCAGGCGTGTGGCCGCATCCTGCAGGTCCGGCACGCGGAATGCGCGTATCGACTGCACGATGTTGGGCCTCACGCCTTTCAGGGGCGTTTCGTTGTCCTTACGAAGTGGTGTATCCATCTCCGCTTCTCTTTCTCTTAAGTCAACCACTAAAAATAACAACCACGGTTCAGTTTTTCAATTTACTGAACGATTCTGCGAAAACTCGCATAGTGGTCATCGGTGTAATAACAGGCATCGGGGGTGGCGGGTTTGACACCTCCACAAACAATGCGCCGGGCCCCCCGGCTACGCTCATTTGGCGTTTTAACGGTGTATTCTCGGTAGTAACCGCGATGTTGGGCGGGAAGTATGCGTTCCCGGTTGCCAAACACCACGCCGTCCTTGTCGTACCGGAACGGCCCACCCTGGTAAATCAGCGTCATCATGTTTTGCCCCTGAACGGGCAGCTGGGCCACCGCGATGGCCCTGGCCGGATCGACCGGCACCGGGCTGTTTAACGGCCCTTTGGCGAGTGCGGTGCCGGGGCCAAACCCGCTGATACCGACCAGCAACCCCAGTAGCGCAGCAACTCCCGCCGCGCGCCAACGCCCCATCCCATTGCGCAACATGAAAAAAATACCTTTCTTGAACTCAGGGGGAAACCGTTGGACTTCTCGGGTTAACCCTTAAATTTCAAGAGAGGTAGTTTGCCGCAACTGGCTAAAAAACGCAAGTGCCTGCTGAAAATTTAGGCATGGCGAGCAGGGTCTGCCGACCCGCTGAGTTAGTGCTAGCTATCTAATTTTGGCTTAGCGGGCCGCGTTGGCGTCGGCCACGGTGAGGGCTGTCATGTTGACAATTCGGCGCACCGTGGCGGTGGGGGTCAGAATATGCATGGGCTTGTTGGCGCCCAGCAGCACCGGGCCAATGGCAATGTTGCCACCGGCGGCGGTTTTGAGCAGGTTGTAGGAGATATTGGCCGCATCAATATTCGGCGACACCAGCAAATTGGCTTCACCGCCCAGGGTGCTGTTGGGCATCAGGAGCGCGCGGGCATCGGCATCGAGCGCCATGTCGCCGTGCATTTCTCCGTCCACTTCGAGCCAGGGCGCCTTTTCGCGCAGCAGCTCCAGCGTGCGGCGCATTTTCAGGGCGCTTGGGTGGTTGGACGAGCCGAAGTTGGAATGCGACAGCAGGGCGGCCTTGGGCTTGATGCCAAAACGCATCATTTCCTCGGCCGCCATGGTGGTGATCTCGGCCAGCTGCTCGGCCGTCGGGTCGTAGTTGACATGGGTGTCGAGCAAAAACACCTGGCGGCCCGGCAGCAGCAAGCCGTTCATGCAGGCAAAGGTGTTGACGCCTTCGCGCTTGCCAATCACGTGATTCAGGTAGTCGAGGTGGTGGGCGGTGGTGCCCCAAGTGCCGCAAATCAGGCCGTCCACGTCGCCTTTGTGCAGCAGCATGCCGCCGATCAGCGTGAGGCGGCGCCGCATCTCGATCTTGGCCATCTGCACGGTCACGCCATGGCGTTCCATCATGCGGTGATAGGTTTGCCAGAAATCACGGTAACGGTGGTCCTGCTCGACATTGACCACGTCGTAATCGAGCTCTTCCTTCAGGCGCAGGCCAAACTTTTCAATGCGCTGGGCAATGATGGCCGGGCGGCCAATCAGCGTGGGCCGGGCCAGGCCTTCGTCGACCACGATCTGGCAGGCGCGCAGCACGCGCTCTTCTTCACCCTCGGCATAGGCCACGCGTTTGCGAGTGGCGGCCTTGGCGGCGGCAAAAATCGGCTTCATCATGGTACCGGAGGCGTAGACAAAGCTCTGCAGGCGCTCGCGGTAGGCATTCATGTCCTGAATCGGCCGCAGCGCCACGCCGCTGTCGGCGGCGGCCTGGGCCACCGCTGGCGCGATCTTCATCATCAGGCGTGGGTCAAACGGCTTGGGGATCAGGTATTCGGGCCCGAACGCCAACTGCTCGCCGACATAGGCGGCCGCCACCACTTCGCTCTGCTCGGCCTGCGCCAGCTCGGCAATCGCATGCACGGCGGCGATTTCCATCTCGATGGTGATGGTCGACGCGCCGGCGTCCAGCGCGCCGCGAAAAATGTAGGGAAAGCACAGGACGTTGTTGACCTGATTCGGGTAGTCGGTGCGCCCGGTCGCGATCACGGCGTCATCGCGCACCAGTTTGACATCTTCCGGCGTGATCTCCGGATTCGGGTTGGCCAGCGCAAAGATGATGGGGCGCGCCGCCATCTTTTTGACCATCTCTTTTTTCAGCACGCCGCCGGCCGACAGGCCCAGAAAGATGTCGGCGCCCTCGATGATCTCGCTCAAGCTGCGGGCCGCCGTCTTTTGCGCAAACTGGATCTTGTCCTCGTCCATCAGCTCGGTGCGGCCCTCGTAGACCACGCCGGCCAGGTCGGTGACGTAAATGTTTTCGCGCGCAATGCCGAGTTTGACCAGCAGGCCCAGGCAGGCCAGCGCCGCCGCGCCCGCGCCCGAGGTGACGAGCTTGACCTGTTTCGGGTCCTTGCCGACCACCTTCAGGGCGTTCAGCATCGCCGCGCCCACGGTGATGGCGGTGCCGTGCTGGTCGTCATGAAAAACCGGAATCTTCATGCGCTTGCGCAGCTCGCGCTCGACATAAAAGCAGTCGGGCGCCTTGATGTCTTCGAGGTTGATGGCGCCGAAGGTGGGTTCCAGCGAGGCAATGATGTCTACCAGCCGGGCCGGGTCCTTCTCGTCGATCTCGATGTCGAACACATCGACCCCGGCGAACTTCTTGAACAGCACCGCCTTGCCTTCCATCACCGGCTTGGAGGCCAGCGGGCCGATGTCGCCCAGGCCCAGCACCGCCGTGCCGTTGGTGACCACCGCCACCAGATTGCCGCGGCTGGTGTACTTGAAGGCGGCGTTCGGGTCCTTGACGATTTCTTCGCAGGGGGCGGCCACGCCGGGCGAATAGGCCAGCGCCAGGTCGCGCTGGTTGGTCAGTTGCTTGGTCGCGGCAATGGCGATCTTGCCGGGCGTCGGGAACTCGTGGTATTCCAGTGCGGCGCGGCGCAGTTCGATGCGTTTTTCCTGGGCGTGGTCAGGCGTGGCGGCGGGCGTGGCGGAGGAAGAGGTAGGCATCAGGGGGTCTCCAGCGAAAACGGTGCTTGCCACCGTCAAGTTCTTGTAAGGTCTGGCGATTGTAGGCCGATGAAACGGCCCGGCCGGCTAAGTGAATCTACGCAAATGAGGTATTGCGCTTGTGACTTTTTGGGGCACAGACGGGCGACGCGGCCTGCGGCCGACCGACCCCGCGCCGCACCTGCCGGACGACCCGTTTCGACTGCGCCTCAAGAGTTTCGGCGACCGCTGCAGCGGCCAGGGCATTGACCGCCTGCCCCGTGCCGAAATAAAAGCGCACGCCCAGCCATTCCGGCGCCTGCTGCAGCGCGCCCAGGGGCCGGGGTCGACCACGCTGACGCGGTAGCCCGCATACGCCAGGTCGTTGGAAAATTCGCAGCCAATCAGGCCGGCGCCCATGATCAGCACATGGCGCAGGCCGTGGCCAGGCTGTTTACGATGTCGAGCTGCGCCTGGTCGTGGGACGCATGCCGCTCTTCCACCCGGGCCAGCGCCGCAAAGCGCTTTGGCCAGGGTCCTGATTTTGGGGCGTGTGCCGTGCTCATCGTGACTCCTGTGGCCGGCAAGCCGGAACCCAGCGAAGCGATCACGCGCTAATCCGACGTGCCTACGTGGTGCGGTCTTACAAGAAAGAAAGCCCGCGTTCGGATACTGAAGATTCGGATACTGAAGATTTACCCCTGCGCAGTTTGTTCACGATGGCTGGACTCGACTGCCGCTCAAGTGCCACCGGACCCGGTGCGCTTTCTGAAAGGCATTCCCATGGACACCTCCACTCTTCGCCGTCCGCTGTGGACCCTTGCCGGCGCCCTGTTGCTGACCTTCGGCGGCCTGGCCGCAGCGGAGCCGCCATCGCGCGCGGCTCGCCTGGGCTTCCTTAGCGGCACGGTGAGTTTCTCGCCCGCCGGTCAGCCCGATTGGGTGCGGGCTGCCGTCAATCGGCCGCTGACCACAGGTGATCGCTTGTGGACGGGGAGCAATTCGCGCGCCGAGTTGCAGATTGGCGGAGCGGCGATCCGCATGGGCCCGTCCACCAGCATGGTCCTGCTCAATCTCGACGACCGCATCGCCCAGGTGCAGCTTTCACAGGGCACGTTGAAGGTGCGCGTGCGCAGCCTGGGACCGCGGCAGACCCTGGAAGTCGCGACGCCCAATCTCGCGTTCACGCTGCGCCGTTCCGGCGAGTACCGCATCGAGGTCGACCCCGGTGACGACGCGACGGCCGTCCTGGTGCAGAGCGGCGTGGCCGAGGTGTATGGCGACGGCGCGTCGTACACGGTCAATCCGCGACGTGGTTACCGTTTCTACGGCACCGACCTGACCGACTACGAGACCATCGCGACGCGGCGTGACGACGAGCTTGACCGCTGGTCCCGCGAGCGCGACCGCCGCGGCGACCGATCGGTTTCCGCCCGCTATGTGTCGAGCGAAGTCGTCGGCTATGAAGACCTCGACGCCAATGGAAGCTGGCGGGTCGATGCGAACTACGGCAACGTCTGGACGCCGACGCGCGTGGCCTCTGGCTGGACTCCCTACCGGGATGGCCATTGGGCCTGGGTCGACCCTTGGGGCTGGACCTGGGTCGACGACGCGCCTTGGGGCTATGCCGTGTCGCACTACGGCCGCTGGGCCAACATCAACGGCTCGTGGGCCTGGGTTCCGGGTCCACCGCGCGAGCGCTCGGTGTATGCGCCGGCGCTGGTGGGGTTTGTCGGCGGCAAGAACTTCCAGGTCGCGGCGACCGTCGGCAGCGCGGTGGCTGCCGCGGTCGGCTGGTTCCCGCTGGCGCCGCGCGAGGTCTATCAGCCCGCCTACCCGGTCAGCCGCGGCTACTTCGACAACATCAATCGCAGCAATGCGGTGATTGCCCCCACCACCCTCACCAATGTCTACAACACGACCATCGTCAACACCACCACCAACGTCACCAACGTGGTCTATGTCAACCAGCAGGTAACGGGCGCCGTGGTCGCCGTGCCGACGCAGGCCTTCGTGCAGTCGCAGCCAGTGGCCAAGGCCATGGTGCAGTTGCCGCGGGAAGCGGTTGTCAGCGCGCCGGTCGTGCGCGTGGCCAGCGTGGCGCCAGTCCAGCAAAGCGTGCAGGGCGGCGCCCGCGAGGCCGACACCAAGCCGCCGGTGCGTGAACGCGCCTTTGTCGCCCGAACCGCGCCGCCGCCGGCGCCGGTGCCGTTTTCCGTCCAGCAGCAGCAACTGGCCGCCAGGCCGGGCACGCCGATCGACGAAGCGCAGCGCACGCAGCTCAAGCCTGCGGTGCCGGCCGCAGCGGCGCCCAAGGTCAGCGTCGTGGCCACGGCCCCAGCGCCGACGGCAACCGCGCTGCCGCCGGCGACGCCTCCGGCCGCCCGGTCACCGCAAGAGCGCAAAGCCGCCGCAGCGACAGCCGATGCGGCCGGAGAAACCCGCAAGCCGGATGAGGGCAAGGCCGCGGGTGCCAGGGCCGAAGCAACGACGGCCGACGCGGCGAAAGCTGAGGCCGCCAAGGCCAAAATCGCCCAGGCCGAGGCCTTGAAGGCCGAAGAATCCAGGGCCGCGGCCACCAAGGCCGCCGAAGCCAAGGCCGCCGAGGCCAAGACCTCGAATGCCAAGGCCGAGGCAGGCAAGGCGGAGGAAGCCAAGGCCGAAAAGGCCAGGGCCGACACGGCTAAGGCCGAGTCAGCCAGAGCCGATGCTGCCAGGGCCGCGACAGCCAATGCCGAAGCATCGAAGACCGCGGCCGCCAAGGTCGATGCTGCCAAGGCTGCCGAAGCCAAGGCCGCCGAGGCCAAGACCGATGCGAGCAAGGCCGCGCGCGCCAAGGCCGAGGCAGGCAAGGCGGAGGAAGCCAAGGCCGAAAAGGCCAGGGCCGATAGCGAAAAAGCCGACGCGTCGAAGGCCGAGGCCATGAAGGCTGATGCAGCCAGAGCCGACGCAGCGAAGGCCGCCACGGCCAAGGCGGAAGCGGCGAAAGCCGAAACAGAGAAGGCAGACGCCAGCAAGGCCGCCGCGGCCAGGGCGGCCGATGCCAAGGCCGAGGCAACCAAGGCCTCGAATGCCAGGGCTGAGGCAGGCAAGGCGGAGGAAGCCAAAGCCGAAAAAGCCAGGGCCGATGCAGCAAAGGCCGAGGCGTCGAAAGCCGAGGCCGTGAAGGCTGAGGCAGCCAGAGCCGACGCAGCGAAGGCCGCCACGGCCAAAGCCGACGCAGCGAAAGCCGAAGCCATCCGAGCCGATGCAGCCAAGAGCGCCGAGGCCAAGGCTGAAACGGCAAGGGTTGAGGCCGCCAAGGCCGAAGCAGCCCGAGCCGACGCAGCCAAGGCCGGCAGGGCAAAAGCGGAAGCCGCGAAGGCCGAAGCAGACAAGGTGGTCGCGGCCCGCGCCGACGCTGCCATGGCTGCGACGGCCAAAGCCGAAGCGACGAAGGCCGAGGCAGCCAAAGCCGAAGCGGCTAAAGCTGCTGTCCTGGCCAAGGCACCGGCTGCCGCAGCGCCGCCCAAGGCGCGCGCGTCGGGTCCGAAATCCGACCCGGATGCGAACGAAGAAGAGAAGAAGAAAGAGGGACGCAAACCGTAGCGCGCGTGGCGCCCGATCCCGCACGGTGTGGCGAGATAGCGGTCATCCACTGGCGGCGCTGAAGGGGGCTATCCGGGTGTAAACCACAACCCAGTCACCAAGGGCGACTGGGTTCCGCTGCGACCGCGCCGCGCGTGTCAACCAAGGAGTGATTTCCCCGCGCGGCATCGCGGCTTCCAGTCAAGCATTCGCAAAACGCCCGCGCAGATAAGCCACAATTTTTTCTGAATCGTAAAGCCACTGACTGTTACCGCCGTCATCGGTAATTTTCAGGCAGGACACTTTGGTCTGCCCGCCGCCCTGCAACAAGGCCTGCCGGTCGCGGCCT
The DNA here is from genome assembly GCF_031411155.1 of Polaromonas sp. Lineage (GTDB taxonomy): Bacteria > Pseudomonadota > Gammaproteobacteria > Burkholderiales > Burkholderiaceae_C > Polaromonas. The sequence goes on along the minus strand of NZ_JANOAL010000049.1, from coordinate 1,275 downwards.
TCGTGCTGCGCGTCAATACGCTGGATGGTAAGCGACAGGCGGCTGATTTCCTGGCGCACCTTGATGCAAAACGGGCAGGTCTGGTACTGGTACAGCGCCAGGTTCCGACACTGCAGGTCGGTGCTGTGCTGGGCGCTCTGCGCGCGAACGATGCCGGTGGGGCGGGTCAGCCTTTCCTTGAGCAGCATCAGCGGGCCCAGGACGATGCGCAGCGTTTTAAAGAAGGTTCTGATAAAAGGTTTCATGCCCGATTTTAGAGGGCGCGACGGGAAGCCCGCGAGCGGCGCCTCAGCCCCGCATCAAGGCCTCAATCTCATCGGGCACGCCGCGCGTCATCAACGCGCAGCCCCTGGCCGTCACCCGCGCATCGTCTTCATCCGGATGCCGAAGCTCCGTGACTTAAAGCGCACGTCGCCGCGTCCCTATATTCGCCCCCGCCAGTAACCCGGCCGACGGTGCTGATGGCCAAAGCGAGGATGCAGACATCGACCGTTGTGGCCCGGTAAATCAGGGAATACGGAAAACGCCTGAGCGGGAAGCTGCGTCGGCCACCGCTACTGGGCGTACCAAAGTCAGGGTTTGAAACGAGCAGGGTAGCGACACGTTCGAACTCGGCGAGAAAAGCGTAAGCCAATCTGGCGCCGCCTTGTTCACGATAAAAGTTGAAGGCATCCTCGAGTTCGCTGGCCGCCTCGGGATGGAGCGAATAGGTCACTGAAGGCCGCGCAACCTGGCCAGCGCGGATTGCCCTGATAAAGCGGTCGCCTCGCCTTGCTCAAGCTCAGCGTCCCGGCGCTCGGCTTCGGCCGCCCAGGCGTTTTGAATCTCCGGGTCCGCTTCCAGGCTATTGATCAAGCGGTCTAAAAGATGGGAGCGTTGTTGCGCGGGCAGGCTGAGTACCTCGGCTTCAAGCGCATCTAAGGGCATCGTCATTGAAAACTCCTTCTAAAACGTGCTCAAACCGAAGCTTGCCACAAACCCAAGGGCTTGCGTTGATTGTTGACATCCGCCTCTGGCGCGATGGCAAGCCCGGAGTTCGTGGCGCATGACCCGGCGCGCCGTGGCGGTTGATGCAACGGGTGTTTGCGCCACAGCCCGGTCCGCCAGTTGAGCCCGGTTTAAGCCATCAAGGCTTCAATCTCATCGGCCTTCACCGGCACGCCGCGCGTCATCAGCTCGCAGCCCTTGGCGGTGACCAGCGCGTCGTCTTCGATGCGGATGCCGATGTTCCAGAACTGTTTGGGCACGCCCTTGGCCGGGCGCACGTAGAGGCCG
>NZ_JANOAL010000048.1:0-45331 GCF_031411155.1 Polaromonas sp. | reverse complement strand
CACCGACTGGAGCCCGGCCGCCGGGCTGACCGCCTGCCTGACGCCGTCGGGCCACATGCTGGGCTCGGCCTTTGTGCGGCTGCGCAGCGCGCAGACCTCGGTGCTGTTTTCGGGCGACATCGGCCGGCCGCACGACCTGGTTCTGGCCGCGCCCGAAAAAATGGCGGGGGCCGATTACCTGGTCGTTGAGTCCACCTATGGCAACCGCCAGCATCCGCACACGGACCCGCTGGTCAAACTGGCCGAGGTCGTCAACGCGGCGGCGGCGCGCGGCGGGGCGGTGATCATTCCGGCCTTTGCCGTGGGCCGGGCGCAAACCCTGCTGTATTGCATGCATTTGCTCAAGGCCAAAGGGGCAATCCCCGATCTGCCGGTTTACCTGAACAGCCCGATGGCGGCCAATGCCACCGAGATTTACCGCCACTACCGCAGCGAACACCGGCTCACGCCGGCCCAGTGCGAGGCCATGTTCAAGGCCGCGCACATCGTCAACAGCCCCGAAGAGTCAGAGGCGCTGAACAAGAAAAAAGGGCCGATGGTGATCATTGCCGCCAGCGGCATGGCCACCGGCGGGCGCGTGGTGCACCACCTCAAGGCCTTCATGCCGCACGAGCGCAACACGATTTTGTTTGCCGGCTACCAGGCCGGTGGCACCCGGGGCGCGGCCTTGCTGGGAGGGGCAAAATCGGTGCGTATCCACGGCGCCGAGGTGGCGGTGCGGGCGCATATTGAGTCGCTGGACAGCTTTTCGGCCCACGCCGATGGCGGCGAGATCGTCGACTGGCTGCGCGGTTTTTCGGCGCCGCCGCAGCGCAGCTTTATTACCCACGGCGAGCCGGATGCCGCCGATGGCATGCGTCAGCGCATAGAGCGCGAACTGGGGTGGGCTTGCCAGGTGCCCGACTACCTGGAAACCGTCACGCTCGACTGAGTGGGTGTGTCCTGGCCTTTTCTACTGAAGAACGGAGTTCATCATGTACCACCATATTCTGGTGCCGCTGGACGGCAGCCCGACCTCGCGGCGCGGTTTGAGCGAGGCCATCAAGCTGGCCGGCCTGACCGGCGCGAAGCTCAAGCTGCTGCACTACATCGACCCTTTTTCCTACGTCGGCGGCTTTGAGTCACCCAGCGTCTACCTGGTGGACCTGCTGCCGGTGCTGCGCGAGTCGGGCAAGGCGATTTTGAAAGAGGGGCAGGCGCTGGCCGCGGCGCAGCAGATCACGGCAGACACGGTATTGATCGACGACGCCAATGACCGGCTGTGTGATCGGGTCATCGCCCAGGCCCAAGACTGGCCGGCCGACCTGATCGTGATGGGCACCCACGGCCGCCGCGGCGTCAACCGGGTGTTTCTGGGCAGCGACGCCGAGCAGATTCTGCGGCTGGCCCCGGTGCCGGTGCTGCTGGTGCGCGGTGTGGACGACGAGGCTGACGGCGCGGGCGACCGGGCGGTTTGAATCGTGACCGGCCCGGCGTGGCGCCGCGCCGCATGAAAAAAGCCACCCGAAGGTGGCTTTGCGCGGCAAGGCGGGAGGCTTATTTGAGGCCCGCCGCCGCACGCAGCGCCTGCGCCTTGTCAGTTTTTTCCCAGGTAAATTCCGGCTCGTCGCGGCCAAAGTGGCCATAGGCCGCCGTCTTTTCGTAGATCGGGCGCAGCAGGTCCAGCATCTGGATGATGCCTTTGGGACGCAGGTCAAAGAATTCGCTGACCAAGGCCGAGAGTTTTTCGTCAGAAATCACGCCGGTGCCTTCGGTGTACACCGTCACGTTCATCGGGTGCGCCACGCCAATCGCGTAGGCCACCTGGATCTGGCATTGCCTGGCCAGGCCCGCCGCCACGATGTTTTTGGCGACATAACGGGCGGCGTAGGCGGCCGAGCGGTCGACCTTGCTCGGGTCTTTGCCGCTAAAGGCGCCGCCGCCGTGCGGGCAGGCACCGCCGTAGGTGTCCACAATGATCTTGCGCCCGGTCAGGCCGCAATCGCCCTGTGGGCCGCCAATGACAAAGCGGCCGGTCGGGTTGATCAGGTACTTGGTGTCCTTGAGCCACTCCTTGGGCAGCACCGGCTTGATGATTTCTTCAATGATGGCTTCGGTGAAGCTGGCCTTCATCTTGTGCTGGGTCTCGCTCTGGTCGGGGCTGTGCTGGGTCGACAGCACCACGGTGTCTATGCTGTGTGGCTTGCCGTCGACATAGCGCATGGTGACCTGGCTTTTGGCGTCGGGACGCAGAAAAGGCAGGCGGCCGTCCTTGCGCAACTGGGCCTGGCGCTCGACCAGGCGGTGCGCGAAGTAAATCGGCGCGGGCATCAGCTCGGGCGTTTCGTCGCAGGCGTAGCCAAACATCAGGCCCTGGTCGCCGGCGCCGATGTTCAGGTGGTCGTCGCTGGCGTGGTCCACGCCCTGGGCGATGTCGTTGCTCTGCTTGTCATAGCAGACCATGACCGCGCAGCCCTTGTAGTCGATGCCGTAGTCGGTGTTGTCGTAGCCGATGCGCTTGATGGTGTCGCGCGCGACCTGGATGTAGTCGACATGCGCGTTGGTGGTGATCTCGCCGGCCAGCACCACGAGGCCGGTGTTGGTCAGGGTTTCGGCGGCGACGCGCGAGCGCGGGTCCTGCTTGAAGATGGCATCGAGAATGGCATCGGAAATCTGGTCGGCCACCTTGTCGGGATGGCCTTCAGAGACGGATTCGGACGTAAAAAGAAAATCGTTCGCCATTGCGTACACTCCATGAAGTTTGTCGGCGCGTTGCCGGCCTGGAATGCCTCGGCGAACGCTTTAGCAGTTTGGTTTAATGTCGCCCTGCAAGTTGTTCAGTAACTCGGCGACAGGCTCAATTATAAGGCACTGCGTTTTCAACCGGTTTCGCCTTTCAACACCCTTTACATGTTCTGGTTATTCCGATTTTTCTCCTTCTGGCCGCTGGCCGCCCTGCAGGCGCTGGGCGGCGCGCTGGGCTGGCTGGTGTGGGCCCTGAGCCCGCGCTACCGGGCGCAGTTTCGCGCCCATGTGGCGCAAGCGGGCCTGCCGTTTGAGCTTGCCCGCCCGGCCATTGCCGAGGCCGGGCGTTTTGTGGCCGAGTTGCCCCGGCTCTGGCTGCGGCCGCCGGGCGAGTCCTGCCTGCACCATGTCCGGGTTGAGGGCCAGGCCCATGCGGCGCAGGCCTTTGCGCAAGGCCGGGGCGTGATTTTTTTCGGGCCGCACTGCGGCAGTTTCGAGCTCGGGCCGCAGGCGCTGGCCGAGCTGTACGGCCCGGCGCAGGGCCCCATCACCGCGATTTACCGGCCGGCGCGCAAGCCCTGGCTGGCCCGGCTCGAGCGCATTGCGCGTGACCGCCCCTATTTGCGGGTGCTGCCGGCTTCCCTGAGCGCGATTCGCCAGCTGCACAAAACCCTCAAGTCGAATCAGGCGGTGGCGCTGCTGACCGACCAGGTGCCGCCCGAGGGGCTGGGCGTCTGGGCGCCGTTTTTTGGCAAACCGGCCTACACCATGACGCTGGCGGCGCGGCTGGCCCTGCAAAGCGGGGCGACCCTGCTGCCGGTGAGCTGCGAGCGCCTGCCGCAGGGGCGCGGCTATGCGCTGAAAATCTGGCCCGCCGTGACCGGCCCCGACGCCGCTGAAAAGGGCGAGCTGTTGTCGCTGGTAAGCCGTATCAACCAGGCCATCGAGGCGATTGTGCTGAGCCAGCCAGGCCAGTATCTGTGGGGCTATGCGCGCTACAAGACGCCGCGCGTTGAAGCCGCTTCGGCCCGGACGCCAGGCAAGGAGGCCGTTTGAAAACGCCTGGCCAGTGGCTCGGCCAGCTCACCACGCGGGCCGGCATTGCCCTGATGCAGGCGCTGGCCTTTTTGCCGCTGTCCTGGATACGCGCGCTGGGCAGCGTGCTGGGCTGGCTGCTGTATGGGCTGGTTGGCTCGCGCCGGCGCGTGGTGCAGGCCAATTTTGCGCTGTGCTTTCCGGCGCTTGACGAAGCCGCGCGGCGCCGGCTGACGCGCCAGACCTTTGTTTATTTTGCGCAAGCCTGGCTGGACCGTAGCTGGCTCTGGCACGCGCCCCAGGCCTGGGTGCGGCGGCGGGTGCGGCTGACCGGCGCGGTGCAGGAGCTGGCGGGCAACGAGCCGACGGTGATTTTTTTGCCTCATTTTGTCGGCCTGGACGCGGCCTGGGCCGGCGTGGCGCAGCAGCTGCCGCGCTCATCGACCACGATTTACACTGACCAGTCGAACAAGCTGGTCGATCAGTGGATACTGCGCGGGCGCCAGCGCTTTGGCCATCTGCGCCTGTTTGGCCGCGCCGAAGGCGTCAAGCCGATTGTGGCGGCGCTGCGCCAGGGCCAGCCGCTGTACCTGCTGCCCGACATGGACTTTGGCCCCGACGAGTCGGTGATGGTGCCGTTTTACGGGGTGCAGGCAGCCACCGTGCCGTCGCTCTCGCGCTTTGCCCGGCTCGGCCGCGCCAAGGTGCTGCCGTTGCTGCCGCGCATCACCGCCAGCGGCTACGAGGTGCAGGTGCTGCCGGCCTGGCCGGACTTTCCGTCGGACGACCCGGTGGCCGACACCGCGCTGATGAACGCCCGGCTGCAGGACTACATCGCCAGCATGCCGGCGCAGTACTACTGGGTGCACAAACGCTTCAAGACCCGGCCCGAGGGCGAGCCGTCGCTGTACTGAGCCCGTCAAGGCGGCTCATTGGCCCGGTTTTCAGGAAAAATTGGCCGCCAGCCCAAACAGAACGCGCATGAGCAGCTATTATTTTAATAGCATGTCAGTGCAGGAACTGCTGCAGGTAATCGGCCACCAGCGCCGGCTGCTCATGCACGATCCAGTGGGTCGCGCCCGCCACGCGCAGCAGCGTCATCCGCGGCACATGCTCGCCCAGGCCGTCCAGCAGCGCAGGCGGCAGGGCGATGTCGGCGTCGCCCCAGACCACCAGTGTCGGCAGGTCCACCCGCAGCATCGCTGGCGGTAGCGTCACGGCGGCGGCCGCCGGGTCGTGGTGCGGCGGGCCGGGACGCGGCGGGCGCAGCGGCGAGGCGCGGTAGTAGTTGCAGGGCCCGGTCAGGCCACGCTGCCAGATGGCGCGGTACTGCGCCCGCACGCTGTCCGTCAGCCAGGCCCGCGGGCCGGTGGTGGCGCCCATGCTGGTAAAAAACTCCCACAGGCGCCGAAAGTCATCCTCTGCCAGCAGCGCTTCGGCGTCGGGCCGGATCAGGAAGTTCATGTAGGCGCTGGCCGCCTGCTGCGCGGGCGAGTGCTGCAGCTCGCGCAAGAAAGTCCCCGGGTGCGGCGAGTTGATGATGGCCAGTTTCTGGATCAAGCCGGGCTGGCTCGCCGCCAGGTTCCAGGCCAGCGCGCCGCCCCAGTCGTGCGCCACCAGGCAGGCTATGTTGCCACCGTGCAGGTCAATCAGCGCGGCAATGTCCTGCACCAGCGCCTTGGGCCGGTAGGCCGCCACTTGAGCCGGCGCGCTCGATGCTTCGTAGCCGCGCAGATTGGGCGCGAGGCAGTAAAAGCCGCCGTTTTCGGGCCGGGCAAAGTGGGCCAAGAGGCCGTCCCAGACAAAGGCGGCCTCCGGGAAACCGTGCAGAAACATCAGCACCGGCCGGCCTGGGGTGCCCGCGCTGCGGCACGACAGGGTGATGCCGTGGGGCAGGGTGTGCAGGCGGGTGGTGATCATGTTGCTATTGTTTTAATAGCTGTTAGCACTCGTTATGCCTGGGCTACAGCCATTATTTACCCTTTATCGGCGCCATGGGGCGGGTTCTGGGCCGGTTCGGGGCTGGCCGGCTTTTCGGGCGGCTTTTCGGGCGGATGGGCCCAGTCCCACAAATGCTGGGCCACTTCTTCCACGCCGCGCTTTTTCAGCGCGGAAAACAGCTTGACGTCGCCGCCACCGGCCTGCAGCTTGACGATTTGCAGCGCCTTGGCGGCATCGGTCTTGTTGAGCTTGTCGGATTTGGTCAGCAGCACCAGAAACTTCAGGCCTTCTTCGACCCGGGGCCGGATCACGTCGAGCAGCACCTCGTCGAGCTCGGTCAGCCCCAGGCGCGGGTCGCACAGCAGCACCACGGCTTTCAGGTTGTCGCGGGTCTGCAGGTAGTTGCCCATGACCTGCTGCCAGCGGTATTTGGCTTCCTTGGGCACGGCGGCATAGCCGTAACCGGGCAGGTCGGTCAGCACCGCATCGGTCACGCCCTGCTTGCCCAGCGTGAACAGGTTGATGCTCTGGGTGCGGCCCGGCGTCTTGGAGGCATAGGCCAGCCGGTGCTGCTGCGTCAGGGTGTTGATGCAGGTCGATTTGCCGGCGTTGGAGCGGCCCACAAACGCGATTTCGGGCACATCGAGCCGCGGCAGGTGCTTGAGTTCGGGCGCGGTGGTCAGAAATTTGGCGGTGTGCAGCCAGCCCATGGCGATTTTCGGGTCGGGTTGGGCGGGGGGCGGCAGGGCGGAAGTTGAGGTCATGGCGGGCGGTCCCTGGGGTCGGAAGCAGGCAATTGCGGGCAGTGGGGGCACTGGCGCGCGGTGTCGGGCACGGGCCAGCGCAGGGTGGCTGGCGAGAAAAGCCAGGGGCAGACTGGCGCGGCAAGACCCGCATCGGCAGACCGGCCTCCAAGCCATTGTAAAATCAGAAAGTTATAAGTTTTGTGCGCCAACCAATTAAAAAACCGATATGAAGCTGTTTGTTCCTTCCCTCCTGGCCGCCTTGCTGGCAATGTCTGCCGTGTCGTCATTTGCCGCGGGCGAGGCCGCATCGGCCGCGCACGGCGCGGCATCCGCCCCGGCGGCAGCCCATGCTGCCGCACCGGCCAAGGCCGCCAAGCCTGACCTGGTCAAGGGCGGCGCCAGTTTTGCCGCCGTCTGTGCCAGCTGCCACGGCGCCGACGGCAACTCGGGCACGCCCGCCAACCCCAAGCTGGCGCAGCAACACCCCGAGTACCTGGTCAAGCAGTTGCAGGAGTTCAAATCCGGCAAGCGCAAAAACGCCATCATGCAGGGCTTCGCCTCGGCGCTGTCTGACAGCGACATGAAAAACATTGCCTACTGGGTCACCGCCAACAAGGCGAAAACCGGTTTTGCCAAGGACAAGGAGCTGGTCTCCCTGGGTGAGCGTATTTACCGCGGTGGCGTGGCCGATCGACAGATTGCCGCCTGTGCCGCCTGCCACAGCCCGAACGGCGCCGGCATCCCGTCGCAGTACCCGCGCCTGTCGGGCCAGCATGCCGACTACACCACGGCGCAACTGACGGCTTTCCGTGACGGCGGCCGCAACAACAGCCAGCCCATGAGCCAGGTCGCCGCCAGGCTCAACGACCGCGAAATCCGCGCGCTGGCCGACTACATCGCCGGCCTGCGCTGAGCACTCGGGCCGGCCGGGGAGGCAGGCCCTGATTGAACCTACGCCTACAAAAGCAATCACACCAAAGGCGGTCTTTCCGATGAAAGCCCGCCTTTTGTTTTTTTAACCGACACTTTCGGCTGCTGCAGACCGCCCCTATTTCAGGCCAGATCCAACACATGACAGTTTCCACCGAAGGCATGACAGTTCACTGGGGCTCCCGCACCTGGCGCGCCAGCGTCGAGTTGCTGTCGTCCATGCGCTTTTCGATCTCGCTGCTGACCGTGATCTGCATCGCGTCCATCATTGGCACGGTGCTCAAGCAGGCCGAGCCGCTGGCCAACTATGTCAACCAGTTCGGGCCGTTTTGGGCCCAGGTGTTCAGCCTGCTGAGCCTGAACACGGTCTACAGCGCCTGGTGGTTCTTGCTGATCCTGGCCTTTCTGGTCGTCTCTACCTCCCTGTGCATCGCCCGCAACACCCCCAAAATCCTGGTGGACCTGCGCCAGTTCAAGGAAAACCTGCGCGAGCAAAGCCTCAAGGCCTTTGGCCACCGCGCCGAAACCGAGCTGGCCGAAACACCCGAGGTGGCGGCCAGACGCGTCGGCCAGACGCTGGTGCACAGCGGCTGGAAGGTCAAGCTGCAGCACCGCGAGGCCTCGGGCGGCTGGATGGTGGCTGCCAAAAAGGGCGCGGCCAACAAGCTCGGCTACATCGCCGCGCACAGCGCCATCGTGCTGGTCTGCGTGGGCGGCCTGCTCGACGGCGACATGATGGTGCGGGCCCAGATGTGGCTGGGCGGCAAGTCGATTTACACCGGCGGCGGCCTGATTGCCGATGTGCCGGCCCAATACCGCCTGAGCGACAGCAATCCGACCTTTCGCGCCAATCTGCTGGTGGCCGAGGGCACGCGCGCCAGTACCGCCATCCTGAACCAGCCCGGTGGCGTGGTTCTGCAGGACCTGCCGTTCTCGATCGAGCTGAAAAAATTCATCGTCGAGTACTACTCCACCGGCATGCCCAAGCTGTTTGCCAGCGACATCATCATTCACGACAAGGAAAGCGGCGAGCAAATTCCGGCGCGCGTCGAAGTCAACCACCCGGCCCGCCACAAGGGCATAGAGATTTACCAGTCCAGCTTTGACGATGGCGGCTCCAGCGTGACGCTCAAGGCGGTGCCGATGAATGCAGCCAGCAAGCCGTTTGAAATCCAGGGCACGATTGGCGGCTCCAGCAACCTCTCCAACGGCCCGGAAAAGCTGACGCTGGAATACACCGCGTTGCGCGTCATCAACGTGGAAAACTTTGCCGCCGGCGGCAGCATGGGCAGTTCGCCGGACGGCTCGGGCGCCGACGTGCGCAAGGTCGACTTGCACCAGGCAATTGACAGCCGGCTCGGCGCCGCCAACAAGACCGTGACGCAAAAAGAGCTGCGCAACGTCGGCCCCAGCGTGAGCTACAAGCTGCGCGACGCGGCCGGCCAGGCACGCGAGTTTCACAACTACATGCTGCCGGTCAAGGTGGACGCCGCCGCCAGCAGCCCGGCGGTGTTTTTACTGGGCGTGCGCGAAAACCCGGCCGATGCGTTTCAGTACCTGCGCGTTCCGGCCGATGCGGAAGGCGGCATGCAGACCTTTTTGCGGCTGCGCGCGGCGCTGGCGAATCCGGCGCAGCGCGAAGCCGCGGTGCAGCGCTATGCGCGCCAGGCGGTGGGCGCAGACCGCCCCGATCTGGCCACGCAACTCGGCGCGTCGGCGTCGCGGGCGCTGGCGCTGTTTGCCGGCGCCGGCCCCGATGCCAGGGCTGACGCGGCGACTGGCGGGGCGGTCAAGACCGCGGCCGGCCTGCAGGCGGTGTCCGATTTCATGGAGGCCAATGTGCCCGAGGCCGAGCGCAACCGGGCCGGTGAGGTGCTGGTGCGCATCCTCAATGGCGTGCTGTTCGAGCTGACCCAGATGACGCGTCAGCAGGCCGGCCTCAAGCCGCTGCCGCTCGATGAAAGCACGCAGGCCTTCATGTCGCAGATGGTGCTGAGCCTGTCGGACGCGCATTTTTACCCGGCGCCCATGGCCTTTGAGTTGAAAGACTTCACCCAGGTGCAGGCCAGCGTGTTCCAGGTGGCGCGCGCGCCGGGCAAAACCATTGTCTACCTCGGCTGCGCCTTTTTGATTCTGGGCGTGTTTGCCATGCTGTATGTGCGCGAGCGCCGGGTCTGGGTCTGGCTGGCCCCGCACAATCCGGCAGATGGCGGCGCGGCGGATCCGCAGGGCAGCCACGCCACCATGGCGTTGTCGACCAACCGCAAAACCATGGACGGAGACAAGGAGTTCGAGATGTTGAAAACCAAACTGTTGAAGGTGGCCCCATGAACACGACGAGCATCACCACCACCACCACCCTGACGGCGCAGCCCCACGCCGAGCGCAGCGGCGGCGGCAGCACCACGCTGAGCCTGCATGAAGGCTATTTTTCCAGGCGCAACCCCTTTGACTGGGTCTTTGCGCTGGTCGTGGCTTCGGGCTTTTTGTATGCCTTGGCGCGTTACGGCGCGTTCATGGATGTCTACGAAAAAGGCATCTTGCTGGCCGCCATTCCGGCCGCAACGGCCATGGGCTGGTTCTGGCGCCCGCTGCGGCTGCTGATGCTGCTGGTGGCTGGTTTTGCGCTGCTGGGCATCGCGTCCTATCAAGGCGATCTGGCGCGGGCCGATCAGGTGTTCTGGCTCAAGTACTTCCTGTCCAGCCAGTCGGCGATTTTGTGGATGAGCGTGCTGTTTTTCATGAGCACGATTTTTTACTGGCTGGGCATGTTCAGCAAAGGCCAGAGCGGCACGCTGGAATCGCTCGGCTCCAGGATCGCCTGGGTCGCCGTCGGCATGGCGCTGACCGGCACCCTGGTGCGCTGGTACGAGAGCTACCTGATAGGCGCCGACGTCGGCCATATTCCGGTCAGCAACCTGTACGAAGTGTTTGTGCTGTTTTGCTGGATGACGGCGGCGTTTTACCTGTACTTTGAAGCGCAGTACAAGACCCGCGCGCTGGGCGCCTTTGTGATGCTGGTGGTCAGCGCGGCCGTGGGCTTTCTGCTCTGGTACACCGTGGTGCGCGAAGCCCATGAGATCCAGCCGCTGGTGCCGGCCCTGAAAAGCTGGTGGATGAAGCTGCATGTGCCGGCCAACTTCATCGGCTACGGCATGTTCTCGCTGGCGGCCATGGTGTCGCTGGCCTACCTGATCAAGCAGCAGGCGGCAGAAACCCGCTGGTACCGGCTTACGCCGCTGTGGCTGCTGGGCGTGGTGCTGTGTTTCGTGCCGATTGTCTTTCGCCAATCGCCGCTGCAAGCGGGCGGCAGCCATTACTGGGTCGGCTATCTGCTGGTCTCCGGCCTGATTGCCGCCGGCATCCTGCTGGGGCGCCAGCGCATTGCGGCGCGCCTGCCGAGCTTCGAGGTGCTGGACGACGTGATGTACAAGGCGATTGCCGTCGGCTTTGCGTTTTTCACCATCGCCACCGTGCTGGGCGCGCTGTGGGCCGCCGAGGCCTGGGGCGGCTACTGGAGCTGGGACCCGAAGGAAACCTGGGCGCTGATTGTCTGGCTCAACTACGCGGCCTGGCTACACATGCGGCTCATGAAAGGCCTGCGCGGCACGGTGGCGGCCTGGTGGGCGCTGACCGGCCTGGCCGTGACCTCTTTTGCCTTTTTGGGGGTCAACATGTTCCTGTCGGGGCTGCACAGCTACGGAACCTTGTAGCGCGGCGCTGAATCCTTGTAAGAAGTTGCTGCGTACCCAGACTAACCTTTAACGACATTGCAAGGACAGCACCATGCTCATCAAGACGAACGCCAGCGGCTTTGACCACCCGACGCCCAGTGAAATCACCGCGCGGGGCGCTTACCAGCGCCGCCGCGACCTGATCAAACTGATGGCGACCGGGGTGGCCGGCGCTGGCCTGGCCAGTTGGGCCGGCCGTCAGGCGCTGGCGCAAACCGTGCAAAAACCGGGCAAGCTGGCGGCGCTGGCGGCCGGCAAATCCGCCGTGCCCGGCGCGGTGACCATGGAAAAAATCACCGAGTACAAGGACGCCACCAGTTACAACAACTTCTACGAGTTCGGCACCGACAAGGCCGACCCGGTCAAAAATGCCCACACGCTGCTGACCAAGCCCTGGTCGGTGGCGATCGAAGGCCTGGTCAAGCAAGCCCGAAGCTACACGCTCGAAGAGCTGCTCAAGCTCAGCCCGCAGGAAGAACGCATCTACCGCCTGCGCTGCGTCGAAGGCTGGTCCATGGTGATTCCCTGGGTCGGCTATTCGCTGTCCGAACTGATCAAGAAGGTGGAGCCGCTGGGTAGCGCCAGGTACGTCGAGTTTGTCACCCTGGCCGACCCCAAGACCATGCCCTTCGTCGGCTCGCGCGTGCTGGACTGGCCCTATGTCGAAGCGCTGCGCATGGACGAAGCCATGCATCCGCTGGCAATGCTGACGTTTGGCATGTATGGCGAGGTGTTGCCGAACCAGAATGGCGCGCCGGTACGCATGGTGCTGCCCTGGAAGTACGGTTTCAAAAGCGGCAAGAGCATTGTCAAAATCCGCTTTACCGACAAGGAGCCCAAAACCGCCTGGAACAAGGCGGCGGCCAACGAATACGGGTTTTACTCGAATGTGAACCCCGAGGTGGACCATCCGCGCTGGAGCCAGGCGAGCGAGCGCCGCATTGGCGAGGACGGGCTGTTTGCCAAAAAGCGCAAGACCCTGATGTTCAACGGCTACGAAGCGCAGGTCGGCCAGCTGTATGCGGGCATGGATCTCAAGAAGAACTTCTGATGGCTGCCGCGCCCAAGCCCTTGCAGCGCTACCTGCTGCACCCGGCGGCCAAGCCCCTGCTGTTTGTACTGTGCCTGCTGCCGTTTGGCTGGCTTTTTTACGGCGCCTTCACCAACCAGCTGGGCGCCAATCCGCAAGAGGCACTGATCCGCGCCACCGGCGACTGGACGCTGCGCTTTCTGTGCCTGGTGCTGACGGTCACGCCGCTGCGGGTCATTAGCGGCACAGCGGCGCTGGCGCGTTTCAGGCGCATGCTGGGCTTGTTTGTCTACTTTTACGTCATCGTCCATCTGCTCAGCTACAGCTGGTTTGACATGGGCTTTGACGTACCCGACATCGCCAAGGACATTGCCAAGCGGCCCTTCATCCTGGTCGGGTTTTCCTCGTTTGTGCTGCTCACGCCGCTGGCCGCCACCTCGTTCAATGCCGCCATCAAGGCCATGGGCGCCCAACGCTGGCAACTGCTGCACAAGCTGGTGTACCTGATTGCCGGCCTGGCGCTGTTGCACTTCTTCTGGATGCGCGCCGGCAAGAACAACTTTGCCGAGGTGTTCGTCTATGCCGCCATCATCGCCGTGCTGCTGGGCTGGCGCTTGCAGCAATACTTGAAGAAAAAGAGGCCGCAGCCCACGGTTATCGCGCGCAGGCAGCTATCATAAAAATAGCAAACTGAGGCCCTGGCTTCAGACCAGCTGCTCATGGCGCATCTGGTCGGCAGCGCTCTCGCGGCGGCGAATCAGGTGGGCCTGGCCGCCATCCACCAGCACCTCGGCGGCGCGACCCCGGGTGTTGTAGTTGCTGGCCATGCTCATGCAATACGCGCCCGCCGACAACACCGCCAGCACATCGCCCGCGCTGACCGCCAGCTGCCGATCACGGCCAATCCAGTCGCCGCTCTCACAGACCGGGCCCACCACGTCGTAGCTTGCGGCTGGGGCCTGGCTACCGGGGACCACCGGCACGATGGCATGAAACGCCTGGTACATGGCCGGGCGCGGCAGGTCGTTCATGGCGGCGTCGATGATGCAGAAGTTCTTTTGCTCGCCGGGTTTGAGGTAAAGCACCTCGGTCAGGCAGACGCCGGCATTGCCGACCAGCGAGCGGCCGGGCTCTATCATCAGTTTTTTGCCGCTATGGCCACGCGCATCGAGTTTGGCCAGCAGTTGCCGCCACAGCGCGTCGGCCTCGGGCGGGGTGTCGTTGTTGTAATTGATGCCCAGTCCGCCGCCGAAGTCGATGTGCGCCAGCGCAATGCCGGCGGCTTCTATGCTGGCAACCAGGTCCAGCACCCGGTCCATCGCGTCCAGGTAGGGCGTGGTTTCGGTGATCTGCGAGCCGATGTGGCAGTCGATGCCCACCACCTGCAGGCCCTTGAGCGAGGCCGCATGCCGGTAAATGCGCAGCGCGTCTTCATGCGCCACGCCAAACTTGTTGCCCTTCAGGCCGGTGGAAATATAGGGGTGGGTTTTCGGGTCCACATTCGGGTTGACGCGAATGCTGACGGGGGCCTGCAGCGCCATCGCCAGGGCGATGTCGGACAGCACGTCGAGCTCGGCTTCGCTTTCGACGTTGAAGCAGCCTATGCCCGCCGCCAGTGCCTGGCGCATCTCGGCGCGGGTCTTGCCGACGCCCGAGAAAATGATTTTTTCGGCCTTGCCGCCCGCAGCCAGCACCCGCTCCAGTTCGCCGCCCGACACAATGTCAAAGCCGCAGCCGGCCTGGGCAAACACCTGCAGCACGCCGAGCGAGGAATTGGCTTTCATGGCGTAGCAGATTTGTGCATCGCGGCCGGCAAAACCGCGCTGGTAGGCGGCCAGCGCCGACAGCATGGCGGCCTTGGAATAAACAAACAGCGGCGTGCCATGCTGCTGGGCCAGGGCCGACAGGGCCACCTTTTCGAGGTGAAGCGAGCCCTCGCGGTAGGCGACAAACGGTTGGCCGGGGAGCGTTGCGGCCTCGACCTGAGGGGCTTGGGTGGAAAAGTGATTCATCGGGCGGCCGAGGCAGGGGAGGCAGGGGACGTGGGCGCGGCCGCAACGGGCGCCGGCGCGGTGGCGGGCGCGGAAACGGGAAGCTGGGGTGGCACCGGCAGGAACAGCGGGCCTTTTTGGCCGCAAGCCGCCAGCGCCGCGGCGCCCAGCGTCGCCGTGACAAGACCATGCCGGGGGCTACAGGCGCGAATGCGGCCTAAAATTTGATGCAGAGAAACCATGACAGGATTGTAATGACGGACCTTCAATACCAGGACCTGGCCGAGAGCGCGCTGAAGGCGGTCGAGGTGGCCTGCGACCGGATCAACGATGAAACCGATGCAGACCTGGACAACCAGCGCACTGGCGGCATGATCACGCTGACGTTTTCAAACCGCAGCCAGATCATCATCAACCTGCAAAAACCGCTGCAGGAAATCTGGATGGCCGCCAGAGCCGGCGGGTTTCACTATAAATTCAATAGCGGGCAATGGACGGATACCAAGGACGCCAGCGAGTTTTTTGCCAATTTGTCGCGCTATGCGAGCGAGCAGGCGGGGCAGGCGCTGTTGTTCAGGCCGCCCGGCAGCGAGCCATAAAAAAGGCCCGCATCGCGGGCCTTTTTCTACGCAGCCCCGGCGCTCTGAGCCTCAGTTCTTGAACAGGTCCAGAATGCGTTTCTTCTCCTCGGAGGGCTGTCCCGCCTCAGCCGCCGCGTTCGGGTCGGACGACTGGCCGGTGCTGGCCGCCGCCGGGTCTTGCGTGCCCACGCTGCTGACGCCGGCACCGCGGGCATATTCGTTGTAGTACCACTCGCCGCCAATGTTGACCACGCCTTCGGGCGCCGTGTACTCGGAGACCGGAATCCCCTTGAGCGCGTACTCCATGAAGTTGATCCAGATCGGCAGGCTCAGGCCGCCGCCGGTCTCGCGGTCGCCGAGTTTTTTCGGGGTGTCGTAACCCATCCAGACCGCTGCCGTCAGCGTCGGCTGAAAACCGACAAACCAGGTGTCGATCGAGTCGTTGGTGGTGCCGGTTTTGCCAAACAGGTCGGGCCGCTTGAGTGTGGCCTGGGCTTTGGCGGCCGTGCCCGAGCGCGCAACTTCCTGCAGCAGGCTGTCCATGATGAAGGCGTTGCGGGCATCAATGACCCGGGACGACTCGTCAAGCACCGGTGGTTGGGTGTCAAGCAGCACCTTACCGCGCTGATCGCTGATTTTGGTGATCAGGTAGGGGTTGACGTGGTGGCCACCGTTGGCAAAAACCGAATAGGCGGTGGCCATCAGCATGGGGGTGACCGAGCCGGCGCCCAGCGCCATGGTCAGGTAGGCCGGGTGTTTTTCTGCCTCGAAGCCGAAATGGGTGATCCAGTCCTGCGCATACTTGGCGCCCACCGACTGGAGGATGCGGATGGAGACCATGTTTTTGGACTTCTTCAGGCCGGTCCGCATGCTCATCGGGCCGTCGAAGTTGCCGTCGTAGTTTTTCGGTTCCCAGGGTTGGCCACCGGTGACGCCAGCGTCAAAAAACAAGGGGGCATCGTTGATCACGGTGGCCGGCGTGAAGCCCTTTTCGAGCGCGGCCGAGTAGATGAAGGGCTTGAAACTGGAGCCCGGCTGGCGCCAGGCCTGGGTCACATGGTTGAACTTGTTCTTCTGGAAATCAAAGCCCCCGACCAGCGCGCGCACCGCGCCATCGCGCGGGTCGAGCGCCACAAAAGCGCCCTCGACCTCGGGCAACTGGGTGATTTCCCAGGTGTTTTTCGGCGTTTTGGCCACGCGGATCAGGGCGCCACGGCGAATCCGGATGTTGGGGCCGGCCTTGTCGGCCAGACCGGACTGCGCGGGTTTGAGGCCTTCACCAGTGATTTCCACCGTTTCGCTGTTCTGGCGCATGGCCACAATCCGCCTCGGGCTGGCTTCCAGCACCACGGCCGACATCACATCGCCGTTGTCGGGGTTGTCGGCCAGCGCGTCGTCAATCGCATCTTCGGTTTCCTGCGGGTTGGCCGGCAGGTCGATGAATTTTTCCGGACCGCGGTAGATCTGCCGGCGCTCGTAATCCATGATGCCCTTGCGCAGGGCCTTGTAGGCCACCGTCTGGTCGGTGGCGCGCAGCGTGGTGTAGACATTCAGGCCGCGGGTGTAGGTCTCGTCGCCATACTGGTTGTAGACCAGCTGGCGCACGGTTTCGGCCACATATTCGGCGTGCACCCGGCCAGCGTCGGGCCCGGTCCTGACCTTCAGTTCTTCTTCCTTGGCCGTCAGCGCCTGATCGGCTGTGATGAAGCCGTTGGCCTGCATGCGCTCAATAATGTAGAGCTGGCGGGCGCGGGCGCGCTTGGGGTTGATGATGGGGTTGTAGGCCGAGGGCGCTTTCGGCAGGCCTGCCAGCATGGCGGCCTCGGCGATCGACACGTTTTTCAGGGGCTTGCCGAAGTAGGCCTCGGAGGCGGCGGCAAAGCCGTAGGCCCGGTTGCCCAGAAAAATCTGGTTCATGTAGATTTCCAGAATCTGGTCTTTGCTGAGCAGATGCTCGAGCTTGAAGGTCAGCAGGATTTCGTAGATCTTGCGGGTGTAGCTTTTTTCGGCCGACAGGTACACATTGCGTGCCACCTGCATGGTGATGGTCGACGCCCCCTGGCTCTTGGCCCGTCCCAGGTTGGCCATGCCGGCGCGCATCACGCCCATGTAGTCGACCCCGCCGTGCGAGAAGAAGCGGGCGTCCTCTATCGCCAGTACTGCATCTTTCATGACCTGGGGAATGTCCTTGATCGGGGTCAGGTTGCGCCGTTCTTCACCAAATTCGCCAATCAGAACGCCGTCAGAGGAATAAACGCGCAGGGGCAGCTTGGGCCGGTAATCCGACAGCTCGGAAATGTCGGGCAGGTTGGGGTAGGCCACCGCCAGCGCAACGGCCACAAACAGCACAACGCCGACGATTCCCGCCAGCAGCAGACCGACGCTCCAGGAGAAGGCTTTGAGCAGCCACCGCGACCAATTGGATTGCTGCACGGGAACGGATTTTGGCTCGGAAGAGGAAGGCGTGGAGGGCATGTAGGCAGTCGTGATGTCGCGCAGTTATTATAAAAATCCGGATGCCCAAAGGTATCAGGAATGGTCCAAAACTCGATACTTTTACGTTTGCAGGCAGTACTTTGCCTCAGCTTGCATTTTGCAGGAGGCGCTAAAAGCGTCTGCTTTTGACAACGCTGAAGGCGAAGAGGACGGGGAAAATCCTTACTGCACAAAGAGCTTACTGCTACTATTCAAGTGATTTCTTAAGTATGCAGGGCTACATATTAGCCGTCATTTGGGGACCGCCTTGATCTCTCTGGGATCGTTATTCAACCGCCAGGAACCCGCGCTGCTGGGCCTGGATATCAGTTCGTCCAGCGTCAAGCTGGTGGAGTTGAGCCGCGACAAGACCGGGCAGCTGGTGCTAGAGCGCTGTGCGATCGAGCCGCTGGAACACGGCTGGATCACGGATGGCAATGTCGAAAAGTTCGACGAGGTGGCCGATGCCGTGCGCCGGGTCGTCAAAAAGAGTGGAACCCGGACCAAAAGCGTGGCCATGGCCTTGCCGGCTTCGGCGGTCATCACCAAGAAAATCATCTTGCCTGGTGGCCTGACCGATGCCGAACTGGAAATCCAGGTCGAATCCGAAGCCAATCAATATATTCCGTTTTCACTCGACGAAGTGAGTCTTGACTTCTGCGTGGTAGGCCCAAGCGCCAACTCCAGCGGCGATGTGGAAGTGCTGATTGCCGCTTCACGCAAGGAAAAAGTGCAGGATCGCCAGGGGCTGGCCGAGGCGGCAGGGCTCAAACCCATTGTGGTCGACGTCGAGTCCTACGCCTCCCGGCTGGCGACGGCACGACTGATCGAAAACCTGCCCAACAAGGGTATGGATACCATGGTCGCCTTGTTCGAAGTGGGTGCGTTAACCACCAGTATGCAGGTGATACGCAATGATGATGTACTTTACGAGCGTGATCAGGCATTTGGCGGTGCGCAACTGACTCAATTGATTGTGCGCCAGTATGGCTTTTCATCCGATGAGGCAGAAAGCAAGAAGCGCAGCGGTGATTTGCCGGAAGACTATGAGTCCAGCGTGCTCAAACCTTTTGTGGAGAGCATGGCGCAGGAAATTGGCCGCGCCCTCCAGTTCTTTTTTACCAGCACGCCTTACAACAAGGTGGACTACGTGATGCTGGCGGGCGGGTCATCGGCATTGCCTGGCCTGTCCGATTCGGTCATTCAGCAGACTTCTTTTGCCTGCCTGCTGGCCAATCCTTTTGAGGGGATGGAAATCGGCAGCAATGTGCGGGAAAAGAAGATGCGGCGTGAGGCCTCCTCCTATCTGACCTCCTGCGGCCTGGCCCTGCGGAGGTTTGTTCAGTGATTCTTGTCAATTTGCTCCCGCACCGCGAAGCTGCGCGCAAGCGCAGGCGGGAGGTATTTTTCGCGACGCTGGGCATTGCCGCGCTGATTGGCCTGTTGATCTGTGCGGGGGTGTACTCCTGGTACCTGGCCCAGATTGAAAGCCAGCGAGGCAAGAACACCTTTCTGAAAACCGAAATCGCCCGGCTGGAAAGCCAGATCAAGGACATCGCGACCTTGCAGGCGGAGATTGCGGCACTGCGGGCGCGGCAAAATGCGGTGGAAGATTTGCAGGGCAACCGCAACCTGCCGGTCTACCTGCTCAGCGAACTGGTCAGGCAGTTGCCCGATGGGGTGTATATCAACAGCATGAAGCAGGACAACCAGACGGTCCTGCTCACCGGCGTCGCCCAGTCCAATGAACGGGTGTCGGAATTGCTGCGCAACTTGTCCAACAACAGCCCCTGGCTGACCAAACCCGAGCTGGTGGAAATCACGGCCAGCACGGTGGCGCTGAGTCAGCGCGATCAACGCCGCGTTTCCAATTTTTCCATGCGGGTAGGCCTGAAACGGGTCAGCGATCCAAAGGCTGCCAGCTCCGCCCCCGCAAATTCGGCGTCCGCTACCGCCATGCCCGCCGTCGCCGCCAAGCCTGCGGCTTCCGCCGCAGCCAAGATGTGACACGGGTTTGAACGAGACCGAACATGGCAAAAACTCCCAAAATTTCCATCGACTCCAGCGCCGTTCAGGCAAGACTGAAGGCGCAGTTTTCCGGACTGGACCCCAACGATCCACCGTCCTGGCCGGCCTTGCCGCGCTATCTGCTGTGCGTTGGCCTGGCCGTGTTTGTGGTGGTGGCGCTCTGGTTCGCATGGCTGAAATCTTCCGATGAGGAATTGACCGCCGAGCAAGCCACTGAAATGCAACTGAAGGAAGACTACAAGAAAAAACTGGTCCAGGCCGTCAATCTGGATGCCCTGAAGAAGCAGCGCGAGCAGGTGCAGCAGTACGTGACGCAGCTCGAAAAACAGCTGCCCAGCAAGGCTGAAATGGATGCCCTGCTGTCTGACATCAACCAGGCCGGCCTGGGGCGCAGTCTGCAGTTTGAACTGTTCCGGCCTGGCCAGGTCAGCGTCAAGGAATATTACGCCGAGTTGCCGATTGCCGTGCGGGTGACCGGTAAGTATCACGACATGGGGTCTTTTGCGGCCGATATCGCCAATCTCTCACGCATTGTGACGCTCAACAACATAAGCATCGTGCCCTTGAAGGATGGCAACCTGACCATGGATACCACGGCCAAGACCTTCCGCTACCTGGACAGTGACGAGGTCGCCTTGCAGCGCAAGACTGTGCCGGGAGCCAAAAAATGAGGCGTATTCACTATGCCGTCGCAGCGGGGCTGGTCTTGGTCCTGATCGGCATCTCCGGTTGCGGGTCGTCCGAGCAGGAGGAGTTGCAGCAGTGGATGACCGAGCAGCGCAATGCGACCAGGCCCCGGATCGAGCCATTGCCGGAGCCGACCAAATTTTCGCCGCAAGCCTACAACCAGGAGGCGTCGATTGAGCCCTTCAGCAACCAGAAGCTGACGCAGGCTTTGAAGCGCGATGCCAACCAGGTCTCTGCCAATGCGGCCCTGATTGCGCCCGAACTGAACCGCCGCAAGGAACCGCTGGAGGCGTCCCCGCTGGATGCCGTGGTGATGGTCGGCAGCCTGATCAAGGTGGGTCAGCCAGTGGCTCTGGTTCGGGTAGACAACCTGATCTACCAGGTGCGGGTCGGCAACTATCTGGGCCAGAACTATGGCCGCATCACCAAGGTCACCGAGACCGGGATCACCTTGCGGGAAATCGTGCAGGACGCGGCGGGCGAATGGACAGAGCGGCCGGCGACATTACAGCTTTTAGAGGGAACAAAATGAACAAGCAGACATGGGTATCAGAGGCGGGGTCGGTGCGCAGCGGCCTGCAACGTCTGCTTGGGCGAGTGGTCGGGAGCGCATCGCTGGTCGTGGCATTGTGCGCGGCCAGCGCGCCGACGCTGGCGCAGGCGCAGAATGCCATCGAGGCGGTTTCGGGTTCCATCCAGGGCGGCACCGAGGTGATCCGCATTGATCTGGCCCAGCCGCTGACCGCCTTGCCGACCGGCTTTACGATCCAGACCCCAGCGCGCATTGCACTTGATTTTCCGGGGGTCAGCAACTCCATGGGGCGCACGGCGGTGGACCTCAACCTCGGCAACCTGCGTTCGGCCAATGTGGTGCAGGCCGGCGAGCGCACGCGCGTGGTGCTTAACCTGAAAACCCCGACCGCGTACAAGGCCGAGATCCAGGGCAAGTCCTTGCTGATTACCCTTGAGCAGGCGACGGCGGCGGCCCCTTCCGTGGCTGCCGCGCCGGTATTTGCCGAAAGCCGCAACCGGGACACCCTGCCGCTCAAGGACATTGATTTTCGCCGCGGTGCCGATAGTGCGGGGCGCATTATTGTCGGACTGGCCAACAACCAGGTCGGGGTGGACATTCGCCAGCAAGGCCAGACACTGGTGGTCGAATTTCTGAAGACTGCCTTGCCCGAGGGCCTGCGTCGCCGTCTCGACGTGGCCGATTTTGGCACCCCGATTCAAACCGTGACCACTTTCCAGTCGGGCGACAAGGTCCGCATGGTGGTCGAGCCCAAAGGCGCGTGGGAGCACAGTGCCTACCAGAGTGACAACCAGTTTGTGCTGGAAGTACGCCAGCAAAAGGTCGACGCCAACAAGCTGACACAAGGTCCTGGCTACAACGGCGAGAAGTTGTCGCTTAATTTCCAGAACATTGAAATCCGCTCGCTACTGCAGGTGATTGCCGACTTCACCAACTTCAACGTCGTGACGTCCGACACCGTCACCGGTTCGGTCACCCTGCGCCTGAAAGACGTTCCGTGGGACCAGGCGCTGGACATTATTTTGCAGGCCAAAGGACTGGGCATGCGCAAATCCGGCAACGTGTTGCTGATTGCGCCCAAGGACGAACTGGCGGCCAAGGATAAGCAGGAACTGGAATCCAAAAATTCCATTCAGAGTCTCGAAGCGGTTCGTACCCAGGATTTCAAGCTTAATTACGCAAAAGCGGCGGATATAGCTGCAAGCTTGCAAGGAGCAGGCGGTCCGGGTGCCACCAAAATATTGTCTACTCGTGGCAGCGTGATTGCTGAATCGCGTACCAACCAGCTGTTCGTGACCGATATTCCATCCAAACTTGAGCAGGTGCAGGAACTGATCGCCAAGCTTGATGTGCCAGTGCGGCAGGTGCTGATCGAAGCACGCATCGTGGAGGCCAGCGATACCTTTGGAAAATCGCTGGGCGTAAGGCTCGGGGGGCACCCGTTTTCGCTCAATGGAGGAAAAAATAATTCTTTCGGAAGTAGCTATGTGAGTGGTGTTGCGGGAACCACGGGGGGCGATTTTGTACAGCTTCCCGGCGTAGGTCAAAACGGCTTTCCGGCGTCCACCTTCGCCATCTCGCTCTTCAACTCGGCGGTCACCCGCTTGCTGAACCTCGAGATTTCCGCCGCCGAGGCCGACGGCAAAGGCAAGATTGTCTCCAGCCCGCGAATCGTGACCGCCGACCAGGTCAAGGCGCTGATTGAACAGGGTACCGAACTGCCCTACCAGCAGGCGACCTCCAGCGGTGCCACTTCGATTGCCTTTCGCAAGGCCAATCTGAAGCTCGAGGTGACGCCACAGATCACGCCAGAGGGCAACATTATCCTGAATGTGGATGTCAACAAGGACAGCGTCGGCCGCTCCACGTCCAACGGTTTTGCCATCGATACCAAGCATATCCAGACGCAGGTGCTGGTCGAGAATGGCGGAACGGTAGTGATTGGTGGCATTTACGAGCAGAACGACAGGGAAGATGAAACCAAGGTGCCGTTGCTGGGCGATTTGCCGGCCATCGGCAACCTGTTCAAGACCCGGACCCGCACCGCCACCAAGACCGAACTGCTGGTCTTCATCACGCCTAAAATGCTGACCAACGGGGCGGCCCTGCGTTAAGCGATGTGGCGCGCCCTATGGGCGCTGTGGGCGAGCAAGGCGGCGTCGCGGAGCGGCGAGGTGTCTTTTTCTGCCGCGCTGCGTCACACCGGGGCAGGGCGGCTCTGTTACCCTCGCCTTGAGCCGACGACACCCAAACTCAAGTGACTGAACACCCGTTGAAAATCGCCTGCGTGGGCCTGCCCGGCTCCGGTAAATCCACCGTGGGCAGGCAATTGGCCCGGCGGCTGGGCTTGCGTTTTGTTGATTCGGACCAGGTCATCGAGCAGCGCATTGCCTGCTCCATCCGTGAGTTTTTCGAACGCGAAGGGGAGGCGGCTTTTCGCGATCTGGAACAACAAGTGATGGATGAGCTGACCCAGGAAGGGTCGTGCGTGATCTCCACTGGCGGCGGGGCGGTGCTGCGTCCCGCCAATCGGGCCCATTTGCGCGGACGCACCCAGGTGGTATATCTGCACTCTGCCCCGGAAGAGGTGTTTCGCCGCTTGCGCCATGACCAGAACCGGCCATTGCTGCAGGTCGCCGATCCGCTGAGCCGTTTGCGCGATCTTTACACGGCCCGCGACCCGCTTTATCGGGAAACCGCGCAGTTTGTGATTGAAACCGGGCGCCCTTCGGTCGCCACGCTGGTCAACATGATCGTGATGCAACTGGAGCTGGCGGGCGTGCTTTCTGCGCCTTGATGGCCGCCTATTCCCGGTAGCCGCGGCAAAGTCCGTTGTGCCCGCCGGGCTGGTTCGAGCCTCTACACTTGCAGCCATGCAAGCAAATCCTGATCTCCCGCCAGCCCAGGTCCAGATTGATCTGGCCGAGCGCAGCTATCCCATCACCATTGGTCCAAAACTGCTGGGCAATGCGCTGACTTATCAGTATTTACCCAAGGCGCAAACGGCGCTGGTGGTGACCAACACGACTGTCGCACCGCTGTATGCGGCGCAGCTCATGCAAACCCTGCAAGCGCGCTATGACAAAGTGCTGCTGGTGACCCTGCCCGATGGCGAGGCGCACAAGGACTGGCCGACCCTGCAGCTGATTTTCGACGCCTTGCTGGAAAACGGCTGTGACCGCAAAACCGTGCTGTTTGCACTGGGCGGTGGCGTGGTGGGTGACATGACTGGCTTTGCCGCGGCCAGCTACATGCGCGGCGTGCCCTTTGTGCAACTGCCCACCACCTTGCTGGCTCAGGTGGATTCCTCGGTCGGCGGCAAAACCGCCATCAACCACCCGCTGGGCAAAAACATGATAGGGGCGTTTTACCAGCCGCAGCTGGTGGTCTGCGACCTGGATGTGCTGCAGACCCTGCCGCCGCGCGAACTCAGTGCCGGTCTGGCCGAAATCATCAAGTACGGGCCGATTGCCGACATGGCGTTTTTCGGCTGGATCGAAGCCAATCTGCAAGCGCTGCTGGCCAGGGAACCGGCCGCGCTGGCGCATGCCATCCGGCGCAGTTGCGAGATCAAGGCCTGGGTGGTCGGGCTGGACGAACGCGAGTCGGGCCTGCGCGCCATCCTGAATTTTGGCCACACCTTCGGCCACGCGATCGAATCCGGACTCGGTTATGGCGAATGGCTGCATGGCGAGGGCGTGGGCTGCGGCATGGTGATGGCGGCGCAGTTGTCGCAGCGGCTGGGGCTGGTTGACACGGCTTTCGTCGAGCGCCTGACCCGGCTGGTGCAGGCGGCGGGTCTGCCCGTGAAGGGGCCCCGGCTGTCGGTCAGCGACAACGCTGGCCGCTATCTGGCGCTGATGCGCATCGACAAGAAATCCGAAGCCGGTGAAATCCGCTTTGTGCTGATTGAGGGTCCCGGCAAAGCTGTGCTGCGCCCCGCGCCCGACGCTCTGGTGCGGGAAGTCATTGATGCCTGCTGTGCCTGAGCCGAGGCAGCGGATTCCGATATTGATTGCTATTAAAACAATAGCTGTGTGTGCATGTTCTGTAAAGGCTGGCGGCCAGTTTGTTCACTAAATCATGACCCTGGCAGCCTATGCCTGTGACCCGGCTCTGTCGCGCGGCCGGCGCTACCCTGAACCCGCCGCGCCGACCCGCTCCGAGTTTCAGCGCGACCGCGACCGGATCGTGCATTCCACCGCGTTTCGCCGGCTGGTCTACAAAACCCAGGTCTTTCTGAACCACGAGGGCGATCTGTTTCGCACCCGCCTGACGCATTCGCTGGAGGTGGCGCAGCTCGGCCGTTCCATCGCCCGCACGCTGCGGCTCAACGAAGACCTGGTCGAGGCGATTGCCCTGGCCCATGACCTGGGGCACACGCCGTTCGGCCACGCCGGGCAGGATGCCCTGAACCAATGCCTGAAAAACCACAACCCCGACAGCGCCGGCTTCGAGCACAACCTGCAGAGCCTGCGGGTGGTCGATGCGCTGGAAGAACGCTACCCGGCCTACAACGGCCTGAACCTGAGTTTTGAAACGCGGGAAGGCATCCTCAAGCACTGCTCCCGCCGCAACGCCCGGCATATCGAGGCGCGCGAGCCGGGCGGCGTGGCGCAGCGCTTTCTGGCGCCTGCCACAACTGCCGGGCGGCCCAGGCCGCAGCAACCCAGCCTGGAGGCCCAACTGGCCAATCTGGCCGATGAAATTGCCTACAACGCTCACGACATTGATGACGGGGTGCGCTCCGGTTTGCTGAGCCTGGAGCAGCTCGATGAGGTGGAACTGTTCAGCCAGTACCGCCGCGAATCGCTTGGCGCGCATCCTGGTCTGCAGGGTCGGCGCCTGCTGTTTGAAACCATACGGCGCATGCTCAGCGCGCAGGTCTACGACGTGATGGATGCGACCGGATCGGCGCTGCGGCAGGCCGCGCCGTCCAGCGTGCAGGACGTTCGCCAACATGCTGCACTGGTCGGCTTTTCGGGCAGCATGGCGGTGCAGTCGGCGTCTCTCAAGCGCTTTTTGCTCCAGAATTTGTACCGCCATCCGCAAGTCATGCAGACCACCCAGGCCGCCAAACACGTCATGCGCGAGCTGTTTGAGGTTTACATGGCCGACCCGGCGCAAATGCCGCAGGCGCACACCGACCGCATCGACGGCATCGATATGCCCCCCACCGCGGGCGCCAAACCGGAGCGGGTGGTGGCCGACTACATTGCCGGCATGACGGACCGTTTTGCCACCAAAGAGCATGAGCGCCTCAAGGGCCGCGCGGCATTTCCGGGTTGAGGGCTGGCCTGCGCGGCCGACTTTGCCATTGCAAGCGGATCCCGATGACCACGAATGGCGTGATCGTGTTGCGGGTGTTTTCCATGCTGACTTTTGAAGGTTTACAGGCTACGCTGCGGGGCTTGCCCGCGAGAGTTACAGCCTTGACGATGTGGCAATCGCAAACATGCTTCGTCTATTAAAGGTTTTGTCATGGGTTTCAATCGACGTCAGTTTGTCGGGGGGGGTGTTGCAGGCGCAGCCGTCGTGGCGAGCCCCGCGCTATGGGGACAAGCCGCCAAGGGCCCGCGCAAGCTGGTGCTGGGCCAGTCGGTTCCGCTTACCGGCGCGGCCGACCAGATCGGTCTGGCCTACTTCAATGGCGCCAAAATCTATTTCGATGCGCTCAATGCCAGGAATGGTGTGGCGGGCTACAAAATTGAAGTCAAGACACTGGACGACGGCTACAACCCCGCCAAGGCTGCCGGCAATGCCCGGCAGCTGATGGAGCAGGGCGTGGACGCGCTGTTCGGCTCTGCCGGCACCGCCGGCTGCGACGCAGCCTTTGCCGTGGCCCAGACCACGGGCATACCATTTTTTGCGCCGTTTGCCGCGTCCGATGCGCTGCACGATCCTGCCTTGAGCAACGTGTTTCATGTGCGTCCGGCCCTGTCTGATGAAGCCTTCAAAATGGTGCGCCACTGCGCCACGCTTAACTGGGACCGCATTGCCGTCTTTGCCGAGGACGACGCCATGGGGCGCGCCGGGCTGGCCGCCGTCAGCCAGGCGCTGAGCGACCTCAAGCTCCCTCCGCTGGTGGCCAGCGCCATGTCACCGGTCAACAGCGACAAGGTCGATGCCGCCGTCTCGCAGTTGATGAGCGCCAAACCGCAGGCCATCATCCAGGTCAGCCTGTTCAATTCCTCGGCCGCCTTTATCCGCAAGATGCGCCGCACCGGTTTTGCCGGCCAGTTTTTGAATTTTTCGGTGGTCGGGATTGACCCCTTGTTCAGCGCCCTCGGCAAGGAGATTGGCGGCATCGTGATCTCCCAGGTGGTTCCGTCGCCGCGCAGCACCGGCACCTTGATCATCAAGGAGTACCTCGACGCGCTGAATGACACCGACCAGGCGCCGAGTTACGAAAGCGTCGAGGGCTATATTGCCGCGCGCAGCTTTGCCGAAGGCGTGCGCCGCAGCATGGCGGCCAACCCGGGAAGCAGCAAGCCCGACCGGGCGGCCCTGCAAAGAGCCTTCGCCTCGATGACCGATTACGACGCGGGCGGCTTTCGCGTCAACCTGCGCGCCAAAAAATACGAATCGGTTCGCGCGATTGACCTGGTCAGCATTACGCCGAACGGCAAGATCATCCGCTGATACGAACCCAGATATCTATTGGAAATCCTTATTGGGGTCAGACTCCAATTACCATGGAGCAAACTTCATTCCTTGCATCCCATGGCCCGTCTACCCCGCCTGACCGTTCCCGGCTACCCGCATCACGTCATCCAGCGCGGCAATAACCGGCAGGCCATATTTGCAGCCACGGCCGACTACCAGATGCTGCTGGACCTGCTGGCTGAAAACGCCCAAAAATTCGACGTGGCCGTGCATGCCTATGTGTTGATGAGCAACCATTTCCATTTGCTCGCCACGCCGCAAACGCCTGAGGGTCTGCCCCAGATGCTGCAGGCCGTCGGACGGCGTTACGTGCGTTACTTCAACGACAGGCAGGGCCGCAGCGGCACCTTGTGGGAAGGGCGCTACCGCTCCACCCTGATCGAAACCGACCGTTACCTGCTGGCCTGCATGGCCTATATCGACCTCAACCCGGTGCGCGCCGGCATGGTGGCAGAAGCCAAAGACTACCCCTGGTCCAGCCACGGCCACTACGCCGGCCTGCGCGCCGACAGCCTGGTAACGCCGCATCCGCTGTTCTGGACCTTGGGCAATACCCCGTTCGCACGCGAAGCGGCTTACGCCGAATTGGTGCGGGCCGGTATCAGCCCGGCCCAGCAAAGTGCGTTAACCCGTTCCGTCCTGAGCGGCTGGGCACTGGGTGATGAAAAATTCGTGGCCGATTTGCAGAAAAGAACTGACAGACGGGTTCAGAAGATCCGGCCCGGACGCCCGGCAGGCAAGCCGCAAACCTCCTGAAAAAACCATGGACGACCGAAAAATGATCCGAATATCATCGAAATTTAATATGTCCCCAATTAAATGTTGATTGATTTTATTGGGATTTAATTGGAATCTGACCCCAATTAAAGTACTTGGCATTCTTGTTGCAGTGCACTATGCTCACATTCCTGCGAAAAAACCTGAATCCACCGACGAGGAACTGCCATGACCACGGCTGCTGAAATCCAACACTTTGAACAACACGGTTTGTACTCGGGCGCCAATGAGCACGATGCCTGCGGCGTCGGCTTTGTGGCCCACATCAAGGGCCATAAAAGCCATGCGATCGTCCAGCAGGGCCTGAAGATCCTGGAAAACCTGGATCACCGGGGTGCGGTGGGGGCCGACAAGCTGATGGGTGACGGCGCCGGCATCCTGATCCAGCTGCCCGACGCGCTCTACCGCGAGGAAATGGCCAGGCAGGGCGTGCAACTGCCGCCGCCCGGCGAATACGGCGTGGGCATGGTGTTTTTGCCCAAGGAGCATGCCTCGCGCCTGGCCTGCGAGCAGGCGCTGGAGCGTGCCGTCAAGGCCGAGGGCCAGGTGCTGCTGGGCTGGCGCGACGTGCCGGTCAACCGTGACATGCCGATGTCGCCCACGGTGCGCGAAAAGGAACCCATACTGCGCCAGATTTTTATCGGCCGTGGCAACGATGTCATCGTGCAGGATGCGCTGGAGCGCAAGCTGTATGTGATCCGCAAAACCGCCAGCGCCGCCATCCAGAACCTGCAGCTGACGCACAGCAAAGAGTATTACGTGCCCAGCATGTCCAGCCGCACGGTGGTTTACAAGGGCCTGCTGCTGGCCGATCAGGTGGGTACTTACTACCTTGATCTCACTGACACCCGCTGTGTTTCTGCACTCGGTCTGGTGCACCAGCGCTTTTCGACCAACACCTTCCCCGAGTGGCCGCTGGCCCACCCCTACCGCTATGTGGCGCACAACGGCGAGATCAACACCGTCAAGGGCAACTACAACTGGATGAAGGCGCGCGAAGGCGTGATGTCCTCGCCGGTGCTGGGTGCCGACCTGCAAAAGCTCTACCCGATCAGCTTTGCCAGCCAGTCCGACACCGCCACCTTTGACAACTGCCTGGAACTGCTGACCATGGCCGGCTACCCCATCAGCCAGGCGGTGATGATGATGATCCCCGAGCCGTGGGAGCAGCACACCACCATGGACGAACGCCGCAAGGCCTTTTACGAGTACCACGCCGCCATGCTGGAGCCCTGGGACGGTCCGGCCTCCATCGTCTTCACCGACGGCCGGCAGATTGGCGCGACGCTGGACCGCAACGGTCTGCGCCCCTCGCGCTACTGCGTGACCGACGACGACCTGGTCATCATGGCGTCCGAGTCGGGCGTGCTGCCCATCCCTGAGCACAAGATCGTGCGCAAATGGCGTTTGCAGCCCGGCAAAATGTTCCTGATTGACCTGGAGCAGGGCCGCATGGTCGATGACGAGGAAATCAAGGCCACGCTGGCCCACAGCAAGCCCTACAAGCAGTGGATTGAAAACCTGCGCATCAAGCTCGACGATGTGGCTGACAAACCGACCGCCGCTGCCGCGCCGGCCAGCCGCCAGCATGACCTTGCGCTGCTGGACCTTCAGCAGGCCTTTGGCTACACGCAGGAGGACATCAAGTTTTTGATGTCGCCCATGGCCACCAATGGCGAAGAGGCTACCGGTTCC
The DNA here is from genome assembly GCF_031411155.1 of Polaromonas sp. Lineage (GTDB taxonomy): Bacteria > Pseudomonadota > Gammaproteobacteria > Burkholderiales > Burkholderiaceae_C > Polaromonas. The sequence continues at coordinate 15,759 of NZ_JANOAL010000048.1, read as the reverse complement.
ATGGGCAACGACAGCCCGCTGGCCGTGCTGTCCAACAAGAACAAGCCGCTTTACAACTACTTCAAGCAGTTGTTTGCGCAGGTGACGAATCCGCCGATAGACCCGATCCGCGAAGCCATCGTGATGTCGCTGGTGTCCTTCATCGGCCCCAAGCCGAATCTGCTCGACATCAACCAGGTCAACCCGCCAATGCGGCTCGAGGTCAGCCAGCCGGTGCTCAATGTGGCCGACATGCACAAGCTGCGCAACATCGAGGCGCACACCCAGGGCAAGTTCAAGAGCTACACGCTGGACATCACCTACCCGCTGGCCTGGGGCCATGAGGGCGTGGAGGCCAAGCTGGCTTCGCTCTGCGCCGAAGCGGTCGATGCGATCAAGGACGGCAAGAACATTTTGATCATCAGCGACCGCGGCGTCAGCGCCACCCAGGTTGCCATCCCGGCGCTGCTGGCGCTGTCGGCGATTCACCAGCATTTGGTGAAGGAAGGCTTGCGCACCACGGCCGGCCTGGTGGTCGAGACCGGTTCGGCGCGCGAGGTGCACCACTTTGCGGTGCTGGCCGGCTACGGCGCCGAGGCGGTTCACCCCTACCTGGCGATGGAAACCCTGGCCGAGCTGTTCACCGGCCTGCCGGGCGACCTGAGCCTGGAAAAAGCGGTTTACAACTACACCAAGGCCATCGGCAAGGGCCTGTCCAAGATCATGTCCAAGATGGGCGTGTCGACCTACATGAGCTACTGCGGCGCGCAACTGTTCGAGGCGATTGGATTGAGCCGCGACACGGTTGCCAAATTCTTCACCGGCACCGCCAGCCAGGTCGAAGGCATGGGCGTGTTCGAGATTGCCGAGGAAGCGCTGCGCATGCACCGCGCCGCCTTCAGCAACGACCCGGTACTGGCCAACACGCTGGACGCCGGCGGCGAATACGCCTGGCGCGTGCGCGGCGAAGACCACATGTGGACGCCCGACGCGATTGCCAAGCTGCAGCATTCCACGCGCTCCAACAACTGGAACACCTACAAGGAATACGCCCAGCTCATCAACGACCAGAACCGCCGCCACATGACCTTGCGCGGCCTGTTCGAGTTCAAGATCGACCCGAGTAAGGCGATTCCGATTGACGAGGTCGAGCCGGCCAAGGAAATCGTCAAGCGCTTTGCCACCGGCGCCATGTCGCTGGGCTCCATCAGCACCGAAGCGCACGCCACGCTGGCCGTGGCCATGAACCGCATCGGCGGCAAGAGCAACACCGGCGAGGGTGGTGAAGATCCGGCGCGCTACCGGCAGGAGCTCAAGGGCATCACGATCAAGCAGGGCGAGACGCTGAAAAGCGTGATCGGCCCGAAACAGGTCGAGGTCGACTTGCCGTTGCAGGCGGGCGATTCACTGCGCTCGAAAATCAAGCAGGTGGCGTCGGGCCGTTTTGGCGTCACCGCCGAATACCTGGTGTCGGCCGACCAGATCCAGATCAAGATGGCGCAGGGCGCCAAACCGGGCGAGGGCGGCCAGCTGCCCGGCGGCAAGGTCAGCGAATACATTGGCGCGCTGCGCTACTCGGTGCCCGGCGTCGGTTTGATCTCGCCGCCGCCGCACCACGACATTTATTCGATCGAAGACCTGGCGCAGCTGATTCACGATCTGAAAAACGTCAACCCGCGCGCCAGCATCAGCGTCAAGCTGGTCAGCGAAGTCGGTGTCGGCACGATTGCCGCCGGCGTGGCCAAGGCCAAGTCCGATCACGTGGTGATTGCCGGCCATGACGGTGGCACCGGGGCCTCGCCCTGGTCGTCGATCAAGCATGCCGGCTCGCCGTGGGAAATCGGCCTGGCCGAGACCCAGCAGACGCTGGTGCTGAATCGGCTCAGGGGCCGGATTCGCGTGCAGGCCGACGGCCAGATGAAAACCGGCCGCGACGTGGTGATAGGCGCGCTGCTGGGCGCCGATGAATTCGGCTTTGCCACGGCACCGCTGGTGGTCGAGGGCTGCATCATGATGCGCAAATGCCACCTCAACACCTGCCCGGTCGGGGTGGCGACGCAAGACCCGCTGCTGCGCCAGAAGTTCAGCGGCAAGCCCGAGCATGTGGTCAACTATTTCTTCTTTGTCGCCGAGGAAGCGCGCCAGCTGATGGCGCAACTCGGCCTGCGCACCTTTGACGAGCTGATTGGCCGCGCCGACCTGCTCGACACCCAAAAAGGCGTCGAACACTGGAAGGCCAGCGGCCTCGATTTCAGCCGCCTGTTTTACCAGCCCAATGTACCGGCCGATGTGCCGCGCATGCACATGAACCAGCAGGAGCATGGGCTTGAAAAAGCACTCGATGTGCGGCTGATTGAAAAATCCAGGGCCGCGCTGGAAAAAGGCGAGAAGGTCCAGTTCATCGAGGTCGCGCGCAATGTCAACCGTACCGTAGGCGCCATGCTGTCGGGCGAACTGACGCGCCTGCGGCCCGAGGGCCTTCCCGACGACACGCTGCGCATCCAGCTCGAAGGCACCGGCGGCCAGTCCTTTGGCGCCTTTCTGGCTAAGGGCATCACGCTGTACCTGATTGGCGACGCCAATGACTACACTGGCAAGGGCCTCAGTGGCGGCCGCATCGTGGTGCGTCCCAGCATCGATTTTCGCGGTGAGTCGCACAAAAACACCATCGTCGGCAATACCGTGCTGTATGGCGCGACCACCGGCGAAGCCTTCTTCAGCGGCGTGGCCGGTGAGCGTTTTGCGGTGCGACTGTCGGGCGCCACGGCGGTCGTCGAAGGCACCGGCGACCATGGCTGCGAGTACATGACCGGCGGCACGGTGGCGGTGCTGGGCAAGACCGGCCGCAACTTTGCCGCCGGCATGAGCGGCGGCGTGGCCTATGTCTATGACGAAGACGGGCAGTTTGCCAGCCGTTGCAACACCGCCATGGTGTCCATGGACAAGGTGATCAGCACGGCCGATCAGCACAGCCATGACAAGTCGGACTGGCATGCCGGCGAAAGCGACGAGGAAATCCTCAAACGCCTGCTGCAGGAGCACAACCGCTGGACCGGCAGCAAGCGCGCACGCGAACTGCTCGATCACTGGAGCGAAGCTCGGCTGAAGTTTGTCAAGGTGTTCCCGAATGAGTACAAGCGGGCGCTGATCGAGCGCAAGGAGCGCCGGCTGGAAGCGGCCACCGAAACCACGCGTTCGCAGGTCGCCACCAACCTGGAAGCGGTGGGGGCCAAATAAGGCCACCCCCGCCTGAATCGCTTCACGCTCATTAATTGCTATTGTTTTAATAGCTGCATGTGCCCGTTATTCATGGGCTGGCGGCATAAAATGCTTAAAAAATTGCACAGGACACGTCATGGGAAAAATCACCGGCTTCATGGACTACGAGCGTATCGAAGAGGGCTACAAGCCCATTCCCGAGCGCCTGAAGAACTACAAGGAGTTTGTCATCGGGCTGGACGACGCGCAGGCCAACCGGCAGGCGGCGCGCTGCATGGACTGCGGCACGCCGTTTTGCAACAGCGGCTGCCCGGTCAACAACATCATTCCCGACTTCAACGACATGGTGTTTCGCGCCGACTGGAAAAACGCGATTGACACGCTGCACAGCACCAACAACTTCCCCGAATTCACCGGCCGCATCTGCCCGGCGCCGTGCGAGGCGGCCTGCGTGCTGAACGTCAACGACGACGCGGTCGGCATCAAGTCGATCGAGCACGCCATCATTGACCGCGCCTGGGCCGAGGGCTGGGTCACGCCGCAGCCGCCCAAACACAAAACCGGCAAAAAGGTCGCCGTGGTCGGCTCCGGTCCGGCCGGCATGGCGGCGGCCCAGCAGCTGGCGCGCGCCGGCCATGACGTGACGCTGTTCGAGAAGAACGACCGCGTCGGCGGCCTGCTGCGCTACGGCATTCCCGACTTCAAGATGGAAAAAATCCATATCGACCGCCGGGTGGAACAAATGAAAGCCGAAGGCGTCATTTTTCGCTGCGGCGTGCTGGTCGGCAAGCTGCCCAAGGACTCCAAGGTCACCAACTGGGCCAAGGAGACGATTTCCGCCGAACAACTGCAAAAAGACTTTGATGCCGTCATCCTGACCGGCGGCGCCGAGCAGTCGCGTGATCTGCCGGTGCCCGGCCGCGAGCTGGACGGCGTGCATTTTGCGATGGAGTTTTTGCCGCAGCAGAACAAGGTCAACGCCGGCGACAAGGTCAAGGGCCAGCTGTCTGCCTCCGGCAAGCATGTCATCGTGATCGGCGGCGGCGACACCGGCTCGGACTGCGTCGGCACCAGCAACCGCCATGGCGCGGCCAGCGTGACCCAGTTTGAGCTGATGCCCCAGCCGCCGGAAGAAGAAAACCGTCCCATGACCTGGCCCTACTGGCCGATCAAGCTGCGCACCAGTTCCAGCCATGAAGAGGGCTGCGAGCGCGAGTTCGCCATTTCGACCAAGGAACTGATCGGTGAAAAAGGCAAGGTCACCGGCCTGAAAACCGTTCGCGTCGAATGGGTGGGCGGCAAGATGGTCGAGGTGCCGGGTTCCGAGCAGCTGCTCAAGGCCGACCTGGTGCTGCTGGCCATGGGTTTTGTCTCGCCGGTCGCCTCGGTGCTCGAAGCCTTCGGCGTCGAGCTGGACAACCGCGGCAACGCCAGGGCGCACACCGACTTCAACGGCGGCTACGCCACCAGCGTGCCCAAGGTGTTTGCGGCCGGCGACATCCGGCGCGGCCAGAGCCTGGTGGTCTGGGCGATTCGCGAGGGCCGCCAGGCCGCGCGTGCGGTGGACGAGTTCCTCATGGGGTTCAGCGATTTGCCACGCTGAAAGATACGCCTCGGTTGCTATTAAATTAATAGCTGTCTCCGCGCGTTATCCGTGGGCCGGAGGCACTTTTGACTGCAATTGAGGTGTTTTGGGCGTGGCTGGTGCGCGTGGGCCCGGGCGGCCGGCCGTGCCAAAGCCCTTATCATCAGGGCATTCCCTTACTCCTGCCGACATGCGCGTTGGCCTCTCAAGTCGTCCATGGCCACCACTGCTGCTTCTTCGCTGGTTGAATTCAAGGATGTCACGTTTTCCTACCCCGGTTCCGCCGGGGATCGCGTCATCCTGAACCGGGTCACGCTGTCGGTGCCCAGGGGCAAGGTCACCGCACTCATGGGCGCTTCGGGCGGCGGCAAGACCACGGTGCTGCGCCTGATCGGCGGGCAGCAACAAGCCAACAGCGGCCAGGTGCTGTTTGACGGCAAGAACGTCGCCACGCTGACCCAGCCCGAGCTGTACGCGGCGCGGCGCCGTATGGGCATGCTGTTCCAGTTTGGCGCGCTGTTCACCGACCTGAGCGTGTTTGACAACGTGGCTTTTCCGCTGCGCGAGCATACGGCGCTGAGCCCGGCGCTGGTTCGCGACATCGTGCTGATGAAGCTCAATGCCGTCGGCCTGCGCGGCGCGCGCGACCTGATGCCCAGCGAAATCTCGGGCGGCATGGCCAGGCGCGTGGCGCTGGCCCGCGCCATCGTGCTCGACCCCGAACTCATCATGTACGACGAGCCCTTTGCCGGGCTGGACCCGATTTCGCTGGGCACCGCGGCGCAACTGATTCGCCAGCTCAACGACACCCTGGGTATCACCAGCATCGTGGTGTCGCACGATCTGCAAGAAACCTTTCAGATCGCCGACCAGGTCATCATCCTGGCCAACGGTGGCATTGCGGCCCAGGGCACGCCCGACGAGGTGCGCCATTCCACCGACCCGCTGGTGCACCAGTTTGTCAACGCGCTGGCCGAAGGCCCGGTCAAATTCCATTACCCCGGCCCCGAGGTGGCGGCCGATTTTGGCAAGCAGGCGGCCAATGGGCGCGGAGGCCGCGCATGAGCGGCCCGAACCGTTTCAGCCCGGCGCGCCAGCTCTCCAGCCTCGGTTTTGCGCTGCGGCGCGAACTGGCCGAAGTCGGCTATGCCGCGCGGCTGATGGCACGGCTGCTGGCGCTGACCGGCCCGGCGCTGGCCCGCTTTGGCCTGGTGCGCGACCAGATTTTCTTTCTCGGCAACTATTCGCTGGCCATCATCACGGTGTCGGGCCTGTTTGTCGGCTTTGTGCTCGGGCTGCAGGGCTACTACACCCTGCAGCGCTACGGTTCCTCGTCAGCGCTGGGCCTGCTGGTGGCCCTGAGCCTGGTGCGCGAACTCGGGCCGGTGGTGACCGCCCTGCTGTTTGCCGGCCGCGCCGGCACCGCCCTGACCGCCGAAATCGGCCTGATGAAGGCCGGCGAACAGCTGTCGGCCATGGAAATGATGGCGGTGGACCCGGTCAGGCGCATACTGGCGCCGCGCTTCTGGGGCGGCGTGATCGCCATGCCGCTGCTGGCCGCCGTGTTCAGCGCGGTCGGCATCCTGGGCGGCTGGGTCGTCGGCGTGGTGATGATCGGGGTCGATTCCGGTTCCTTCTGGAGCCAGATGCAGTCGGGCGTCGATGTCTGGCGCGATGTCGGCAACGGCGTCATCAAAAGCTTTGTGTTTGGGGTCACGGTGACCTTTGTCGCCCTGCACCAGGGCTTTGAGGCGCAGGCCACGCCCGAAGGCGTGTCGCGCGCCACCACCCGCACCGTGGTGGTGGCTTCGCTGGCGGTGCTCGGGCTGGACTTTTTGTTGACGGCCTGGATGTTCAGCCTCTAGGGGCGCCAGCTTACCGCTTCACCCCAGCCATGCGAAAATGACTTCCCTGGGCCGCTGGCCGGCCTGAAGGCCACTGAAAGAAAAACGATGCAACGCTCAAAAAATGATCTGTGGGTGGGTTTGTTTGTGCTGATTGGGGGCGCGGCCATTTTGTTTCTGGCGCTCAAGTCGGCCAATTTGCTGACCCTGAATTTCGACACTTCCTACCCGATCACCGCCAAGTTCGACAATATTGGCGGGCTCAAGCCGCGCGCGGCGGTCAAGAGCGCGGGCGTGGTGGTCGGCCGGGTCGAAAGCATCACCTTTGACGACAAGGCCTACCAGGCCAGCGTCAATCTGGCCATGCAAAGCCGCTACGCCTTCCCCAAGGACAGCTCGCTCAAAATCCTGACCAGCGGCCTGCTGGGAGAGCAGTACATCGGCGTGGAGGCCGGTGGCGACGAGAAAAACCTCGCCGCGGGGGACGTGGTCAAGCAGACCCAGTCGGCCGTGGTACTTGAAAATCTGATCAGCCAGTTTTTATTCAGCAAAGCGGCGGACAGCAGTTCCAAATCAGAATCTGCACCGCCATCAGGAACCCCAGAAAAAAAATGACGACACGAATCACCATGAAATCTTCGCTATTGCTGACCGCCGCCGGGCTGGTGCTGGTGCTGCTGCAGGGCTGCGCCACCGGGCCCAATGCCAATCCGGCCGACCCGCTGGAGCCGTTTAACCGGGTCATGTTCAATTTCAATGACGGCGTGGACCGGGCCGTCCTCAAGCCGGTGGCCACCGCCTACCGCACCGTCACGCCGTCACCGGTGCGCACCGGCGTGACCAACTTCTTCGGCAATATTTCCGATGTCTGGTCGCTCGTCAACAATGTGCTGCAACTCAAGCCCAAGGAGTCGGTGGAGACCCTGATGCGGGTCAGCATGAACACCTGGCTCGGTTTGGGCGGCCTGATTGATATTGCCAGCGAAATGCGGCTGGAAAAGCACAAGGAAGATTTTGGCCAGACCCTGGGTTACTGGGGCGTCAAGACCGGCCCCTACGTGGTGCTGCCCCTGCTGGGCCCGTCCACGGTGCGCGACTCGGTGGGCTCGCTGGTGGACTCGTACGGCGATCTGGTCACGCAGATTGACAAAACATCCGTGCGCAATTCCCTGGTCATCCTGCGCGTGGTCGACAAGCGGGCCCGATTTCTGAACGCCGGTGACGTGCTGGAGGATGCCGCGCTCGACAAATACACCTTCACGCGTGACATTTACCTGCAGCGCCGCAGCAGCCTGGTGGGTGTTGAACCCCCGGCCAGGGAAGAGCGCTACGACCTGCCCGAGGTCACGCCAGGCGCGCCGGCCGAGCCGCCCGCACCGCCCCAGTCAGAGCCCTCACCCGTGCCGCCGGCAGCGCCTGCCAACTAAGGCGCGCTTGCAAACATTATTTACACGCCGGTCATAAAACTTCATGACGGGCCTGAACCTAAACCTGAAAATAGTGGTCGAATGCTGCTGATGCCTGCACCTTGGCGTGCATTGGCGTGTTTCACCCTTGAAAGACAACCATGAACCGTAGAACCTTTGGCCGCCTGTTGACTGCTTCGCTCAGCCTGTCCCTGCTCCTGTCCGCTCCCTTGGCGCAGGCCGCTGACGAGGCGCCGGATGCGCTGATCAAGCGCGTCTCCAGCGATGTCCTGGACAACATCAAGGCCGACAAGACAGCGCTGGTTGGCGATATGGGCAAGATCATCGCGCTGGTGGACAGCAAGGTCATGCCCAACGTGAACTTCACGCGCATGACCGCCTCGGCCGTGGGGCGCAACTGGCGCCAGGCCACGCCCGAGCAGAAAAAACGCCTGCAGGAAGAATTCAAAACCCTGCTGATTCGCACCTATTCCGGCGCGCTGTCGCAGGTCAGGGACCAGAGCATCAGCGTCAAGCCGCTGCGCGCCGCGCCCGCGGACACCGAAGTCGTGGTCCACACCGAAGTGCTGGGCCGCGGCGACCCGGTCCAGCTCGATTACCGCATGGAAAAAACGCCGTCCGGCTGGAAAATCTATGACCTCAATGTGCTGGGTGTCTGGCTGGTCGAAACCTACCGCACCCAGTTTGCCCAGGAAATCAACGCCAAAGGCGTGGACGGCCTGATCGCCTCGCTGGAGCAGCGCAACAAGTCCAACGCCAGCGAAAAGAAATCCTGAGTCACCCGGCCGCAAACCCTGCCATGCTGACACTTCCTGCCGTTCTGACCCACGCCGTGGCGGCCGAATTTGCGCTCGGCCTGACGCAGGCGGTGCGCGCGCAGCCGGCAGAGGTCGTGGCCGATGCCCGCGCGCTGCAGGCGTTTGACTCGTCCGCACTGGCGGTGTTGCTGGCCTGCCGCCGCGAGGCGTTGGCCGCCGGCAAGACGTTTTCGGTGCAGGGGCTGCCCGCTCGCCTGCGCCAGCTGGCCGGCCTGTACGGCGTGGCCGAGCTGATTCCGGCCGCGGCCTGAGCGGGTTGCCCGTTTATCTGGCAGGGCGTCTTGAGGGCACCCGCCGTACAAGGCCGCGCCAGCCCTTAAAATAGCCGGTTCATGCCCGCCATTTCATTCCAGTCCGTCTCCAAAACCTATTCATCCGCACGAAATCACACCGGCCCGGTGGTCCGGGCGCTGGATGACGTGAGCTTTGACATCCAGCCCGGTGAGTTTTTTGGCCTGCTCGGCCCCAATGGCGCCGGCAAAACCACCCTCATCAGCATTCTGGCTGGCTTGGCGCGCGCCAGCAGCGGCCGCGTCACCGTGCATGGCAGCGATGTGCTGACCGATTACGCCCATGCCAGGCGCAAACTCGGTGTCGTGCCGCAGGAACTGGTGTTTGACCCGTTTTTCACCGTGCGCGAGGCGCTGCGCATCCAGTCGGGCTATTTCGGCATCAAACACAACGACGCCTGGATCGACGAACTGCTGGACAGCCTTGGGCTGGCCGACAAGGCCAACGCCAACATGCGCCAGCTCTCGGGCGGCATGAAGCGCCGGGTGCTGGTGGCACAGGCGCTGGTGCACAAACCCCGCGTCATCGTGCTCGACGAACCCACCGCGGGGGTTGATGTGGAGCTGCGCCAGACCCTGTGGCAGTTCATCGCCAGGCTCAACAAGCAGGGCAGCACCGTGCTGCTGACCACCCATTATCTGGAAGAAGCCGAAGCCCTGTGCAGCCGCATCGCCATGCTCAAGCAGGGGCGGGTGGTGGCATTGGCGCAAACCTCGGAGCTGCTCAAGGCGGCTTCATCGAATGTGCTGCGCTTCAAAATTGATAGCGAACTACCCAGACAACTGGCGGATCAGGCCCGGATTACGGGTCGCATCGTGCAGTTTCCGGCAAACAACGCGCGTGAAATCGAGCAATACCTGGCCGCCATTCGCGAGGCGGGCCTGGTGGCCGAAGACGTGGAAATCCGCAAGGCCGACCTGGAAGACGTGTTTCTGGACGTGATGGCGGAAAAAGCCGTGGAAGAGCCTCTGGAATTGAGCCTGGTGGGAGTCGCGAGATGACGGGTTGGCAAACGCTTTTTTACAAGGAAGTCCTCCGCTTCTGGAAAGTCGGTTTTCAGACCGTCGGCGCCCCGGTGCTCACGGCCGTGATGTACATGCTGATTTTTGGCCATGTCATGCAAGGCAGGGAGCTGGTCTACGGCCAGGTCAGTTACACCGCTTTTCTGGTGCCCGGTCTGGTGATGATGAGCGTGCTGCAAAACGCTTTTGCCAACAGCTCGTCGTCACTGATCCAGAGCAAGATCATGGGCAGCCTGGTGTTTGTGCTGCTCACGCCGCTATCGCACTGGCACTGGTTTTTCGCCTACGTCGGCTCCTCGGTGGCGCGCGGCCTGCTGGTTGGCGCGGGCGTATTTGCGGTCACGGTGTTTTTCGGCCAGCCTGGTTTCGTGGCGCCGCTGTGGATTGTGATTTTTGCGATTCTGGGCGCCGCCATGCTGGGCGCGCTGGGGGTGATTGCCGGCCTGTGGTCCGAAAAATTCGACCAGATGGCGGCCTTTCAGAACTTCGTCATCATGCCCATGACGTTTTTGAGCGGCGTGTTTTACTCGATTCACTCGCTGCCGCCGTTCTGGCAAAAAGTCAGCCACCTGAACCCGTTTTTTTACATGATTGACGGCTTTCGCTACGGATTTTTTGGCGTCAGCGATGTCTCGCCCTGGCTCAGCCTGGGTCTGGTGCTGACGGCCACGCTGTTGGTCAGCGCAGTCGCCGTCAATATGCTGCGCACCGGCTACAAAATCCGCCATTGAACCGCATTGAAAAAAACACCATGACCCGCGAAGAACTCCACTCCATCATTGCGCAAGGCCTGGCCTGCGAACATCTTGAGCTGACGGGAGACGGCCGGCACTGGTATGCCACCATTGTCTCCAGCGCCTTCGAGGGACAGCGTTTGATCCAGCGCCACCAGCGGGTCTACGCCACGCTGGGCGGCCGCCTGCAGACCGACGAGGTGCATGCGCTGTCGATGAAAACCTTCACGCCCGCCGAATGGGCAAGCAACCAGGCCGAATAAAAACCATGGACAAGTTACTCATTAAGGGCGGCCGGTCGCTGGCCGGCAGCGTCGACATTTCAGGCGCCAAAAATGCCGCGTTGCCCGAACTCTGCGCGGCGCTGCTGACGGCCGATAGCGTGACGCTGGAAAACGTGCCGCGCCTGCAGGACGTGGCCACCATGCTTACGCTGATCCGCAACATGGGCGTGAGCGCCGAGCGCAGCGCGCCCGGCACCGTGACCCTCAACGCCGGCGCCCTGAGTTCGCCCGAAGCGCCTTACGAGCTGGTGAAAACCATGCGCGCCTCGGTGCTGGCGCTGGGGCCACTGCTGGCGCGTTTTGGCGAGGCCACGGTGTCTTTGCCCGGCGGCTGCGCCATTGGCTCGCGGCCGGTGGACCAGCACATCAAGGGCCTGCAGGCCATGGGCGCCGAGATCGTGGTCGAGCATGGCTACATGATTGCCAAACTGCCGGCCGGACGCACCCGCCTGAAGGGCTGCAGCATCACCACCGACATGGTGACCGTGACCGGCACCGAAAACTTCCTGATGGCCGCCAGCCTGGCCGAAGGCGAAACCATTCTCGAAAACGCCGCGCAGGAGCCCGAGATCGGCGACCTGGCCGAAATGCTGATCAAGATGGGCGCCCGGATTGAAGGCCACGGCACGCGCCGCATCCGCATCCAGGGCGTCGAACGCCTGCACGGCTGCACGCACCAGGTGGTGGCCGACCGGATAGAGACCGGCACCTTTTTGTGCGCCGTGGCCGCGGCGGGCGGCGATGTGGTGCTCAGGCATGGCCGCGCCGATCACCTGGAAGTGGTGATTGACAAGCTGCGCGAGGCCGGCGCCGTCATCACGGCGGGCGACGGTTTCATCCGCGTGCAGGCCCAGGGCCGCATGAGGGCCCAGTCCTTCCGCACCACCGAGTACCCCGGTTTTCCCACCGACATGCAGGCCCAGTTCATGGCGCTCAACGCGATTGCGCAGGGCACCAGCACCGTGACCGAAACGATTTTTGAAAACCGCTTCATGCACGTCAATGAAATGGTGCGCCTGGGCGCCAGGATTCAGATTGAGGGCAAGGTCGCCATCATGGAAGGCGTTGAAAAGCTCTCGGGCGCCACCGTCATGGCCACTGATTTGCGCGCCTCCGCCAGCCTGGTGATTGCCGGACTTGTCGCCGAGGGTGAAACACTGGTGGACCGCATTTACCACCTGGACCGCGGCTACGACCAGATGGAAGCCAAGCTGCGCGGTATAGGCGCCGACATTGAGCGAGTCAAAGCATGATTACGCTGGCTCTCTCCAAAGGCCGAATTTTCGACGACATCCTGCCACTGCTCAAAACGGCCGGCATAGCGGTGCTGGACGACCCCGAAAAATCACGCAAGCTGATTCTGAGTACCAACCAGAGCGACCTGCGCGTGGTGCTGGTGCGCGCCACCGATGTGCCGACCTATGTGCAATACGGCGGCGCCGACATCGGCGTGGTCGGCAAGGACACGCTGCTCGAATCGGGAAACCAGGGCCTGTACCAGCCGCTGGATCTGCAAATCGCGAAATGCCGCATCAGCGTGGCGGTGCGCGAAGGTTTTGACTATGCGGAGGCCGTGAAGCAGGGCTCACGCCTGAAAGTGGCGACCAAGTATGTGGCGATTGCCCGCGACTTTTTTGCCTCCAAGGGCGTGCATGTGGACCTGATCAAGCTCTACGGCAGCATGGAACTGGCGCCGCTGACCGGCCTGGCCGACGCGATTGTGGACCTGGTGTCCACCGGCAACACGCTCAAGGCCAACCACCTGGTCGAAGTCGAGCGCATCATGGACATCAGTTCGCACCTGGTGGTGAACCAGACCGCGCTCAAGCTCAAGCAGGCGCCGATCCGCCAACTGATCGACGCGTTTGCCCTGGCCGTGGCCCGATAACCTATTTCTTTTACGTGCTATGAATTTAATAGCTGCTCCCGCGCGTCTTTCAACGGCTGAGGCCACTTTTGATGCCGACTTCAAGGCGCGCCTGCACTGGTCGGCCGATACCGACGCGGCGATCGAGCAGCGCGTGGCCGACATCCTGGCCGACGTGCAACAGCGCGGCGACGCGGCGGTGCTCGAGTACACGGCGCGCTTTGACGGCTTGAGCGCCGCCTCCATGGGCGCGCTCGAACTCACTCAGGCTGAATTGAAGGCCGCGTTCGAGGCGATTCCCGCCGCCCAACGCGATGCGCTTGAGGCCGCAGCCCGCCGGGTGCGCAGCTACCACGAGGCGCAGAAAAAGGCCAACGGCGAAAGCTGGAGCTACCGCGACGAGGACGGCACCCTGCTGGGCCAGAAGGTCACGCCGCTGGACCGCGTCGGCATTTACGTGCCGGGCGGCAAGGCCGCCTACCCCTCGTCGGTGTTGATGAACGCGATTCCCGCCCATGTGGCCGGTGTCGGCGAAATCATCATGGTCGTGCCGACGCCCAAGGGCGAAAAGAATTCGCTGGTGCTGGCCGCCGCCTACGTCGCCGGCGTCAGCCGCGCCTTCACGATTGGCGGCGCGCAGGCGGTGGCGGCGCTGGCTTACGGCACGGCGACGATTCCCGCCGTCGACAAGATCACCGGCCCCGGCAACGCCTATGTGGCCGCCGCCAAGCGCCGCGTCTTTGGCACGGTGGGCATAGACATGATTGCCGGGCCGTCCGAGATTCTGGTGCTGGCCGATGGCAGCACGCCGGCCGACTGGGTCGCCATGGATTTGTTCAGCCAGGCCGAGCATGACGAGCTGGCGCAAAGCATTTTGCTGTGCCCGGATGCGGCTTATATCGACCAGGTGCAGGACGCCCTTAACCGTTTGCTACCGCAGATGCCGCGCGCCGAAATCATCGCCAAGTCGCTCAATGGCCGCGGTGCGCTGATCCACACCCGCAGCATGGAAGAGGCCTGCGCCATCAGCAACCGCATCGCGCCCGAGCACCTGGAAGTCTCCAGCCAGGAGCCGCAGCGCTGGGAGCCGCTGCTGAAACACGCCGGCGCGATTTTTCTGGGCGCCTACACCAGCGAATCGCTGGGCGACTACTGCGCCGGCCCGAACCATGTGTTGCCGACCAGCGGCACCGCGCGCTTCAGCTCCCCGCTGGGCGTCTACGATTTTCAAAAACGCTCCAGCCTGATCGAGGTCAGCGAGGCCGGCGCCCAGGTGCTGGGCAAGATAGCGGCCGAGCTGGCCTACGGCGAAGGCCTGCAGGCCCACGCCCGCGCCGCCGAGATGCGTTTGCACACCGTTCCCGACATGAGAGGCAAACCATGACCGCGCTGGACCCGAAACTCCAAAAACTGATTCGCAATGACGTGCAGTCCATGCATGCCTACGCGATTCAGGACTCGGCCGGCATGGTCAAGCTGGACGCGATGGAGAACCCGCACCGGCTGCCGGCCGAGCTGCAGGCCAAACTCGGCGCGCGGCTGGGCGCGCTGGCGCTGAACCGCTACCCCGATGGCCGCGTCAACGACCTGCGCCGCGCGCTGGCGGCCCACGCGCTGATGCCCGAGGGCTTTGACATCATGCTGGGCAATGGCTCGGACGAGCTGATTTCGCTGCTGGCCCTGGCCTGTGATGTGCCGGGCGGCTCTGTGCTGGCCCCGGTGCCGGGCTTCGTGATGTACGCCATGAGCGCGCAGCTGCAGGGCCTGAAATTCATCGGCGTGCCGCTGACGGCCGACTTTGAACTCGACGAGGCCGCGATGCTGGCGGCCATTGCCGAGCACCAACCATCGATCACCTACCTGGCTTACCCGAACAACCCGACCGCCAATCTGTGGGACGACGCGGTGATCGAGAAAATCATTGCTGCCCTGGGCCAGCAGGGTGGCCTGGTGGTGATGGACGAGGCCTACCAGCCGTTTTCCAGCAAAAGCTATATCGACCGCATCACCCGGCACGGCCATGTGCTGTTGATGCGCACCCTGAGCAAATTCGGCCTGGCCGGCGTGCGCATCGGCTACCTGATGGGCCCCAAGGCCCTGATTGCCGAGATCGACAAGGTGCGCCCGCCCTACAACATCAGCGTGCTGAATTACGAGTGCGCCCTGTTCGCGCTCGGCTACCAGGAGATGTTTGCGGCGCAGGCCCAGGACATACGGGCGCAGCGTGCTATTGTTTTTGCAGCGCTGCAGGCGCTGCCCGGTGTTAAAGCCTGGAAAAGCGACGCCAACATGATGCTGGTCCGGGTCCCGGATGCAGCCAAAACCTTCGAGGGCATGAAGGCGCGCAAGGTGCTGGTCAAAAACGTTTCTAAAATGCACCCATTGCTGGCCAATTGTTTGCGCCTGACGGTAGGTACCGCCGACGAAAACGCGCAACTGCTGGCGGCGCTTGAAGCCTCCCTATGACTACCCCCACCACCGCTCCCCCAATGGCCCCCCTGGCACCGAGAACCGCCGAGGTTTCGCGCAACACCGCCGAGACCCAGATCACCGTCAGGCTCAACCTGGACGGTACCGGCCAGGCCAAGCTGTCCACCGGCATTGGTTTTTTTGACCACATGCTGGACCAGATCGCCCGCCACGGCCTGATCGACCTGGACATTCATGCCGTCGGCGACCTGCACATCGA
>NZ_JANOAL010000047.1:0-17262 GCF_031411155.1 Polaromonas sp. | reverse complement strand
TTCGGGACGTAGAGGCCGGAGGTTCGAATCCTCTCACCCCGACCAAATTCCTTTGTAGTGTGCGTTTCTGCGCACAATTGCCCTGCAACAGGCGGCGACCCGGCGGTTTCGATTTACACCCGATGCGCTATCGGCGATGATGTATTTTTGCGCTAAATTCAGGGAACCATGGTCGCTGTCAACTCTGCTATCAACCAACCGTCTTCGATGGCCTTACCCGGCCTGGGCCGGGCGCTGGTGGTGGCGGGCAAGTTGGGCCAGAAGGCTGCCGAAGACATTTTTCGCAAGGCCCAGAGCAGTCGCACCAGCTTTATTGCCGAGTTGACCGGCTCCGGCGCGGTGTCTGCCTTCGACCTGGCGCATACCATGTCGACCGCGTTTGCCGCGCCCCTGCTGGACCTCGAAGCCATCGACGCCCAGCGCTTGCCCAAGGGGCTGCTCGACAACAAGATATGCGCCACCTACCGTATTGTGGTGCTGAGCAAGCGCAACAACCGCCTGATGGTCGCCACCGCCGATCCGTCCGATCAGGAGGCCGCCGAAAAGATCAAGTTTTCGACCCAGATGGGCGTCGACTGGGTCATCGCCGAATACGACAAGCTGTCCAAGCTGGTGGAGTTGTCCAGCACCACGGCCGCCGAGGCCATGGAAAGCATTATTGGCGAGGATTTCGAATTTGACGAAGCCGGACTGGATGCCGGGGCGGCCGAGGACAACGACGCTGCGGTGGCAGAGGTCGAAGATGCGCCGGTCGTCAAGTTCCTGCAGAAAATGCTGCTCGACACCTTCAGCATGCGGGCCTCGGATTTGCACTTCGAACCGTTTGAGCACACCTACCGTGTCCGTTTCCGGGTCGATGGCGAACTGCGTGAAATCGCCTCGCCGCCGGTTGCCATCAAGGAAAAGCTGGCGGCCCGTATCAAGGTGATTTCCAAGCTCGATATCTCGGAAAAGCGGGTGCCACAAGATGGCAAGATGAAACTCAAGATCGGCCCTGACCGGGTTATCGATTTCCGGGTCAGCACCCTGCCCACCATGTACGGCGAGAAAATCGTGATCCGTATTCTGGATCCGAGCAGCGCCAAGCTGGGCATCGACGCCCTGGGGTACGAGCCGATTGAAAAAGAGCGCTTGCTGGCGGCCATTCAACGGCCCTATGGCATGGTGCTGGTCACCGGCCCGACCGGCTCGGGTAAAACCGTGTCGCTCTACACCTGCCTGAACATCCTGAACAAGCCCGGCGTCAATATCGCCACGGCGGAAGATCCGGCGGAAATTACCTTGCCGGGTGTCAACCAGGTCAGCATGAACGAAAAAGCCGGCATGACGTTCACCGTCGCGCTCAAGGCCTTTCTGCGCCAGGATCCCGACATCATCATGGTCGGTGAGATTCGCGATATCGAAACCGCCGACATTGCCATCAAGGCCGCGCAAACCGGCCATTTGGTGCTGTCCACGCTGCACACCAACGACGCGCCCACCACGCTGACCCGCATGCGCAACATGGGCATTGCCCCCTTCAACATTGCCTCCAGCGTGATTCTGATTACTGCCCAGCGGCTGGCACGGCGGCTGTGCCTCAATTGCAAGGCCCCGGCAGATATCCCCCGCGAGACCTTGCTCGAGGCCGGCTTCAAGGCGGAAGAGGTTGATGGGTCATGGACGCCTTATCGCGCGGTCGGTTGCTCCATGTGCACCAACGGCTACAAGGGACGTGTCGGCATTTACCAGGTCATGCCGATTTCTGAAGAGATTCAGCGAATCGTCCTGCGCGATGGCAGTGCGCTGGAGATCGCCGCTCAGGCAGAACTCGAGGGCGTTCGCAGCCTGCGTCAGTCAGGCTTGCACAAGGTCAGACTCGGCATGACGTCGCTCGAAGAGGTTTTGGGTTGCACCAACGTGTAGCCTGGCGTGCGTTAAAACAGAAAAAGGCCGGAGAAAGTTCGGACATTGGGACGCGACTGTAGCGACGGGAGGGTCTGAAGACCGCCCCCACAACGAGAAAATACTTTATGGCAACTGCAGCATCCAAGAACGTCAAGGAATTTGTTTTCGAATGGGAAGGCAAGGACCGCGGAGGCAAACAGATTCGTGGGGAGATCCGGGCCTCCGGCGAGAACCAGGTCAAGGCCTCTTTGCGTCGCCAGGGCGTGCTGCCCAGCAAAATCAAGAAGCGCAGCATGCGCGGCGGCAAGTCCATCAAGCCCCGGGACATTGCGATTTTTACGCGTCAGCTTGCCACCATGATGAAGGCCGGTGTGCCGCTGCTCCAGTCCTTTGACATTGTGGGTCGCGGCAATCCGAATGCCAGCGTGACCAAACTGCTCAACGACGTGCGCACCGACGTGGAAACCGGCACCTCCCTGAGTGCCGCCTTTCGCAAATACCCGCTGTATTTCAATGCCCTGTACTGCAACCTGGTCGAGGCCGGTGAAGCCGCCGGTATTCTGGAGTCCCTGCTGGACCGGCTGGCGACCTACATGGAAAAAACCGAAGCCATCAAGTCCAAGATCAAGTCGGCCCTGATGTACCCGATCTCGGTGGTGGTGGTGGCTTTTGTGGTGGTCGCGGTGATCATGATTTTTGTGATTCCTGCGTTTAAAAGCGTGTTCTCCTCGTTTGGCGCGGATCTGCCTGCACCCACCCTGCTGGTGATTGCGATCAGTGAATTCTTCGTGGCGTACTGGTGGCTGATTTTTGGCGGCATTGGCGGCGGGCTGTATTTCTTCATGCAGGCCTGGAAGCGCAATGAAAAAATGCAGAAGATCATGGACCGGATTCTGCTCAAGGTGCCGGTGTTTGGCCCCTTGATTGAAAAATCCTGTATTGCCCGCTGGACCCGAACGCTGTCCACGATGTTCGCCGCCGGCGTGCCGCTGGTGGAGGCTTTGGATTCGGTGGGAGGCGCCTCCGGCAACTCGCTGTACGCGGACGCGACCGTCAAGATCCAGAATGAAGTCTCGACCGGCACCAGCCTGACATCGGCCATGAGCAACGCCAATCTGTTTCCGTCCATGGTGCTGCAGATGTGCGCGATCGGTGAAGAATCGGGCTCGGTCGATCACATGCTGGGCAAGGCGGCTGATTTTTACGAGGCCGAGGTCGACGAAATGGTGGCAGGCCTGTCCAGCCTGATGGAGCCCATCATCATCGTGTTTCTGGGCACCTTGATTGGCGGCATCGTGGTGTCGATGTACCTGCCCATTTTCAAGCTGGGGCAAGTGGTCTGATGGGGTTGGATCTGGGTTCACCGCTGAATGCGGTGCTGGCAGGCATTTTTGGCCTGCTGATTGGAAGCTTTCTCAACGTCGTGATTTGCCGGCTGCCCAAAATGATGGAGCGGCAATGGGCTGCGGAATGCGCCGAGCTGTCCGGACAACTGCCCGTTGAGCCGGCGCCGGTCGAAAAATACAACCTGCTGGTGCCGCGTTCACGCTGCTCCAGTTGCGCTCATGTCATCCGCTGGTATGAAAATATCCCGATTCTGAGCTACCTGTTTTTGCGCGGCAAGTGTTCGCAGTGTGGGGCGCCTTACGGCCTGCGTTACCCCCTTGTGGAAGCAGTCACGGGTGCGGTGTTTTTCTTTTGTGTCTGGCGTTGGGGCTGGTCCGTCACGGCGCTGGCATGGTGCGGTTTTGCGGCGGCGCTGCTGGTTCTGGCCCTGATTGACTGGGATACCACCCTGTTGCCGGACGACATCACCTTGCCCCTGCTGTGGGCTGGGCTGGTCGTCGCTGCGCTGCAGCTCAATCCTGCGGTCAACCTGTCCGCCGCCTTGTGGGGGGCGGTTGCCGGCTACCTGTCGTTGTGGGGGGTGTACTGGGCCTTCAAGCTGGTCACCGGCAAGGAAGGCATGGGTTACGGTGACTTCAAGCTGTTCGCTGCCCTGGGGGCCTGGTTTGGCTGGCCCGCGCTGGTGCCCATGATTTTGATGGCTTCGGTGATTGGTGCGGTCATCGGCATCGCCCTGAAGTTCTCCAGTGGATTGCGCGAGGGCGGCTATGTGCCTTTTGGCCCTTTCCTGGCGGGCGCAGGCTTTACCGCCATGTTTTTCGGTCCGCAATCCATTTTGCGGGTCGTGGGTTTGTGATGCCATGCACCCGGCGAGCCAGCGCATCGGCCTGACCGGCGGCATTGGCAGCGGCAAAAGCACCGTGGCCCGCCTGCTGGTGACCCGCGGCGCAACGCTGGTCGATGCCGACGCCATCGCCCGGCAGGTCACCGCCCCGCAAGGCGCCGCCATCCCGACAATCGCCAGCCAGTTTGGCCGCGCAATGATCACCGCGGAAGGTGCGCTGGACCGTGACCGGATGCGCCAGCTGGTTTTCAACGACCCGGCCGCCCGGCGGCGGCTGGAGGCCATTGTTCACCCCCTGGTCAGCCAGGAAACCCGGCGCCAGGCGGGCGAGGCGATGAAGGCCGGCAGCCCCTGCGTGGTGTTTGATGTTCCGCTGCTGGTGGAGTCCGGCCGCTGGCGGCAGCAGCTGGACCAGGTGCTGGTGGTTGACTGCGCACCAGCCACCCAGATCGAGCGGGTCATGGCCCGTGAGGCGGGGCGCACTGGCTGGACGCCTGAAGTGGTCGAGAAAATCATGGCCGGGCAGGCCAGCCGGGCCGAGCGACTGGCGGCGGCCGATATCTGCATTTATAACGACGACTTGTCCTTGCCCTCTTTGGCCCTGCTGGTCCGGCAACTGGCCACTCGCTTCGGGCTATGATGCTTGAAAAATATCTGCCATGAAGCCGACGAAAATAGCACTGTGATCCTTTACGAGTATCCCTTCAACGAACGTATTCGCACCTACCTGCGGCTGGAACACCTGTTTCGCCGTCTGGGCGAACTGGTGGAGCGGGAAAGCCCGATCGACCACCACTACGCCATCACCAGCATTTTTGAAATCATGGACGTGGGGGCCAGGGCCGACCTGAAAACCGACGTGCTCAAGGACCTCGAAAAGCAGAAGCATGTGCTCAACGGCTACCGCGGCAACCCGGCCATTTCAGAGGCGGTGCTCGACGAAGTCACCGGCCAGCTCGAAGGCTGTTTTGCCGCCCTGAACAATTTGCCGGGCAAGGCCGGGCATTCACTGACCGAGAACGACTGGCTGATGAGCATTCGCAGCCGGGTCGGTATTCCCGGCGGCACCTGCGAGTTCGATTTGCCGGCCTACTACGCCTGGCAGCATCTGAAGGCGGGCGCTCGGCAGCAGGATCTCAAACGCTGGATCACACCGCTGGTGCCGCTGGCCGAATCGATACGCGTGCTGCTAACCCTGCTGCGCGACTCCGGTGCGGCGCAAAAAGTGGTGGCTCCGGGCGGGCAATACCAGCAGACGCTGCCGCAGGGGCGCACCTTTCAGCTCTTGCGTTTGCGCATTGACCCGGCTCTGGGCCTGATTCCCGAGATTAGCGGCAACCGGCTGATGGTCTCGGTGCGCCTGATGCGGCACGAAAGCGATGACCGGCTGCACGCCAGCGCCGATGATTCATCCTTTGAGTTGACCCTGTGTTCCTGAGGTGGATTTGAGCCATCATGAGTGAAGACACCGTGCCTGCCAAAACCGTGGTCTGCCCCGGTTGCGGCGGTAAAAGCATTTATGCGCCCAGCAACCCGTTTCGGCCCTTTTGCTGCGAGCGCTGCAAAAACATCGATTTTGGGGCCTGGGCCAGCGAGGGGTTTCGCCTGCCGGCGGATGCGCCGCCCGACGACGAGCCTTTTGGCGATCCGAGACTTCAGTAGTCCGGGCGGCTGGGAAAACAAGGGAGGAAGACCATGAAAACAGGTTGTTTCAAGCCGGCACTGGCTGCCATGCTCACCGGCGCACTGTTGTTTGGCGCTTTGCCTGCGCAATCGCAGCAGGCTTTCAGCGCAGCCAAAGCCAAGTCCAAGAAGAGCGGGACCAAGGTGAAGTTTCTGCCGGGTTCCGAGGAAACCGTCAACCAGCGCCGGGCGCGCCTGCAACGCGAATGCCGGGGCGCCGTGAATGCGGGCGCCTGCACCGGCTACACCCGCTAGTCGCCCCTCATGGCCGCGTCAGGCGGCTGGCGTGCCCAGCACCTGCTGCAGTTCGCCGTTCTGGTACATCTCCATCATGATGTCGGAGCCGCCGATGAATTCGCCCTTCACATACAGCTGGGGAATGGTCGGCCAGTTGCTGTATTCCTTGATGCCGTGGCGAATTTCCTCGTCTTCCAGCACATTCACGGTGGCCGGCTTGTTCACGCCGCAGGCCTTGAGCACCTGAATCGCGCGGCCCGAAAAACCGCACATCGGAAACTGGGCCGTGCCCTTCATGAACAGGACGACGTCGGCGGATTTGACGATCTGGTCTATGCGTTGCTGGGTGTCGTTGAGAGTGCTCATGGTGAAATCCTTTAGGTGGGAAACCGTCTGCTGCGGTCCGAATACGACCGGATAACGTTCCGGCTAATTTTAGTAACTGGAATCTGGCAAGCAGAATTCAGGGTTTTGATTATCCCGCCGTTTGCCCGGCCCTGCTGCCCGGCCGCCATTGCCCGCCGCTGCAGCGCTCAATACCGCCCAGGTCGCGCCGTGACTGTACGCCCTCAAAGCCGGCGTCGCGCAGCAATCCACGCACCAGCGCGGCCTGGTCGTAGCCATGCTCGAGCAGCAGCCAGCCGCCGGGTTGCAGCCGCGCCGGCGCCTGGCAAACAATCTGCCGGATGGCGTCCAGGCCGTCAGTGCCGCTGGTCAGCGCCCTTGCGGGCTCGTGGCTTAACGCGGCCAGATGCGGGTCGTGGTCGGCGATGTAGGGCGGGTTGGAGACGATGGCGTGGTAGTGGCCGCTTACATTGTCCAGCCACGAGCCCTGGCTGAACTGCACCTCCAGCCCCAGCGCCCGCGCATTGGCCTGCGCCAGCGCCAGCGCGTCGGCGCTGAAGTCGATGGCGCTGACCTGGCACGCGGGCTGCGCGTGTTTCAGGGCCAGGGCAATGGCGCCGCTGCCGGTGCCGAGGTCAAGAAGCTGCGGGTGTGGCGGCAGGCCGGGGGCTTGCAGCAGGTCCAGCGTCCATTGCACCAGCGTTTCGGTGTCCGGCCGTGGCACCAGCACGCGGGCATCCACCTGCAGACGCAGGCCAAAAAACTCCTTATGGCCGACGATGTAGGCCAGCGGCTCGCCGCCCAGGCGGCGCAGGCTCAGGGCCTGAAAACGCAGGGCGACTTCTTCGGGCAGTTCGTCGGTGTCGTGCGCCAGCAGCCAGGCCCGGCCCTTGCCGGGTTGGCCGAGTGCCTGCAGCAGCAGCAGCTGGGCGTCCAGCCGCTCCAGCCCCAGCGTCTGGGCAGCGGCCAGGGCTTGCGCGCAGGTCGGCTGGTTCATGGCTGCATTCTGCATACGCTATCAAAATAATAGCTAATACCGCACGTTGTTATTGGGCTAGAGGCATATTTGGCACCTGAAAGCCGGATTTCAGCCATTTTGCAGCCCTCAGGCGCCGTTGCTGGCGGTTTCCAGCTCGGCCAGCTGCTCGGCGCCGCGCGCCACCTGCAGCGCGGTGATGACGTCGCCCAGATCGCCCTCCATGATGGCCAGCAGCTTGTACAGCGTCAGGTTGATGCGGTGGTCGGTCAGCCGGCCCTGCGGAAAGTTGTAGGTGCGGATGCGGTCGGAGCGGTCACCGGTTCCTATCAAACCCTTGCGTTTGGCCGCATCCACTGCGGCGCGCTCGGAGCGGTCTTTTTCATGGATGCGCGCCGTCAGCACCTTGAGCGCCTGGGCCTTGTTGCCGTGCTGGCTGCGGCCCTCCTGGCATTCGGCGACGATGCCGGTCGGCAGGTGGGTGATGCGCACGGCCGAGTCGGTCTTGTTGATGTGCTGGCCGCCGGCGCCGCTGGCGCGGTAGGTGTCTATGCGCAGGTCGGCCGGGTTGATCTGGATCGCCACCGCCTCGTCGGGCTCGGGCAGCACCGCCACGGTGCAGGCGCTGGTGTGGATGCGGCCCTGGGTTTCCGTGGCGGGCACGCGCTGTACCCGGTGGCCGCCCGACTCGAAGCGCAGCTTGCCGTAAACCCCCACGCCCGTCGCGTCGGTCGGGCCGTCAATGCGCAGCACCACTTCCTTGTAGCCGCCCAGCTCGCTGGCCGACTCGCTGATGATTTCCACCTGCCAGCAGTTGCGTTCGGCGTAGCGGGTGTAAAGGCGAAACAGGTCACCCGCAAACAGCGCCGACTCATCGCCACCGGTGCCGGCGCGGATCTCGACAAAGGCCGCGCGCATGTCGTCCGGGTCTTTCGGAATCAGCATCAGCTGCAGCGCTTCATCCAGCTGCGCGATGTCGGTCCTGGCGGCCTTGATTTCCTCTTCGGCCATGGCGGCCATTTCCGGGTCAGCTTTGGGGTCTTGCCGGGCTTCCTCCAGCATGGATGCAGCGCTCGCCAGATCGGCCTCGCGGCGCGTCAGCCGGGTGTATTGCTCGGCCACCACGCTGACCTCGGCATGTTCCCGGGTCAGGCCGCGAAAGCGCGCCAGGTCGCTCACCACGTCGCTGGCCGACAGCAGCGAATCGAGCTCATGCAGCCGTAACAGCTGGCGATCCAGGGTTTGGCGGAGAAAAGGTTTCATGGAACGGGTGGAAAAAATGGGGGGGCCGGGTGACAAGCGTCAACGACAGGAAATGAGGCCCTTGAAGGCCCGCAGCGGCGCGCAGGGCGGCGCTAACGCTCCCCAGGCTCTCTGGGCTCTTGCGCTGGCAACTGCCCGCGCAGAAACAGCCGGGACACCGTGTGCGCCGTGGCCTCGCGATTGCTCGCGTCGCCGGCGTGCAGCTCGGCCAGCGCGCCATGCAGCATTTTTTGCGTCAGGCCGCGCGTCAGCGCTTCCAGCACCGCGTCAATCGGCTCGCCCCGGGCCAGCAGCTTCTTGGCCCGCGCAATCTCGGCGGCGCGCCATTCGTCGGTTTGCGCATTGAGCTGCTGAATCAGCGGCACGGTGCGCCGCTGGCCCAGCCAGTGCATGAAATTCTGCACACCGGCGTCAATGATGACCTCGGCCTGCGCCACCGCGGCCTGGCGATTGTCCTTGCCGGTTTGCACCACCTGGGCCAGGTCGTCCACGGTGTAGAGGTAGATATCGGGCAGCGCCTTGACTTCGGGCTCGATGTCGCGCGGCACGGCCAGGTCGATCATGAACATCGGCCGGTGTTTGCGCCGCTTGATGGCCCGTTCCACCGCGCCCAGCCCGATGATGGGCAGGGTGCTGGCGGTGCAGCTGATGACCGCGTCAAATTCATGCAGCCGCGCTGGCAGGTCGGCCAGCCGCATCACCTCGGCGCCAAAGCGGCCGGCCAGCTTTTCGCCGCGTTCCAGCGTCCGGTTGGCAATCGCCATGGCCTTCGGGTTTTTGGCGGCAAAGTGGGTGGCGGCCAGGTCAATCATCTCGCCCGCACCCACGAACAACACCTTGATGTCGCTCAAATCCTCAAACAGCTGGCCGGCCAGCCGCACGCTGGCGGCCGCCATGCTGATGCTGTGCGCGCCGATCTCGGTGCTGCTGCGCACCTCCTTGGCCACCGCGAACGAGCGCTGAAACAGCTGGTGCAAGGTGCTGCCCATGGCGCCGGCCTCTTCGGCGGCACGCACCGCGTCTTTCATCTGGCCCAGAATCTGCGGCTCGCCCAGCACCATGGAGTCGAGCCCGCTGGCGACGCGAAAGGCGTGGCGGGCGGCCTGGTCGTCGCGCAGGGTGTAGGCGTGGGAGCGCAGCAGGGCCGGCGACACGCCGCCGTTCTGCGCCAGCCAGTCCAGCGTGTGTTCCAGGTCGCTGTGCTCGCCGGCGCAGTAAATTTCGGTGCGGTTGCAGGTCGACAGCAGCGTCGCCTCGGACTGGCGCGCCAGCGAACTGCGCAGGCCGCGCAAGGTGGGCTCAACCTGGTCCAGCGCATAGGCAAACCGCCCGCGCAAATCCAGCGGTGCGGTGGTATGGTTTAGCCCCAGGGCCCAGACTGACATGGGGGCATTATAAAATTGAAGCGACCCAGGGGGCGCTGACCCGGCTCAATTACCTTTACAGGCATTTTTTGAGGCCGCTTTCCCCACAAGGCCTTGTTCGAATTTCAAAGGCCCACCATGACCGCCTACCTGCTGTTTAATCACCTGCTCAATTTCATGGCCCCGGCCGCCTTGCTGGCGCTGCTGCTGGTGCTGCTGTCGCGCCTGTTTTTCGGTTTTTTCAGGTCAAAAAGGCCGCTAGCCCAGACCTGGTGGGCCCAGGTAGCTATTATTTTCATGGCAAACATGGGGCTGCTGGTGACCGGCCTGCTGGTCTTTGGCCATGACGGCAAGATGCTGAGCTATGCCGCCCTGGTCGCCGGGGCCGCGCTTTGCCAGTGGACGCTGCTGGGCGGCTGGAAAGCCTGACGACCGCTGCTTACAAGTCCGGCCTGAAAGCGTCCACCCGGTCGGTGATGATGCCGTCGGTGCCCAGCGCGATCAGCCTCTGGGCGCTGGCTTCGTCGTTGACGGTGTAGCTCAGGGTCTTGAAACCGGCTTTTTTGGCCTGCGCCACGGTATCGGCATTCCAGAGCCGGTAGTTGCAGACCAGGGCGACGCAGCCGAGCGCCTGGGCGGTTTCCAGCCAGTGCTCGCCGAGCGCGTCCAGCAGCAGGCCGCGCGGCAAATCGGGCTGGGCGGCGCGGGCCGCTTGCAGCGCCAGTGGGTCAAACGAGGTCAGCAGGGGCGGCACCGCCGCGTTCTGCCAGAGCCGGGCCGCCTCATTGGCCACCACGGTGCCGGTGTGGCTTTCCAGGCCGGGCGTGGGCTTGATCTCGATGTTGAGGAAGTAGGCGTGGTCCAGGCAATAGCGCGCAATGCGCTCAAACGCGGCCAGCGGTTCGCCGGCAAATGCCGGCGAGTGCCAGCTGCCGGCGTCCAGCCTGGCCAGCACGTCCCAGGGCAGCGCGCCGGCCACGCCCTGGCCGGAGGAGGTGCGCTCCAGCGTGGCGTCATGCAGCAAAAACGGCCGGTCATCGGCGCTCAGTTTGACGTCGCACTCGAACATGCGGTAGCCGTGGCGGGCGCCCAACTCGAACGCCGCCAGCGTGTTTTCGGGCGCCAGCTTGCCGGCGCCGCGGTGGGCCACCCAGCGCGGGTAGGGCCAGTGGTCAGCGTTCACGGGTTCGGGCATCTCGTTGACCTAGATTCGTTTTCCGGTGTCGGCGTCAAACCAGTGCAGCCGGTCGGCGCGCGGCGTCACATGAAGGGTGGCGCCTATGTCGGGCGCCGAAGTCAGGCTCTCGTCGGTGCGCACAATCAGGAACTCGTCGCCCAGGCGGCAGTACACCAGGCGCTCGGCCCCCAGCATTTCGATGGTGTCCACCTGCACCGCCCAGCTTGCGCTGGCCGGATCGCCAATCTGCAGATGCTCGGGGCGAATGCCCAGGATGCTGCCGGGCTTGCCGCCAAAGTCGGCATTGGGCGCATTCTTCAGCAGATTCATAGGCGGCGAGCCCATGAAGCTGGCGACAAACGTGGTGGCGGGGCGGTTGTAGACCTCTTCGGGCGTGCCGAACTGCTCCATGCGCCCGGCGTTCATCACCATCATGCGCTGGGCCAGCGTCATGGCCTCCACCTGGTCGTGGGTGACAAAGAGCGAGGTAATGCCGAGTTCGCGGTGCAGTTTCTGGATTTCAAGCCGCGTCTGCACGCGCAGCTTGGCGTCGAGGTTGGACAGCGGCTCGTCAAACAGGAACACCTGCGGCTGGCGCACGATGGCGCGGCCCATGGCCACGCGCTGGCGCTGCCCGCCCGACAGCGCCCGGGGCTTGCGGTCCAGCAGATGGCCCAGCTCCAGAATTTTGGCGGCCTTGTCGACGCGGGTCTTGATCTCGTCCTTGGCGACCCTGGCAATTTTCAGGCCGTAGGCCATGTTGTCGAACACGCTCATGTGCGGATACAGCGCATAGTTCTGAAACACCATGGCGATGTCGCGCTCGGCCGGCTCCAGGTCGTTGACGACCTTGCCGCCAATCGATATTTGTCCGTCGCTGACTTCCTCCAGGCCGGCCACCATGCGCAGCAGGGTGGACTTGCCGCAGCCCGAGGGCCCGACGATGACGATGAATTCATGGTCGGAGATGTCGGCATTGACGCCGTGCAACACCTGCACGGCGCTTTTGCCACTGCCGTAGCGCTTGATGACCTTGTTGAAAGAGATCGATGCCATTCTTGTTCTACCTGTCTGGATTCTTGTGTTTTTGTCGGTGGTTTGGGCTCACTTTTCGGTATCGACCAGGCCCTTGACGAACCATTTCTGCATCAGCACCACGACGAAAGCGGGCGGCAACATGGCCAGGATGGCGGTGGCCATGACCACGTTCCATTCGTTCTGCGAGTCGCCGCCGGCAATCATGCGTTTGATGCCGATGACCACCGGGTACATGTCTTCCGTGGTGGTGGCCAGCAGCGGCCAGAGGTACTGGTTCCAGCCATAGATGAACTGGATCACGAACAGCGCCGCCACCGAGGTTTTGGACAGCGGCAGCAAAATGTCCTTGAAAAAGCGCATCGGGCCGGCGCCGTCCATGCGCGCCGCCTCCACCAGTTCGTCGGGCACGGTCAGAAAAAACTGGCGGAACAAAAAGGTGGCGGTGGCCGACGCGATCAGCGGAATCGTCAGGCCGGCGTAGCTGTTGAGCATGCCCAGATCGGAGACCACCTGGTAGGTCGGCCCGATCCGCACTTCGACCGGCAGCATCAGGGTGACAAAAATCGCCCAGAAAAAGAAGTTCTTGAACGGAAAGCGGAAATAGACGATGGCAAACGCCGACAGCAGGGAAATCGCGATCTTGCCAAAGGTGATGACCAGCGCCGTCACCAGGCTGACCCACATCATGCGGGCCACCGGTGCGGTGGAGCCGCCGCTGGTACTGTCGCCGCCGCCCAGCAATGCTTTGGTGTATGTTTCCCAGAAGTGGCTGCCCGGCAACAAGGGCATCGGCGCCTGCACGATTTCCTGTGCCGTGTGGGTTGACGCGACGAAGGCCAGGTACAGCGGAAAGGCGACGATCAGCACGCCGAGGATCATCACGGCGTGGGCGAGAAACTTCAGAAACGGACTGCGCTCGACCATCAGTAGTTGACCTTTTTTTCGACGTAGCGGAATTGCAGCACCGTCAACACGATCACGATGATCATCAACACCACCGACTGCGCGGCCGA
This sequence comes from Polaromonas sp., assembly GCF_031411155.1. Classification (GTDB taxonomy): domain Bacteria; phylum Pseudomonadota; class Gammaproteobacteria; order Burkholderiales; family Burkholderiaceae_C; genus Polaromonas. The sequence goes on along the minus strand of NZ_JANOAL010000047.1, from coordinate 4,088 downwards.
GCCGCCGAGGTCCATGGCCTTGAAGCCGTCGTAATACACCTTGTAAACCAGGATCGAGGTGTCCTGTCCCGGGCCGCCGTGGGTGGTGGCATCGACGATGGCAAAGGTGTCAAAGAAGGCGTACACCATGTTGATGATCAGCAGGAAGAAGGTGGTCGGCGAAAGCAGCGGAAACTGGATGCTCCAGAAGCGCCGCCACGGTCGGGCACCGTCGATGGCCGCAGCCTCGATCAGCGATTTGGGGATCGACTGCAGGCCGGCCAGAAAAAACAGGAAGTTGTAGGAAAGCTGCTTCCACACCGCCGCCATCACGATCAAGGTCATGGCGTGGCCAGAATCCAGCAGATGGTTCCAGTTGATGCCGATCTGGCCCAGCGCGTAGGCCACCACTCCCAGCGACGGCGAGAACATGAAAATCCACAGCACACCGGCCACCGCCGGGGCCACCGCGTAAGGCACGATCAGCAAGGTCTTGTAAAACAGCGCGCCCTTGATGATGCGGTCGGCAAAGATGGCCAGCGTCAGCGACAGGCCAATGCCCAGCACCGCGACCAGGGCAGAAAACAGCGCCGTGGTCTTGAACGAGTCGAGGTAACCCGGGTCGTTAAACAGCGTCTTGAAGTTGTCCAGCCCCACCCACTCGGTGGAGGTGCCGAACGCGTCCTGCACCTGGAATGACTGCAGCAGCGCCTGCGCCGCCGGCCAGAAGAAAAACACGCTGATGACCAGCACCTGGGGCGCAATCAGCAGCCAGGGCAACCAGCTCGAGCGAAACAGAACACGTTTTTCCATAGAGCCTAAAAAAAGAAACCCGCGGGATTTGTGGGTGTCATCCTCCCCGCTTGGCGGGGAGGGCAGGGAGGGCTGCAGGCACCAGGCGCAAGCAAAAAAGGCATCAGCCCTTGTTGGCTTTCTGAAAGCGTTCGAGCTGCTCGTCGCCGCGCTTGACGATGGCGTCCAGCGCTTCCTTGGCCGACTTCTTGCCGCTCCAGACCTGCTCCAGCTCTTCGTCCTCGATGGCGCGCACCTGCACGTAGTTGCCCAGGCGGATGCCGCGGCTCTTGTCGGTGACCTTGCGGATCATCTGCGTCACGGCGACATCGGTGCCCGGTTTTTCCTTGTAAAAGCCCGATTTTTCGGTCAGCTGGTAGGCCGCCGTGGTGACCGGCAGGTAGCCGGTGCGCTTGTGGCTGGCCGACTGCACCTCGGGGCTGGAGATGTAGTTGAAGAAGGCAGCCACACCCTTGTATTCGGCCGGCTGCTTGCCGGCCATGACCCACAGGCTGGCGCCGCCAATCACGGTGTTTTGCGGTGCGCCGGCCACGTCGGGGTAGTAGGGCAGGGCCGACAGGCCGTAGCCAAACTTGGCGTTCTTGGCGACGTTGCCATAAAAGCCGGAGGAGGTGGTGGTCATCGCGCACTCGCCCGAGATGAAGCTGGCTTCCGGCACATTGCCGCGGCCCTTGTAGACGAACAGCCCCTGCTTGGCCATGTTGGCCAGGTTCTCGATGTGGCGCACATGCAGCGGTGAATTGATCTTCATGCGTGCGTCCAGGCCGCCCAGCCCGTTGGACTTGCTGGCGAACTCGACGTTGTGCCAGGAAGAAAAGCTCTCCAGCTGGGTCCAGCCCTGCCAGGCCGTGGTGAAGGGGCACTTGTGGCCGGAAGCCTTGAGCTTGGCGGCTGCCAGCGCCACTTCGGGCCAGGTCGCCGGCGCCTTTTCGGGGTCCAGGCCGGCGGCCTTGAAGGCATCCTTGTTGTAATAGAAGACGGTGGTCGAACTGTTGAACGGAAAGCTCAGCATCTGGCCATTGGGCGCGGTGTAGTAGCCGGCCACGGCCGACACATAGGCGGTGGGGTCGAACTTGTAGCCGGAATCCTTCATGATCTTGGCGACCGGCACGATGGCGCCCTTGCTGGCCATCATGGTGGCGGTGCCCACTTCAAACACCTGCAGAATGTGCGGGCCGCTTCCAGCCCGGAAGGCCGCAACGGCAGCGGTCATGGATTCGTCGTAAGTGCCCTTGAAGGTGGGGACAATCCTGTAGTCTTTCTGGCTGGCATTGAAGTCCTTGGCCAGGTCGTTGACCCATTCGCCGTTGACGGCGGTCATCGAGTGCCACCACTGCACTTCGGTCTGGGCCTGACTGGCCAGAGGTGCCAGCAGGGCGCAGGCCAGAATGCCAAGCGCAGGGATACGGTTTTTCATTAAAACTCCTGAACGGAGCGCAGGATTGCGCGGGATTGAAACAGCACAGTCTGGAAACTGTTTGTGACAGTCTGTTGTAGTCGAATTGAGGCCGCCCTCACAACCGGGGTTTCCATTAGCTGCGGCAGCGAGGCCCCGGCCCCATGCAGCGCGGCGATAATGGGCGATAACAGCGCTGGGCGCGGGCCGGGACTCATCCCCAATCCCGCATGTCGCTGAATTTTTACGATGAACGCCCCTACTACCCTTCAAGAACTCCATGCTTTTGCCGACGACGCAACATCGGGCGAAGCGCGCATCCGCGAGATTCCCTACAACTACACCTCGTTTTCTGACCGCGAGGTGGTGATCCGGCTGCTGGGCACGCGGGCCTGGGACCTGCTGAACCGGCTGCGCGACGAACGGCGCACCGGCCGTTCTGCCCGCATGTTGTATGAGGTGCTGGGCGACGTCTGGGTGGTGCAGCGCAATCCTTATTTGCAGGATGACCTGCTGGACAACCCCAAGCGGCGCAAGCTGCTGGTCGAGGCCTTGCAGCACCGCCTGGGCGAGGTTGAAAAACGCCGCACGCCTGAGGCCGATAGCCAGCGCGATGCGATTGTGGGCGAACTGCTGGACGCGGCCCGTGGGGCCGTGAGCCGCTTCTCGGCGTCTTTCGAGGAAATGGCCGGCCTGCGCCGCCAGACCGAGCGCAAGCTGCGCAAGCTGACCCTGAAAGACAACATCAAGTTTGACGGCCTGTCGCGCGTCTCGCATGTGACCGACGCGACCGACTGGCGGGTCGAATACCCGTTTGTGGTGCTGACGCCGGATACCGAAGTCGAGATGGCGGGCCTGGTCAAGGGCTGTATTGAACTGGGCCTGACGATTGTTCCGCGCGGCGGCGGCACCGGCTACACCGGCGGCGCGATTCCGCTGAGCTGGAAATCGGCCGTCATCAACACCGAAAAGCTCGAAGCCATGACCGAGGTCGAAATGGTGTCGCTGCCAGGCCTGGCCCAGCCCGTGGCCACGGTCTGGACCGAGGCCGGCGTGGTGACGCAGCGCGTGGCCGATGCCGCGGAGCGCGGCGGCTTTGTGTTTGCGGTCGATCCGACCTCGGCCGAGGCCTCCTGCATAGGCGGCAACATCGCCATGAACGCCGGCGGCAAAAAGGCCGTGCTGTGGGGTACCGCGCTCGACAACCTGGCCTCGTGGCGCATGGTGACGCCCGATTCGCAGTGGCTGGAAGTCACGCGGCTGAACCACAACCTGGGCAAGATCCACGACGCTGAAGTGGCCAGTTTCGAGCTGAAGTACTTCAAGGCCGACGGCAAGACGCTGCTGCGCACCGAGCGGCTGGACATCCCGGGCAAGACCTTCCGCAAGGAGGGCCTGGGCAAGGACGTGACCGACAAGTTCCTCGCCGGCCTGCCGGGCATCCAGAAAGAGGGCTGCGACGGCCTGATCACCAGCGCGCGCTGGGTCGTGCACAAGATGCCGGCGCACACGCGCACGGTGTGCCTGGAGTTCTTCGGCAACGCGAAGGACGCGGTGCCCAGCATCGTCGACATCAAGGACTACATGTTCGCGCAGGCGCGCGACGGCGGCGCGGTGCAGGCGGGGCAGGAGCACCTCGATGATCCGTATCTGAAGCCGGTGGGTTCCGCCACCAAGAGCAAACGCGGCGGCCTGCCGAAGATGGTGCTGGTGGGCGACATCGCCGGCGACGACCCCGACGTGGTGGCGCGCGCCACCAGCGAGGTGGTGCGCCTGGCCAACGGCCGCCATGGCGAGGGCTTCGTCGCGGTGAGCGCCGAGGCGCGCAAGAAATTCTGGCTCGATCGCAAGCGCACCGCGGCGATCAGCAAGCACACCAACGCCTTCAAGATCAACGAGG
>NZ_JANOAL010000046.1:0-11576 GCF_031411155.1 Polaromonas sp. | reverse complement strand
TTCAAGCAGACCGCCGGCATCTTCATGCTGGGCATTCCCTACCGTGGCGGCGGCCCGATGATGACCGACATCCTGGGCGGCACCATCAAGATCATGTTCATCAACCAGGACGTGGCGCTGCAGCATGTCAAGGCCGGCAAGCTGCGCGCGCTCGCCGTCACCAGTGCCCAGCGCAACCCGCTGTACCCGGACGTGCCGACAATTGCCGAGTCGGGTTACAAGGGCTTTGAGGCGCTGTCCTGGTCCGGCATTTCGGCGCCCAAGGGCACGCCCCAGCCCATCATCGACAAGCTCGAGGCCGCCATGGTGCAGGCCCTGCAGTCGGCTGCTGTCAGGCAGCGCCTGGAGTCGCAGGGCTTTGTGGTGCCGACACCGGGCGCCAAACCCTACACCGCCTTCGTCAAGAGCGAAGAAGCGCGCTGGACCAAGGTCATCAAGACGGCCGGCATCAAGGCCGAATAGGCGGCACGCGACGCCACCCTGGGCGTGGGCGCCCTGTTCGAGTGCTGCCGGCGCGGCCTGCAGGTGCCCGGGCAGATGGCGGTGGTCGGCTTCTCGGACCTGGCGATTGCTGCCGCCTGCTGGCCGACCCTGACCACCGTGCGGGTGCAGTCGCGCGAGCTCGGTTGCCGCGCCGGCCGTCAGCTGCTGCAGCGCCTGGGCGGGCCCAGCGAAGATGCCGGCCGCCCGGCCAAGGTCACCGACCTGGGGTTTGAGATCATTGAGCGCGAGAGCGCATAAGCTGTGGATCGCAGGCTTGGTGCAGAGGAAAGGTTGGGCGAGCGTACGGTTCACATTCCCCAGCGCAATGCCGAGGTATGAACGGCGGCATCCCAAAGCGCCAGGATTTCGGCGTCAGCCACGGTCACAGTAATGGAGCAGCCCGCCATTTCAAGCGAGGTGACGTAGGAGCCGGTCAGGTAGCGCACCGGCTCAATGCCCGCAGCGCCAAGCACTTTGCGCGCGGCATTGACCATCAGGTACAGCTCCAGCATGGGGGTGCCGCCAAATCCGTTGACCAGCAGAATTACCTCTTGCCCAGCTTTGAGTGACAGGTCTTTAATGACAGCGCCGGTCAACTCGGCTGCAATGGCATCGGCACTGGCCAGAGGCACGCGCCGGCGTCCCGGCTCACCGTGGATACCCACACCAACCTCCATATCCCCGGCACTGATCTGAAAGGTTGGTTTACCCGCCGCGGGAACGGTACAAGAGGTGAGCGCCACGCCCATCGAGGCCGTGGCCTTGTTCACTGCATCACCCAAGGCCTTGAGTTGGCCCAGGTTGTCGCCGCGCTCGGCTGCAGCGCCCAGAATTTTCTCAACAATGAGCGTGCCCGCCACCCCCCGCCGACCCGTGGTGTGCGTGGAATTTTCCACCGCCACGTCGTCGTTGACGATGACCATGGCGTTGTCCTGGTCCAGCATTTCGGCAGCCATCTCAAAGTTCATCATGTCGCCGGAATAGTTTTTGACGATGAACAACACGCCCGCGCCGCCGTCCACAGCCTGGGCGGCATTGAGCATTTGGTTGGGTGTGGGAGAAGTGAAGATTTGCCCCGGACAGGCGGCATCGAGCATGCCGTGGCCGACAAAGCCGGCGTGCAGCGGCTCGTGGCCCGCGCCGCCGCCGGAAATCAGGGCCACCTTGCCGGGCTTGATGTCCTTGCGACGCACAAATTCGCGCTCTTCGCCCAACACCAGAATGTCGGCGTGGGCTGCGGCAAAACCGTCAAGTGATTCGGCCAGAACATTGTCAACGTGATTGATAAGATTTTTCATGGGAAGCCTCGGTGGCAGAAGAAGGGAGGAAATCGGAAAACTCAGGCGTCGGCCAGGCTGTCGCACACGGAACCGATGATCAAGGCCATGGAGCGCGAGCCAGGATCGACATGCCCTTTGGCACGATCACCCAGAAACGACGAGCGCCCGCGGGTAGCGTCCATCTGGGCGGTGGCGGCGGCGCTGTCAAAGGCACACTGACGCACGCGGGCCATCAAATCGTCACCGCCTTGCGCCAGCACCTTTTGCACCGGATCGAGCACATCAAGCAGCGTTTTTTGTCCGACCTCGGCCTTGCCCAGACGGGTCAGCGCCTCGATGCTGGCGCGCAACGCCGGGGCAAAATCAGCGACTGCGGGCCTGGTCGGCAGCTCTTTGCCCAGCGTGATGAGCAGCGTGCCAAAGACCGGGCCCGATGAGCCACCGATCATGGCGATGCAGGTCTTGCCCATGGTTTTGAGCGCATCGTTGAGGCTGCAATCCTGCATGTCGGGCAGTTTGGCTTGAATCGCCTGGGCGCCTCGCTTCATGTTCAGGCCATGGTCGCCATCGCCAATGGCTTGGTCGAGCTTGGTCAATTCTTCGAGATGATCGACCAGCGTTTGGGTGGCGTTTTGAATGATTTTATGCAATGACATAGTGAATTTCCATTCGAAAAATTAAGCGCGTATGCGCTGGCCTGCGCTGTCGAACCAAAGGCTTTGCAACAGCGCCATGCGTACCGTTTCGCCAGGCTCGAAAAGATGTCCCGGCAGCGCGGAGGCGATCAGGTCATGCTCGCTGCCTGCCAGTCCCACGTGCACCAGATGCTGGTCACTCAAGCGCTCGATGCGCTTGACTTGAACTTGCGTGTGCGCGCTGCCCGCCTGGTCGCAGCGACGCAGGTGTACATGTTCCGCGCGCACGCCCAGGGTGGCCACCTGTGGCGGCACCGCCAGTTCCGGCAAGGCCGCGCGCGACAACAAATTGATGCGCGGCGACCCCAGACGGCTGGCCACACTCACGCTGACCGGGTCTTCGTACACCTGCTGCGGCGTGCCCAGTTGCACCAGTTGCCCGTGATCGAGCACGCCAATGCGACTGGCCAAAGTAAGCGCCTCGATCTGGTCGTGGGTCACGTACAGCATGGTGGCACCCAGATCCTGCTGGATGCGCTTGAGTTCCAGCCTGAGGTCGTTGCGCAATTTCGCGTCGAGCGAGGACAGCGGCTCATCCATCAGATACACCGCGGGACTGCGCACCAGCGCCCGCCCGATGGCCACGCGCTGCATTTGCCCGCCCGAGAGTTTGGTGGCCGGGTTTTGCAACTTGTCTTCCATGCGTAACATGCGCGCCACCTCGAGCACCTTGGTGCGGATGTCGGCCTCGCTGGTTTTGCGTAGCGGCGAGCGCAGTGGAAACGCCAGGTTGTCATAAACACTCAGATGGGGGTAGAGCGAATACTGCTGAAACACAAAGGTCACATCGCGCAGCGCCGGTGCCACCTTGGTGACATCGCGCCCGTCGATGAACACCCGACCGCTGTCGGGTGCTTCCAAACCCGCCACCAAGCGCAGCGTGGTGGTTTTGCCGGCCCCGCTGGGGCCCAACAACACGATGAACTCGCCGCTGGCGACCTCAATGTTGAGGTGCTGCACGGCAGCGGTGGCGCCAAAACTTTTGCTGACGCCGACAAGTTTCAGATCAGCCATGGAGAACTCCTCGTGCACGGGGTGCACCCACCGGTACATCGTCGCGCAGGGTGCGGATGGATCGGCCACTGGCCTGGTCAAACAGCGTGATCTGAGCCACGTCAAACGCCAGTCCAACATGGTCTCCGCGGCGCACCGGGGTCTTGACGTCAATCTTGGCGCGCAGCGTGCTGCCGGGTGCCGTGGCCAGTGTCACGATCTGGCAGGTACCCAGGTATTCGGTGCCCAGCACCTCGGCGCGGAAGGCCGAATCTCCCGTGAGACTGCCATGCTCAGGGCGCACACCGTAGAGCAAGGGGCGCGCAGGCACCGCCTCGCACAAGGCCGGCAGGCCCACTGGCGCCGCGCCAATGGTGGCTGAGGTGGCACCGCTGGCCAGAGCCGCTTCAAACGGGATGAAATTCATTGACGGCGAACCCATGAAATCGGCCACAAACACGGTAGCCGGACGCTCGTAAATTTCTTGCGGAGCACCGAGCTGCTCGATCACGCCCTGGTTCATGATGGCGATCTTGTCAGCCATGAACATGGCTTCACGCTGGTCGTGCGTGACATACACCGTGGTGGCACCCAGGCGGTCATGCAGGTTACGCAGTTCTTCGCACATCATTTCGCGAAACTCGGCATCGAGCGCGCCCAATGGCTCGTCCATCATGAAGGCCAGCGGCTGCCGCACGATGGCGCGACCCAAGGCGACCCGTTGGCGGTCCCCACTGGTGAGGCCCGAGACGGATTTGTCCAGCAGTTCGGTGATTTGCAAGGTGCGGGCGGCATCAAGCACGCGCTGCTTGATCTCGGCGCGTGCCATGCCCTGCGACACCAGCGGGAAGGCGATGTTCTGGCGCACGTTCATGTGCGGATACAAGGCGAACATCTGGAACACAAAGGCGATGTCACGGGCCGAAGCACGCTTGCGGGTGACGTCTTCTCCGCCCAAAAATATCTGACCGGAGGTGGGCAACTCCAGACCGGCAATCATGCGCAGTGTTGTGGTTTTGCCGCAGCCCGAAGGCCCGAGCAGACAGAAAAACTCACCGTCATTGACAGTGAAAGAGGAGTCTTTCACTGCCGTGAACTCGGCGAAGGCCTTGTGCAGTTGTTGAACACGAATTTCAGCCATGGCTATGTCTCATTGGGATGCCTTATTGGGGAAACTTCGAGACCACCATGAACATCACGGTGCCCAAAAGCATGGTCGCAAACGACCATGTGTACAAGACGAGTGCAAAAGGTTGCAACAGCATCAAAATGCCAACGCAAATAACAGCGCAGGCCAATAGCTCCATGGGCCCACGGCGCAGCCACCGCGGCCAACGGCCAGCGGCAGCCGAAACGGTGGCCAATGGTGTTGAAGGAGTCACAGCTGACATACAGTTTTCCTTTAAGTCTTTACTTGCGTACGGCGCCAAAGGTGATGCCACGCAGCAAGTGCTTGCGCAACAACACGGTGAAAACCAGGATCGGCAACAAGAACAAGGTAGTACCCGCGGCCACGGCCGGCCAGTCCTGCCCGCCTTCGCCGATGATGATGGGAATGAAGGGGGGCGCGGTCTGGGCCTCACCCGACGTCAGCAACACGGCAAAGGCATATTCGTTCCAGGAGAAGATCAGACAAAAAATGGCGGTAGCAACAATGCCCGTGGTGGCCTGTGGCAGTACCACCTTGCGAAACGCCTGCAGCCGGGTGTAGCCATCGACCATGGCGGCTTCTTCATACTCACGCGGAATCTCGTCGATAAAGCCCTTGAGAAGCCAGACTGCCAGCGAAATGTTGACCGCGCAATAGAGCAGGATCATGCCCATGCGGGTGTCTGAAAGCCCCAGCTCGCGGTACATCAGGTAAATCGGAATGGCCACCGCGATCGGCGGCATCATGCGGGTCGACAAGATGAAGAACAGCAAATCGTCTTTGAGCGGCACCTTGAAGCGCGAAAACGCATAGGCGGCCATCACGCCAAAGCTCACGGAAAGAATCGTGGAGCCGAAGGCAATGATGAGCGAATTGATAAAACGCGGGACAAAGTTGGACTGGCCGGCCACGACCATGTTGTTGGCGCGCGCCACCTCTTCACACTTGTCTGCCGCCGCGGGTAGTGCGGCAATGTATTCCGGGCTCTGGCGCGAACGGGTGGTGAACAGATTGCAGAAGCCTTCCGCCGACGGCGAGAACACCACCTTGGGTGGGTAGCTGATGGCGTCAGACGGACTTTTGATGCTGGTAAGAATGATCCACGCCAGTGGAATGATGGTGACGAGTGCGTATAACGCCACCAAAAAGCCGGCCACCCAACGCGCGCTGGCGCTTGGCTCTACCACCGAGTGTGCTGCGCTGATACGTTTGCTCATGACTGTCCTTAGCGACTGGTTTAGCGATTTTTCACGTAGTTGAGGGCTTTGACATAAATGTTCGCCATGCCAAACACGGCGACGAACAAAATGATGGCAAAGGCGGACGAGTAACCCGTGCGCCATTTTTCGAACGCCTCGCGTTTGAGCGTGATCGATGCCAATTCAGTCGCTGAGCCCGGACCACCGGACGTGAGCAGGTTGACCATGTCAAACATCTTGAAATTTTCGATGCCGCGAAACAGCACCGCCAGCATGATGAAGGGCAAGACCATGGGCAGGGTGATCGACCAGAACTGGCGCCATTTGGAAGCGCGATCCACCTCGGCAGCCTCGTAGATGTAGTCTGGAATGGAGCGCAAACCGGCCAGGCAGATCAGCATCACATACGGTGTCCACATCCAGGTGTCCACAATGATGATGGCCCAGGGTGCCAGCTTGACCGAGCCCAGCATCTCGAACGATGAGGCCGGCACACCCGACAGATAGGCCACGGCGTAATTGAACAGCCCAACCTGTGGCTGGTACAAAAATGCCCAGAAGTTGCCCACCACCGCGGGCGACAGCATCATGGGAACAAGGATCAATGTCGTCAAGAACCCATGGCCACGAAACTTGCGGTCAATCAGATAGGCCAATGTAAAACCGATGACCATCTGCAACAGGATGGTCCAGAACAGGAAGTGCGCGGTGGTCTGCATCGCCATCCAGATGTCGGGATCACTCAAGACAGACACATAGTTGTCGATGCCGACATCGCTGATGGCGGCATTCGGACGATTGGCCTTGAAATTGGTGAACGACAGCTTGATGGTCCAAATCAAGGGAAAAATGTTGATCATCAACAGAATCAACATGGTGGGACCGATGAACAGCCAGGCAATGGCGCGGTCAGACAGTCCTCGCAAAGAGTCTGCCATGGCCGGTGGCGTGACAAGCGCGGTTCGCTCAATGGCACTTTTGAGAGTCATGGTATGAGACATTCCAGTCCGCCTGTGTAGTATTACAAAAATAGTGATTGAAATCAGTACCCGACCTGCCAAGCACGTCTCCGAGCAAGAAACCCAAGCCCGGTGTGCTTCGCAAGTCAAAGGGTCAGCACCTATTTCAGCTTGCCGTCGTCCTTGAAGACCTTCTTCCAGTCGTCAGCCAGCGCATCGAGTGCTTCCTTGGCCGTGCCTTTGTCGGCTACGACGTAGTCGTGAATACGCTTTTGCATGGCCAGCATCAGCTGGGCATAAGACGGCTCGGCCCAGAAGTCGGTCACCATGCCCATGGAGTCGAGGAAAGCCTGGGCATAAGGCGCGCTCTTGGCATAACCGGGGTCGTTCAGCACGGCCTTGTGGGCCGATGAGCCACCGATGGCTTGCCATTTTTTCTGCACGTCAGGCGATGCAAACCACTTGATGTACTGCAGCGACTCATTCTTGTTGGCCGAGTACGACACCACCGAGATGCCCTGTCCGCCCAGCTGCACGCCTTTGGCCTTGTCAGCCGGGTTGGCAAAGAAGCCAATCTTGGCGCCGCCCACGTTCGGGTCCTTGTTCAGGCCGGGAAAGAAGGCGAACCAGTTCATCATCATGGCGACCTGGCCCGACTTGAATGCATCCAGCCCCTCACCCATGTAGGCGTTGGTCAAGCCGGGAGCGGTACTGCCCTTGTACAAGGATTTGTAGAACTCCAGGCCCTTGACGGCATCCGCCGAATTGACGAAACCGTCCATGGCGTAGGGCTTTTGCGGATCCTGGTATTTGAAGCCCATGGGATAGAGGACGTTGGTCACACCCATGGTGATGCCCTCCGAACCACGCTCGGTGAAAACGTAGGCGCCATACACTTTCTTGCCATCGATCATGCGGCCCTGGAAGAATTCAGAAACTTGCTTGAATTCGGTCCAGGTCTTGGGTGGCGCCAGATCACGGCTGTATTTCTTCTTGAACTCCGCTTGCAGCTCGGGCTTGGCAAACCAGTCCTTGCGGTAAGTCCAGCCCACCGCGTCGGCCATTGCGGGCAAGGCCCAGTAGTTGGGGCTGTTCTTCGGCCACTCCGCATAGCCGGTCACGGTGGCCGGCATGAAGTCGGTCATCTTGATGCCTTCCTTGGCGAAGAAGTCATTGAGCTTGACGTAGTGGCCGCTCTCGGCGGACCCACCAATCCACTGGCTGTCGCCGATGATCAGGTCGCACAGCTTGCCCTTGGAATTGAGCTCGTTGAGCATGCGATCAGCGAAATTGGGCCAGGGCACAAATTCAAACTTCATTTTGATGCCGCTCTTGGCCGTAAAGTCTTTGGATAGCTCAACCAGGGCATTGGCCGGATCCCAAGCCGCCCAGCAGAGGGTGATCGTCTTGTCCTGAGCCTGAGCCGCTGTACCCCCCAAAGTCAATGCCGCTGCCATGGCCAGGGTGGCCATGGCTGGTAGTTTTTTCAATACTTGTTTCATGACAGTAGTCTCCTAATAATCTATTTCAGACCGTACACACCAGCACACATATCTGGCCACCGCTTCAATGAAGGTTTTCGGCAGTCAAGATCTCTACACGCGGCTGCACTACATTGAGTGCGCCGCGCACGTTCTCGCAAAGTCCGCGCAGCACGCGTGCTGCCGTCAATACACAGTAGTGAATGTCTTGATGAAGCGCATAGGACAGTTCGCCACTGATCAGCAACGACTGATGCAACTCCGTGAAGTCATGCGCCACCAGGCCTTGCGCATGCGCCAGGCCCAATTCAGTCAGGGCACGTACCACGCCGGCACTACCAGAGCCCACGCTGTAGAGGCCAGCCAGACGCGCTGGATCCGTGTCTTTTTGCAAAAATTGCATGAGCGCTTGATAAGTACCCTCGTCGTCTGGCGGCAGATCGGGCAAGCGCAGCACGGACAGTCGAGCAAACCGCTCTTCAATGACCTGGGCAAAGCCGATTCGGCGCTCAATCTCGGCCGACAAGCGCGTGGCCTGCGACAGCAGTAGCAAGGTGTCGCGCCGAGGTGCACCGGCCATGCGCGCCAGCAGCAAGCCTGCGGTACGGCCGGCAGCGCGGTTGTCGGCCCCGACATACACCTCACGCATGGAGCCCGCCACGTCCGAGAACAAGGTGACCACATGCACACCGGCACGCACCTGTTCGTTGATGGCCAGCTTCACCGCTGGCAGGTCGGGTGCGAGCAGGGCAATGCCGTCACAGTCACCCACCTGCGCCAGATCGGCCGCAAACCGCACAGGGTCATCGGCATTGAAGCGGTAGGTGACCTCGGTGATGTGCTGATGCCGAAAATCACCCGCAGTCTGGGCTATCTGACGCTCAACCTGATCGAAAAAGTGCGACTCACCGTCTGGCAACACATACGCAAAGCGAAAGTTTTCACGCAGGCGTGGCCGCCCCCGCAGCACCGTTGGTTCGCCCAGTGCCGCGACGGCCTGCACCACCTTTTGCACGGTTTCGGCATTGACGCCCGGGCGCCCATTGAGAACCCTGTCCACCGTGGCAGTGCCAACACCGGCATGGCGGGCAATATCGGCGATCGTGGATGTACTGGTCATGGCTTGATTGATATGTTTGATGTGAATTTTTATTTACATCAATAATTAAATCAATCAGGGTTTTCACCGAAACCGTGCAACTTTTTTTTAAAAAAGGTTTCCAGATGATTCCATTGAAGGGATGCGATTCGACAAGGGCCAGGTGGCCGCATAGCAACCCGGCGGTGGTTTCCCGGTGGAGGCCGGTCTGATACTTTGCCCGGGACGGTTGAATTTCCTGTCCGCGTGTGCCCGTGTGCGCGATTTTGCGATTGGGTGAGAATGGGGGCGCCGGTGAACCGACCCGGGCCAAGGCGCGAAACTGCCTTCGCAACGTGAGTCAAGCTGGGCAATCGGTTCGCCGCCGCACCGCCCGGTGCGCGTCCTGCGGGCTGCGCGGCAATTGACGCTGTGGAAGACGCCAAGGAGATGGACATGACGCAACACTTCGACGCGATCATCATCGGCACCGGCCAAGCCGGCCCCGCACTCGCCGCGCGGCTATCGGGCGCGGATATGAAGCTAGCGGTCATAGAGCGCAAGTTGTTCGGCGGCACCTGCGTGAACACCGGCTGCATCCCCACCAAGACCCTGGTCGCCAGCGCCTACGCCGCACAACTGGCGCGCCGCGCCGCCGAGTACGGCGTGACGATAGGCACCGAGGTGGGCGTCGACATGAAGCGGGTGAAGGCACGCAAGGACGAGATCGCCGGCCGCTCCAGCCGCGGCGTGGAACAGTGGATGCGCGGTTTGGGTAGCTGCATGGTCTACCAGGGCCATGCCCGCTTCGAGAGCCCGCGTAGCGTGCGGGTGAACGGTGAGCTGCTGGAGGCGGACCGGATCTTTGTCAACGTTGGCGGCCGCGCCATGGTCCCGCCCATGCCCGGGCTGGATCAGCTGCCTTATCTCACCAACTCGAGCATGATGGACGTGGATTTTCTGCCGGAGCACCTGATCGTCATCGGCGGCAGCTACATCGGCCTCGAGTTCGGCCAGATGTACCGGCGCTTCGGGTCCCGGGTGACGATTGTCGAGAAAGGCCCGCGCCTGATCCAGCGCGAGGACGAGGACGTGTCGCGGGCGGTGCAGGAAATCCTGGAAGGCGAGGGAATCGACATTCGCCTCAACGCCGAGTGCATGACTGCGCGCAGGGAGGGCGAGCGCCTCGTCGTCGGGCTGGACTGCGCTTCCGGGGAGCGCGACGTGGCGGGCTCGCATCTGCTGCTCGCGGTCGGGCGTGTGCCCAACACCGACGACCTGGGGCTCGACCGGGCGGGGGTCGCAACCGACGCGCGCGGTTTCATCACGGTGGACGAGCAACTGCGCACCAACGTGCCGGGAATCTGGGCGCTGGGCGACTGCAACGGCCGCGGCGCGTTCACCCACACCGCGTACAACGACTACGAGATCGTCGCCGCCAACCTGCTCGACAACGACCCGCGCAAGGTGTCAGACCGCATCGCGGCCTACGCCCTGTTCATCGACCCGCCGCTAGGCCGCGTGGGCATGACCGAATCGCAAGCCAGGCAATCCGGGCGCAAGGTGCTGATCGGCACCCGGCCCATGACGCGCGTTTCGCGCGCGGTGGAAAAAGGCGAGAGCCAGGGCTTCATGAAGGTGCTCGTCGACGCGCAAACCAGGGAGATCCTCGGCGCCGCCATCCTGGGCCTGACCGGCGACGAGGTGATTCACTCGCTGCTCGATGTGATGTACGCCAAAGCACCCTACACCACCATCAGTCGCGCGATGCACATCCATCCAACGGTGTCCGAGTTGGTACCCACGCTGCTGCAGGAGTTGCGGCCGCTCGAATAGCGGCGGGTGGCGCAGGCAGCGGGCTGAAGGGATGTTTCCGCAAACGGCTTGAGCCAGACCGGCGGTCGGAGTAACCTGATCGCACAGTTGAAAGTGATGGCTGATGAATGGAACTCCCTTTCCACGTGCTGCTGTACCGGTATTTCTTCTTCGCCTGGCTGTTCATGGACGTCAACCAGTGCGATCTGTTCGCGCGCGCGGCCGCCTGGCACCACAACAAGGGCCAGGCCCACTGGCTGCCGCGCTACATCAAGCGCTACCTGGTCAGCGGCGCCCTGCTCTTCGCGACCGGCTGGCTGATCGAGCACGCCAGCCCCCTGGTCTCCGCCTTCTTCTACGTGCCCGGTGTGATGTCGGTCCCCCTGGCGACCGTCGCGGGCGTGGCCTGGATAGGGTTTCAGGTCTGGGACTGAGGGCTGCCT
>NZ_JANOAL010000045.1:0-10599 GCF_031411155.1 Polaromonas sp. | reverse complement strand
GTCTTCAAGAACTCCTCTCGCCGCGTAGGCTTGCGGTACTGCTCGTAGCCCGATTGGTCTGCTGCCATGGCAAGGGTCTGTTGTTTCATCGTCATGTAACGCTTCACGCTCGGTTGCCGTGGACCTTAATCAGCGTAGCCTTAGTGCCAAATCGGCCTGCAAAGCGCGCAAGCCCTACGAATTCGGTGTCAAGGTGAGCGTTGCCATCACTCACAAGCAAGGGCTGATGGTGGGCGCCAGGAGCTTTCCCGGCAATCCGTGGGACGGCCACACGCTGGCCGAACAGGTCGAGCAGAGCACCATCTTGCTCGAAGACATTGGGGTCAAACCCAAGCAGGTCGTTGTTGATTTGGGCTACCGTGGAAAAGAGGTGGACGCGGCCAACCCGGGTGTTGAAATCATTCACCGGGGGCGCTACAAAACAATGAGCAAACACGAGCGCAAATTGCTCAAGCGCCGCCAGGCCGTTGAGCCGGCCATCGGGCACCTCAAGGCCGACTACCGAATGAACCGCTGCTGGCTCAAAGGCAGCATGGGCGACGCGTTGCACGCGCTCAGCTGCGCGGTGGGCTACAACCTGCGCTGGCTGATGCGGGCCGTAGTGCGCCTGGGCATTACAGGCTTTTTGTTTGCCCTACTTTTGACGCGCTGGATGACATCGTTCGCCACTCGGTATGTCGTCTATGAGCCGCAAACTGCTCACGCGAAGATGGTGCAGGCTTGATGCAGGCTGGTCGTTGCCTGATTTGAGTGAAAAATGAATTTTGCAGGGCCGACTAGCTACCCACTTTGGCCGCACTTCAAAGAACCGTTATGGGATGGTGTGGTTGATAAGTAATTGATTTATATGGAATTTTTACTTTTTTAGCGGGATTTCTTGGGCCTATATGGGACGCTAATTGATGTTCCAGGTCGCTATTTTCATGGTTTTATGGCTCCAGCCCAGGTAATACGCACACGAGCAGCTATCAAATATGTAGCAAAGCGAGGATGCCGAGGATCAGGCCGACGCCGGCCAAAGCAAACATGCCGTATTCCAGCCAGCGCTTGCGCGTCAACAGGGCAATGGCCGCCAGCGCGATGGAAACCTGCAGCACCGTGGTGGCTTGCGCCCAGCGGTGGTGCTGGTGCATCTGTTCGTCCGACGATTTGTCCCAGGTCGTGGCCTCGGACTCCAGCTTTTCGGCCGCCAGTTTGATGTCGCTCTTTTCTTTTTCGTAGCGCTCGATCTTGCTCTGGTAGCCGGCCTTTTTGTCGTCGGGTGCCAGGTCGCGGGCAAATTCGGCCAGCGACTGCTTGGTGCTCTTGGCCTGAAAGAAATTCCACTGGTTGGCCGCTTCGGTCTTCTTGATGGCAGCGGTGTTTTTATACAGCCCGGCATTGGCCTGAGTGGCCCCGCCCATGTACGAAAAAAGGGCGCCAACCGTGGCGATGATGGCCGTGACGACCGCAATCTGGGCAATCATCCCGCCGCCGCCGTGGCCGGCACTGTCGTGGCCCTGGGCCGCGTGTTCGAGCTCGTGGTCGTGGGGTCCGTGTACGTGAAATCCTGCGCCTGACATATTATTTTTCCTTGGTTCTGGTGTAAGTGACGAAGC
Source organism: Polaromonas sp. (assembly GCF_031411155.1). Classification (GTDB taxonomy): domain Bacteria; phylum Pseudomonadota; class Gammaproteobacteria; order Burkholderiales; family Burkholderiaceae_C; genus Polaromonas. Next base: position 9,001 of record NZ_JANOAL010000045.1, on the reverse strand, counting down.
TGAATGCCAGCCCGTTTGTCGATGTGTGGGACGTGCGCGCCATTTCAATCCAGCTGGCGCCCAGCGCGGGGGCGTAGGCATCGCCTTCAAAGTCCTGTGCAATTTCAGTGACTTCAATGCGGTGCGCCAGCGGCTCGGCCTGCGCGTAGATTTGCGCGCCGCCCATGACCCAGACCTCCTGCGCATTGGCGCTGAGCCGGAGCGCGTCTGGCAGGCTGGCGGCGGGCACCGCGCCGGCGGCCTGCCAGCCGGCCTGCCGCGTCACCACAATATTGACGCGGCCGGGCAGCGGGCGAAACCTGGGCGGCAGCGAGTCCCAGGTCTTGCGCCCCATGATGACCGGCCAGCCCTGGGTCAGCGCCTTGAAATGCGCCATGTCTTCTGGCAGGTGCCAGGGCATGACGTTGTCCTTGCCAATCACGCCGTTGGCGGCGCGGGCCCAGATCATATTGATGTGCATGGGGTGACTCGCGCCCGCCTAAACCGCCACCGGTGCCTTGATGGCCGGATGGTGCTGGTAGTTGAGAAACTCGAAGTCTTCAAACTGGTAGACAAAGATCGACTCGGGCTTGCGCCTGATCTGCAGCGTCGGGTAGGGCAGGGGCGCGCGGCCAAGCTGCAGCACCACCTGCTCCTGGTGGTTGCTGTAAATATGGCAGTCGCCGCCGGTCCAGATGAAGTCGCCCACGTCCAGATTGCACTGCTGCGCCACCATGTGCGTGAGCAGGGCGTAGCTGGCAATGTTGAAGGGCACGCCGAGGAAGATGTCGGCGCTGCGCTGGTACAGCTGGCAGCTGAGCTTGCCCTTGCCGCCCGGCTCCGTGGCCGGTGCCACGTAAAACTGGAAAAAGGCATGGCAGGGCATCAGCGCCATTTTGTTCAGATCCGCCACATTCCAGGCGCTGACGATGATGCGGCGCGAATCGGGGTTGGTTTTCAGGGTCTTGATGACCTCGCTGATCTGGTCAATATGGCCGCCCTCGGGTGTCGGCCAGCTGCGCCACTGCACGCCATAGACCGGCCCCAGGTCGCCGTCTTCGCGCGCCCATTCGTCCCAGATCGTCACGCCGCGCGCTTTCAGCCAGTTGTTGTCGCTGGAGCCCGTCAGAAACCACAGCAACTCCTGCACGATCGATTTGAGGTGAACCTTTTTGGTGGTGACCAGAGGAAAGCCCTCGTTCAGGTCAAAGCGCATCTGGTAGCCAAACACGCTTTTGGTGCCGGTGCCGGTACGGTCGGCCTTGAGGGCGCCGTGCGTGTCGACATGGCGCATGAAGTCTTCGTACTGGGAGCGGATGGGGCGTAAAGCCGGTGATTGGGATAAGGGTGAGGTCGGCATGTCAATAGGCTCCAAACAAAACATCGAGTGCGTCCACGATGGCTTCGCTCTGCGCGCCCAGGCTGAGTACCGGATTTTTCAGCTCCGCCGCGGGGAAGGCCGCCATGGCGGCGGTGTCGAGAACCACCTGCCTGCCAGCGATCTCAAAAAGTGGGTTCAGACTGCTCATGCGCTGGTCGAACAAATCTGCAGAGCGCATTGGCAGCACAACGCGGGTGGCAATGCGGTCGATGTGGGTGTTCTGCACATCGAGTAAATACGGCGTTTTCTTGCGCAAGACTGCATCGGGATGCATGTAGACATCAAAGCGGGCCATGTCGGGGGCCGTCAGAAGCTACGGTACTTCGCGAGCGGCAGGCCTTCTTCGGCAATGCGGGCGTTGTAGGCGTCAATCGCGTCCTTGTTGCGTTCGTTCCATTGTTCCCAGTAGCGGCGCTGGACTTCATCGGCAAGCAGCGTGTCCACCGTTTGCGAGATGTTCATGCCCAATTCCCTGGCAAGTTCCAGCGTGCGCGCGTTGATCGACAGATTGACCGGGCGCTTTGGGGCTTTGGCGGTAGTGCGCATGGGATTTCCTTGGGAGACGTGCATGGTTTATGCACATTATATCGTGCGCACGATTCATTCAGATACCTGGCTGAGTCTGGCTTTCAGGGCGTTGAAAACACTGCCGGGTCTGTCGTTGGTGTGACCGGCGGAGCCTGTGTTGCAGCCAGTTCCGCGTCTTTTTGCCGCGCCCATGCGACTGCGGGGCGGGCATTGATCCGGTCCATGTAGGCGCGCGTGACCGGTGTTTCCGGCACCAGACCAAACATCGTGGTCCAGGTCAGCGCGGTGCCCCACAGCACATCCGCCGCAGTGAATCTGTCGCCCAGCAGATAGGGGCCCTTGCCGAGTTGGTCCGTCAATGCCTTGAACATCGTGTCAAAGTCGCCGTAAGGCGAGGTGGACGGTGCGGCGGGTTCGCGCTTCATGGAGCGGTCCACCACGGCAGGCTCAAAACAGGAGCCATAAAACGTCATCCAGCGCAAATAGGGGCCGCGCAGCGGATCGCCAATCACCGGGGCCAGCCTGGCCTCGGGGTACAGGTCAGCGAGGTACAAGAATACGGCTACCTGCTCGGTGACCAATGCGTCGCCATGCAAAACCGCAGGCACCTTGCCCATCGGGTTGACTGCCAGATAGGCCGGCTGACGCTGTTCGCCGGTTTTCATGTTGAGCACATGCAGCTGGTAGTCGGCGCCCAGTTCTTCCAGCAAAATCAGCGCGCCGGAGGAACGGGTATTGGGGGAGTGGAAAAAGGTGAGCTGGGGTGTGGTGGCCATGGTGCGACGCCTGGTTAGTCGGGGTTGACGGGTGTGCTGCAGGAAATCATGCCTGACGCCGCATCAAACCCGAATCACCCGCCCCGGATTCATCAGGTTCTGCGGGTCCAGCGCCTGCTTGACGGCGCGCATCATGCCCAGCGCTACCGGCGATTTGTGCTGCTCCAGCTTGCCGAGTTTGAGGCTGCCGACGCCGTGCTCGGCGGAGATGGAGCCACCGAATCTTGCCACCGAGTCATACACCAGCGCATTGACTTCTTCTTCATGGTCGCGCAAAAACGCTGCGGCATCGCCCTCCGCCGGCGCCTGCACGTTGTAGTGCAGGTTGCCGTCACCGAGGTGGCCAAAGTTCACCAGCCGCACGCCGGGCAGGGCTTGCTGCAAGATAGCGTCGGTCGCTTCCACAAACTCCGGAATGCGCGAGACGGCAATCGAGATGTCGTGCTTGATGTTCAGGCCCTCTTCGGCCTGCGCCAGCGGAATGCTTTCGCGGATGTGCCAGAGCTGGTGCGCCTGCGCGATGTTTTCGGCCACCACGGCATCGCTCACGCAGCCTTGTTCGAGAGCGGTTTCCAGCAGGCGCTCGAATTGCTCACGGGCGTGGCTTTCAGATTCGGTATCGGAGTTTTCGAGCAGCACGCAAAATGCGCTGCCTTCATAGAGCGGCACGCGCAGCTGCGGGAAGTTTTTGGCGACCAGGCTCAGGGCAAATTGGCCCATGACTTCAAACCCTGTCAGGCCAGCCCCCAGATGCTGGTGCGCCAGCCCGAGCAGCGTCACGGCATGCTGCATCGACGGCACGGCGGCCCAGGCCGTGAGTTGCGCGGCCGGTTGCGGGTAGAGCTTGAGCGTGGCGGCGGTGATGATGCCCAGCGTGCCTTCACTGCCAATGAACAGATCACGCAGGTCGTAGCCGGTGTTGTCCTTGCGCAGACCCGACAGGCCATTCCAGACCTCGCCCTGCGCCGTCACCACTTCCAGCCCCAGGCATAAATCGCGTGCATTGCCGTAACGCAGCACTTGCGTGCCGCCGGCGTTCGTCGCCAGGTTGCCGCCAATCGTGCAACTGCCTTCGGCGGCCAGGCTGAGCGGAAACAGAAAGCCGGCTTGATCGGCCGTGTCCTGCAGGTTCTGCAAAATGCAGCCGGCCTCCACCGTCACCGTCAGGTTGGCGGCGTCCAGCTGGCGCACCGCATTCATGCGTTGCAGGCTCAGCACCAGCTGCCGGCCCGAGGCATCGGGTGTGGAGCCGCAGACCAGCCCGGTGTTGCCGCCCTGGGTGACGATGCTGACGCCTGCCGCCGCGCAGGCCTTGACGCAGGCCGCAACCTGGGCGGTGGTGCCGGGCCTGACCACGGCCAGCGCCTTGCCGCGTTCGCGCTTGCGCCAGTCCTGCTCCCAGGCGCTCAGGTCGCCGTCGGACAGCACCTGCGCGGCGCCGACAATCTGCCGCAGGGCGTCAAGAAGGCCGGCCTGGCTCATGGCGCACCCGCACCGGTCGCGGCCAGCGGTGTCGGGTTTTTAAGCCGCACCCGCACATGCAGCGCGCAGGCCACAAACAGCAGCAAACACAGCACGACTTCGATCATCGCCAGGTAATTGCCCGGCGGGCGGTCGCTCCAGGCGCGCACCGCGCCCTCGGTGAAATACAGCCACACCAGCAGGCTGACCCAGCGGTAGGTGTACATGCGGTTTTTCAGGATACCGGCCAGCGGAATGCACAGCGGCAGTGCCTTCAGGGCCAGTAGCGAGCCGCCGGGGCGAATCGGCGCCAGCCACAGTTCCCAGGCCAGGCCCAGCGCTATCAGCCCGATCAGGCTGCCCGCGGCCAGCCAGCGGGTCAGGTCAATTTGCGTTGCTTTGTTCATGTGAGGAGGGAATAGGTCTGAGGCATGATACCGGGGATGAAATTTCAGCAATCCCTGCAAGTCTTATTGTCAGACTTGTCGCATTTTCCGTGGCGCCACACGGCGCTGACCCTGCGCGACCGTTTTCGTGAAGACCACATGGGCCTGACGGCCAGCAGCCTGACCTTTACCACCTCGATCGCGCTGGTGCCTTTTTTTACCGTGGCACTGGCCATTTTTACAGCCTTTCCGATGTTTTCCAAGCTGCAGGGCGCGCTGCAGGCCTGGCTGGTGCAAAGCCTGATTCCCGACGACATTGCCCGGCAGGTGCTGGGCTACCTGAACCAGTTCAGCCGCCAGGCCAACAAGCTGGGGGTGGCGGGCCTGGCGGTGCTGCTGGTTACGGCGATTGCGCTGATTTTGACGATAGACCGCACGCTCAACGGCATCTGGCGCGTCAAAAAGACACGCTCGCTGACGCAGCGGGTGCTGATTTACTGGGCCGCCATCACCCTGGGGCCGCTGCTGCTGGCGGCCAGCCTGGCGCTGACCTCTTACGTGCTGTCGGCCTCCGGCGGGCTGGTCGGCGCCATGCCCGCCAGCCTGCGGTTTTTGCTGGATGTGGTGCAGTTTTTTCTGGTGGCGGGCGGCATGGCGGCAATGTACCGCTATGTGCCCAATACCTACGTCAACTGGGGCCATGCCTGGGCCGGCGGCGTGTTTGTGGCGGCCGGTATTGTGCTGGCCAAAAAGGTGCTGAGCCTTTATTTGAGCAACGTGTCCACCTATTCGATGATCTACGGCGCCTTTGCCACCTTGCCGATTCTGCTGGTCTGGATTTATGTGGCCTGGGTCATCGTCTTGATGGGCGCGGTGATTGCGGCGTACTTGCCCAGTCTGATGGCCGGCGTGGCGCGCCGCGGGGGCGGGCACGGCTGGCAGTTTCAGCTGGCGCTGGAGCTGCTGCAGCAGCTGCACCGCCCGCGCGATGGCGCCAACCGGGCTTGCGGTGCCTCCAGTCTGGCGCAGGCGCTGCAGGTGGACGTGCTGCAGCTGGAGCCGGTGCTGGAGGTGCTGACCGGGTTGGGCTGGGTCGGACAGCTGGTCGAAGAAGATGGCCAGGAGTCGTGCTACATCCTGCTGGCCAACCCTGACACGACGCCGCTGGAGCCGCTGATGCAGCAACTGCTGCTGGACAAAACCGAGTCGACGCTGCCGCTGTGGAGCCGTGCCAGCTGGGACGCGCTCAGTCTGCGCCAGGTGCTGTAAACCAAGTTCCTAGAGTTTGACCTTGCCGGCCCAGATGTCGCGGTACATTGCCCAGTCCCCCATAAAGCTGTAGAGCGGGCGCTTGAAGGACGCGGGCCGGTTTTTCTCAAAGCCAAAGTGGCCGACCCAGGCAAAGCCATAGCCGCAGAGCAGGCCGGCCAGCAGCCACAACGGGTTGCGCGTCAGCACCAGCGCGGCCAGGCACAGCAGGCTCAGGCTGGAGCCGATGAAGTGCAGGCGGCGGCAGCTGCGGTTGCTGTGCTCGCTCAGGTAAAAGGGGTAAAACTCGGCAAAGCTTTTGAAGCTGCGCGGGTCAACGGGCCCAGCAGCGGTGGCGGCCGAAGCGGAACTGGCGTTAGGCATGACGGGTCTCCTGCTCGTGGGGTGCTTGGCTTGCCGACCATAATATGGCAAGCGCCCGGCCCCTGCCATAGTGGGTTTCATCCCTCATTGGCCCATCCACCTGCCTGCCCCCAGATGACCCCAGCGATCCCATTGCCGCCTCAAACCCCGGGCGACACCGCCGCAAGCACCTGGGTGGTGTGCCTCTGCGCCGACTGGTGTGATCTGTGCGGCGACTACCGGGCGGTGTTTGAACAGGTGGCCGGCCAGACGGGCGGGCAGTCCCGTCACTTTCCTGGCACCCGTTTTGCCTGGCTGGACATTGAAGACCAGGCCGACTGGGTCGGTGACCTGGACATCGAGACCTTTCCCACCCTGCTGGTGGCCGACCGGCATGGCGTGCTGTTTCTGGGTCCGCTGACGCCGCAGGCGCCAACCTTGGTGCGCCTCTTGGGTGCGCTGCAAGCGCCCGACGCCCGCAAGGCGTCGCACACGGCGGTCACGGCCAGGCTGGTCGCCGCCTTGCCTGATTGGCCTGAACGCTGGCTTTGATCGGGCCGCAGAAAACGGCGCCGGCAAAACCTGCCTTCAACCCGCAGGGCAGAAACCGCTGCCCGGAGCACTCCAAAATCCGGAAATTTATCGATTTCAGGCGTCAAATAGCCCTGTAGCCCACGTATAACGCCAATATACCGCTCCTCTTTTTATAGCAAGCGGTTTCACCGCAGGCCAACGCTGCAGGGCGCACGGGGCCAACGGGACCCGCATGTCACGTCTGCAAAAAATCCCGGATCGCCATCAGCGTCTGCTCGGGTGCCTCCGTCATCTGGTGGTGGCCGACCGGCAGGCTCAGCACCTGCACCGCCAGGCCGCTGCTTTGAGCCTTGTCGATCAGCAGCCGTGCCGCCCTGGGCTGCGTCATCTGGTCTTGCGCGCCGAGTAAAAACAGCACCGGGCAGCTCACCTGCGCCATGGCGTTTTCGCCGTTGGCATAGCTGTCGCAGGCCTTGAAGCCGCGGTGAAACACATTGACTTGCGTGTTGCTGGCCAGCACGCGGCGGCCCAGCGCCATGCTGGCGCCATAGACCCAGGTGCCGGGCCCCAGCGCCGAGGGCGGCGCGCACAGCGTGCTGCGCGAGAACACATTGATCATGGTCAGCGCCTTCATCGGCTCGTTCAGCGCGGCATCGAGCAGCGCGGGCGACACCTTCATCGGAAACGCCGTGCCCACCAGCACCAGGTGGCTGACGCGATCCTTCAGTGTGGAGGCGGCCTGCAGCGCAATCAGCGAGCCCCAGCTGTGGCCGACCAGCGCCGCGCGCTTGGCGCCGGCCGCGTCCAGCAGCGCGGCCACAAAATCCGCCGCTTGCTCGACGCTGGCCGGCGCCTCGCCTTCGCTGCGGCAGTGGCCGGGCAGGTCCACGGCCAGCACGTTCCAGCCGTGGTTGGCCAGGTAGCGGCTTTGCAGGCTCCAGACGCTGTGGTCATTGAGCACGCCGTGGATGAAGACCACGCTGGGTAGGGCGGCATCGAACGCCTTGCCGCCGGTGTAGCAATAGGTGTTGTGGCCGTTGACGCTGAGGTACATGCTCAGACTCCTGCTTTCTCGGCAGACTTCAGCGCACGCTTCAGGTCGTCGATCAGGTCGTCCGGGTCTTCCAGCCCGATCGACAGGCGGATCGTGCCCTGGGTGATGCCGGCGCCGGCCAGCGCCTCATCCGTCATGCGAAAGTGGGTGGTGCTGGCCGGGTGAATCACCAGGCTGCGGCAGTCGCCGACATTGGCCAGGTGGCTGAACACCTTGAGGGTTTCCACAAAGGCCTTGCCCTGCTCACGGCTGCCTTTCAGGTCAAAGCTGAACACCGAGCCGGCGCCGCGTGGCAACAGCTTTTGGGCCAGCGCGTGGCTGGGGTGCGATTCCAGCATCGGGTGGCCGACGCGCGCGACCAACGGGTGGCTGGCCAGAAATGCCACCACTTTTTCGGTGTTGCCCATGTGGCGCGCCATGCGCAGCGGCAGGGTCTCGATGCCCTGCAAAATCAGCCAGGCGGTATGCGGGCTCATGCAGGCGCCAAAGTCGCGCAGGCCCTCGCGGCGCGCGCGCAGCAAAAAGGCGCCGACCGTGCTTTCCTCGCTGAACACCATGTTGTGAAAGCCGTCATAGGCCGCGGTCAGTTCCGGAAATTTGCCCGACCGGTCCCAGTCAAACGAGCCGCCATCGACCACGATGCCGCCTATCACCGTGCCGTGGCCGCTCAAGAACTTGGTGGCCGAGTGGTAGAGCAGGTCGGCGCCATGCTCAAAAGGCTTGATCAGCCACGGCGAGGTCAGGGTCGAGTCCACCAGCAGCGGCACGCCCGCGTCGTGGGCAATGCTGGAGACCGTGCCAATGTCCAGTACCTCCAGGCCCGGGTTGCCCACGGTTTCGCCAAAAAAGAGTTTGGTGTCGGGCCGCACGGCGGCGCGCCAGCCGGCTATGTCGCCAGGCTGCACAAAGGTGGTGTCAATGCCGAAGCGGCGCAAGGTGTAGTGCAGCAGGTTCTGGCTGCCGCCATACAGCGCGGTGCTGGCCACGATGTGCGAGCCCGCGCCCATTAGCGTGGCAATCGCCAGATGCAGCGCGGCCTGCCCGCTGGCAGTCGCTATCGCGCCTATGCCGCCTTCGAGTGCCGCCACGCGCTGCTCCAGCACGGCATTGGTTGGGTTGCTGATCCGCGAATAGACGTGCCCGGCGCGTTCCAGGTTGAACAGGCTGGCCGCATGGTCGCTGGACTCAAACACAAAGGAGGTGGTCAGGTGAATCGGCACCGCCCGCGCGCCGGTGGCCGGGTCGGGCGCGGCGCCTGCGTGCAGCGCCAGGGTGTCGAAGCCGGGGTCTG
>NZ_JANOAL010000044.1:0-11200 GCF_031411155.1 Polaromonas sp. | reverse complement strand
CAGGGTCCGCCCAAACATGTTGCAGGCGAACCGGGTTTCAGGAATTGGCTTGGCTGTGCTCGGGGCCGTCCGGCGGGACGCGGGTGAGTTGGCTGGCTGGTGGTTTCAGTTGCCTATTTTAGAGTTGTTGCGAATGATTCCCAATAACATGGAAAAAAAGTTTGACAAAAAACCTCGAAAACCCGGCTTTCAGGGGCACTGACTGTGGCGTAAATGCCGTTGGTGGTTGCAACAGGCGAAAAAAAACGGGGCACCGGGCCCCGTTCGGCAGGCCTGAACGGCGGCTCAGCTCAACTCGCCCATTTGGCTTTGCAGGTAGTTTTGCAGGCCGACCTTGGCCAGCAGCTCGATCTGGGTTTCCAGAAAGTCGATGTGCTCCTCGGTGTCGTCCAGAATCGTTTGCAGCAGGTCGCGCGAGACGTAGTCGCGCACGCTTTCGCAGTGGGCAATGCCGTCCTTGATGGTGGCCTGCGCGCCGGTTTCCAGCTTCAGGTCGCAGCCCAGCGCCTCGGGCACGTCCTCGCCAATCATCAGCTTGCCCAGGTCCTGCAGATTGGGCAGGGCGTCGAGCATGAAGAGGCGGTCCATCAGCTTGTCGGCGTGCTTCATCTCGCCTATCGATTCCTCGTATTCCTTCTTGGCCAGCTTGTCCAGGCCCCAGTGCTTGTACATACGGTAGTGCACAAAATACTGGTTGATGGCCGTCAGCTCGTTTTTAAGCTGGGCCTGCAGGTGGGCAATGACTTGGGCGTCGCCTTTCATAGCGGATCCTTCTCGTTTTGAAAGCCCTTATTGTCGGCAGGCGGGCCGCGATGGCAAGCAAAAAAAAACGATAACCCCAGGCGCCCGTTTGGCGACGAACGGGTGTTGTGGCCTGCCTGCCGGATCAGGCCTGGCCGGCGGCCTGGAGCACCTGCGCCGTGCTGTTGATGACGGCGGCGATGCGGCCCACGTCGCGCAGCTGCAGCGCACTCATGCCTTCGGCCTTGAGCAGCTTGTAGTGGCTGCCGACGCAGAAGTGGCATTTGCCGACGATGGAGGCGGCCAGCGCATAGGCCTCGAACTTGAGCTTGCTGACGCCGCCATGGCTGGCGTAGGCGTTCATGCGCAACTCTGGGCGCTGGCTTTTCAGGTCCTCGTCGCTGGCCATTTCGACAAACGGGTACCAGACGTTGTTCATGCCCATCAGCGCGGCGGCGGTCAGGGCGGCGTGGCGTTCGGCTTCGGGCGTGTTGGCCTGCAGCACGGCCACCAGGGCGCTATTGCCGGTGGCAAAGGCGGCGGCCAGGGCGCAACCCAGCGCGTCTTCGGGCGTCAGGCTGGAGCGCGACAGCACGCTGTCCAGGTTCAGGCGCGTGTCCTTGGCGTAATCCGGAATCTGGTCCTTGAGGGCTTGAAGAAATTCCATTTTGAAGGCTCCAGAGGCTGCCAGCCCACAGTTAACAGGCGCAGGCAGCTATTAAAATCATAGCGTTTCAGATTCAACCCGCTGGCACCCGCCGCGCGCCATGCGCAGTCAGGGCCAGTGGGTCAGGGCTTTTTACAGCGTGCTTTCGCCGGGCTGGCGGTTGCACGGGCAGAGCTCGTCGGTCTGCAGGCCGTCCAGCAGGCGCAGCACTTCTTCGGGGTTGCGGCCCACGTTCAGGTTGTTCACGCTGACATGCTGGATGGTGTTGTCCGGGTCCACGATGAAGGTGGCGCGCAGGGCCACGCCCTCGGCCTTGTCGCGCACGCCAAGCTGGTCCACCAGCGAGCCGGTCACGTCGGCAAAGCTGTAGTGGCCCAGCTTGTTCAGGTCCTTGTGGTCACGGCGCCAGCCGAGCTTGGCAAATTCGTTGTCGGTCGAGCCGCCCATCAGCACCGCGTCGCGCTCGGCAAACTGCCTGGCCAGCTTGTCAAAGCCGACGATCTCGGTCGGGCAGACGAAAGTGAAATCCTTCGGGTAGAAGTAGATGATCTTCCACTTGCCGGGAAAGCTTTTCTCGGTGATGTCTTCAAAAGCCGACTGGCCGTTTTCCTCGTGGTGGTTAAAGCCGGGCTTGACGCCGGTGACCTTGAACGCTTCGACTTTATCGCCAACTGTTTTCATTGAAAATTTTCCTTAAAAGTGGTGCGGCCGGCCCCGAATGCAGGGCCGATGCCGCGTGTCTGCTACCTATTGCGGTGTGCTTTGGTTGACAGTGGAGTCAATTTTAGGCTATTGATGAATCGTAGTTGATTGATTATGGCTAATGCTGTCATGGCCTCTGCGGCTATTGACGGCAAAATACCGTTCCAGCCCAGACAGGACGGGCGCAAGCAGCTATCAAAAAGAGAGCAAGTGAGGCGTTTGACCGGACCCGATCAGAGGCCGGCGGCTTCCTTGGCCCGCAGCTTGGCCCCGATGTACTCGCCGTGCGTGACATGCAGCAGGCCGGCAATCTTGCTGACCAGGTGGTTTTCATGGGCGTCTAGCCGGGCGTCGGCATAGGCCACCTGCCACATGGTTTCAATCAGCTGGATTGGTGTATTCCTTGTGGCGCCTGTCGGCAAACAGCGATGCATTGATGCATTGATGCCTTTATAGTGGCTTCTCATCATTTTCGGGCCCGCACACCGTCCTGGTAGATGCGCGCCCACCATTCAGGGGCACATTGTGACGACTGAAACCCAACCCGGCCCTGGCAACCCGGCACGCTTTGGCAGCGGGCAAGCCGTTCGCCGCCTCGAAGACGATGCGCTGCTGGCGGGCGCCGGCCAGTTCACGGACGATCTGACGCTGCCCGGCCAGACCCAGCTCTTTTTTGTGCGTTCGCCCTATCCGCACGCCCGCATTGTGGCTGTGGACACCACGGTAGCGCGGGCCATGCCGGGTGTGCTGCAGGTGGTCACCGGGGCCGATCTGGTGGCCGCCGGGGTCAAGCCGATTCACGGGTCCAGCGGCTTCCAGCGCGCCGACGGCTCGCCTGGCGCCACGCCGCCCCGGCGCGCGCTGGCCCACGAGCGCGTGCGTTTTGTCGGCGAGGCGGTGGCCGCCGTGGTGGCGCTGACCCTGCAGCAAGCCCGCGACGCGGCCGAAGCCATTGCCATCGACTATGACGAGCTGGCCATGGTGGTGGACATGAACGACGCGACGGCGCCCGGCGCCCCGTCGCTCTGCCCCGAAGCCCCGGACAACATCGCCGCAGAGACGCGCTACGGCAATGCCCAGGCCGCCGCCACAGCCTTCGCCGGCGCCCGCCATGTGGTGACGCTGGACCTGGTCAACCAGCGGCTGGCAGCGCTGACGCTGGAGCCGCGCTCGGTGCTGGCCGCTTTTGACAGCGCTTCGCAGCGCCTGACCCTGCGCATGAGCACGCAAATGCCTTCCGGCGTGCGCGACTCGGTGTGCGACGCGCTGGGCCTGGCCAAGGAAGCGGTGCGCGTCGTGGTGGGCGATGTGGGTGGCGGCTTTGGCATGAAGACCGGGGTCTACCCGGAAGATGTTGCCGTGGCCTTTTGCGCCCGGGCACTACAGCGCCCGGTGAAATGGGTGGCCGAGCGCAGCGAAGAATTTATTTCCAGCACGCACGGCCGTGACCTGCAAAGCCACGCCGAACTGGCGCTGGACGAGCACGGCAAGATTTTGGCCCTGCGCCTGGCCACGCTGGCCAATGTGGGCGCCTACGCCACCGGCGCGGGCGTGGCCATCCAGCTGCTGATTGGCCCCTGGGTGCAGACCAGTGTCTATGACATCCAGACCATAGACTTTCATTTCAAGGCCGTGCTGACCAACACCGCGCCCACCAGCCCCTACCGGGGTGCGGGCCGCCCGGAAGCCATCTTCATCATGGAGCGGCTGATGGACGAAGCCGCCCGCCAAACCGGCATCGACCGGGTCGCGCTGCGTCGCCGCAACTTTATCCAGCCCGGCCAAATGCCCTACAAAAATCCCATGGGCCAGACCTACGACACCGGCCGCTTCGAGTCGGTGATGGTGCAGGCCCTGGCCCTGGCCGACTGGCAGGGTTTTGAGGCGCGTGCCGCCGAATCGGCGCGCCGCGGCCAGCTGCGTGGCCAGGGCATTGCCACCTTTCTGGAGTGGACCGGCGGCAACGTGTTTGAAGAACGCGTGACTGTGGCCGTCCTCGCTGGCGGCGTGATCGAAGTCTTCTCGGCCGTCAACGCCATGGGGCAGGGCATTGCCACCACACTGGCGCAGCTGGTGGTCGATGCGTTTGGCGTGCCGATTGACAAGGTCCGCGTGGTGCTGGGCGACACCGACCGGGGTGACGGCTTTGGCAGCGCCGGCTCGCGCTCGCTGTTCACCGGCGGCTCGGCCATGCGCACCGGCGCCGAGCGCACCCTTGTCAAGGCCAGCCAACTCGCGGCCAAAGAATTTGAGGTGGCAGAGCAGGACATCGAGTACGCCAATGGCAGCTTCAAGGTGGCGGGCACCGATTTAAGCATTGACCTGTTTGCGCTGGCGGCACGCCAGAGCGACCAGCGTATTTTCATGGACTCGACCAGCACCGTGGCCGGGCCCACCTGGCCCAATGGTTGCCACATCAGCGAAGTCGAAATCGACCCGCAGACCGGCCATGTGGCGGTGGTGGCCTATGCGTCCGTGAACGACGTGGGCCGCGTCGTCAACCCGATGATCGTGCGGGGCCAGCTCGACGGCGGCGCCGTGCAGGGCATAGGCCAGGCGCTGTGCGAGCACCTGGTGTACGACCGTGAAACCGGCCAGCCCCTCACCGGCAGCCTGATGGATTACGCCGCGCCGCGCGCCGACACCGCGCCCGACTTCAAGACCGAAATGGACCAGTCCACCCCCTGCCTGAACAACCCGCTGGGCGTCAAAGGCGTGGGCGAGCTGGGCACCATAGGCGCCGGGCCCACGGTCGTCAATGCCGTGGCCGACGCGCTGGCCAGAGGCGGCATGGCGGCGCAGGCGCGCCAGTTGCAGATGCCGCTGGCGCCATCGCGGCTCTGGCATCTGATGCAGGGCTGAGGCTGGGCATTCCCAAAGCCGAAGAAGCCCGGCCGCTAGCAGCCAGACTTTGACGGTGGGTGCCAGCGCGGTACGATGACGGCGCCGTCGAAAAAATCAATCCTCCAAGGAGACACCTATGCACTACGTTCTGGCCCGCATCACCGTCAAACCCGAGGCCGCCGACGCCGCCAGGCAACTGCTGACCACGCTGGTGGCCGAGTCGCGCCAGGAGGCGGGCTGCGTGTCTTACGAGCTGTACCAGCAGGCCGCCGCGCCGCATGTGTTTCAGACCGTGGAGCAATGGCAGGACGAGGCCGCCGCCAACGCCCACATGGCCACCCCGCACCTGGGCGCCGCCGTGGCCGCCGCCGGCCCGCTGTTTGCGGCGCCGCCAGAAATCCTGGCCTATAGCAAGCTGGCCTGAGCGTCCAGGCGCTGTTTGTCAGGGCGGAAAATCTGGCCCCGCCGGCCTTGGGTCAGCCGGGGCGCGGGGAGCCGTGCTGGTGGCCTGGGGAACCTGGTGGGCGCCGGCCCTCTGGCCTCAAGCTCTCCAGCTCTTGTTACCGCTGCCCGGCCACGCTATAGTTTTCATTCAATGAATTCGTCTGCGTTGATGGCGTCTCCGGTTGCGGAATTTTCTCATGTGCTGAGTCATGAGGGAATTGTTGCGGGTCTGCAATTTTTGAACCGGCGCGTTGCGCACCGCTGCACCGCCATCTACCGGCTAGAGGCCATGACGGTGCGCAACATCTACATCTATGACCGCGAGGGCGCCTTGCTGCCCGAATCGCTGGGCGTGGTGCCGCTGGGCGACAGTTTCTGCCAGCACGCGCTGCGTGACGGCGCCTTCCTGAGCAGCGACACCCGCGACGATTCGCGCGTCGACGGCAGCCCCTTCAAGGGCGTGGTGGTGGCCTATCACGGTATTCCGCTGGTGGGCCAGAATTGCGAGCTGTTTGGCTCGCTGTGCCACTTCGATTTCGTGCCGCGCAGCCTTTCGGACGAGGAATTCGAGTTCATGCAGAAGGCGGCGCGGGTGCTCTCTGCTTATCTCTAAACGGGGGGCGAAACGCCTTTGTCAAGCCATGACGACACGCACCGAATTCGATACCTTTGGCCCGATCGACGTGCCGGCCGACAGGCTGTGGGGGGCGCAAACCCAGCGTTCCCTGCAGAACTTTGATATTTCCGGCGAACAGCAGCCGCGCGAGATCATCCGCGCGCTGGCCCAGATCAAACGCTGCTCGGCGCGTGTCAACCAGGCCCTCGGCCTGCTCGACGAAGCCAAAACCAAAGCAATTGTGGCGGCCGCCGACGAGGTGATTGCCGGCCGGCATGCCGACGAATTTCCGCTGGTGGTCTGGCAAACCGGTTCGGGCACCCAGACCAATATGAACGTCAACGAGGTGCTGGCCAACCGCGCCAGCGAACTGATGGGCGGTGAACGCGGCGAGAGCCGGCGGGTGCATCCCAATGACGACGTGAACCGCAGCCAGTCGTCCAATGACGTTTTCCCCACCGCCATGCATGTTTCGGCCGTGGCGGCCATCACGCACAGGCTGCTGCCCGCCCTGGCCACGCTGCGCACCACATTGGCGCAAAAAGCCCATGACTTTGACGGCATCGTGAAGATCGGCCGCACCCATTTGCAGGACGCCACGCCGCTGACGCTGGGCCAGGAGTTCTCGGGCTACGTCGCTCAGCTCGAGCACGGTGAAAAGCATGTGCGCGCCACGCTGCCGCATCTTTATGAGCTGGCGCTGGGCGGCACGGCAGTGGGCACGGGCCTGAACGCGCCGCCGAGGTATGCGGTTCAGGTCGCGGCCGAGCTGGCCAGCCTGCTGCATCTGCCTTTTGTCACCGCACCCAACAAGTTTGAAGCGCTGGCCTCGGCCGACGCGCTGGTGCATGCGCATGGCGCCCTCAAAACCCTGGCGGCCAGCCTGATGAAGATCGCCAACGACGTGCGCTGGCTGGCCAGCGGCCCGCGCAGCGGCATTGGCGAGCTGAGCCTGCCCGAGAACGAGCCCGGCTCGTCCATCATGCCGGGCAAGGTCAACCCGACCCAGTGCGAGGCGCTCACCATGCTGGCCTGCCAGGTGTTTGGCAATGACGTGGCCATCAACTTTGGCGGTGCATCGGGCAACTTTGAACTCAATGTGTTCCGGCCCCTGATCGCGCACAATTTCTTGCAGAGCGTGCGGCTGCTGGCTGATGGCATGTTGAGTTTTAACGACCACTGCGCGGTGGGCATTGAGCCGAACCGCGAGCGCATTGCCGAGCTGCTGGGCCGTTCGCTGATGCTGGTGACGGCGCTCAATCCGCATATCGGCTACGACAAGGCCGCCTTCATCGCCAAGAAGGCGCACCAGGAGGGCAGTACCCTGCGCGAGGCCGCGCTGGCGTCGGGCTACGTCACGGCCGAACAGTTTGACCAGTGGGTGGTGCCGGGCGACATGGTAGGCGCGGGTTGAACGGCAGCGTGCCGTTCAATACCGTTCAACCTGTTCAGTGCTTTTCGGCGGCAATCGCCGACATCACCTTGTCGGTGTAGGCAATCGCCAGGGCTGACAGCAAAAAGGTGATGTGGATCGCCGTCTGCGCGATCAGCACCCGGTCGCTGTAGTTGTCGGCGTTGATGAAGGTTTTCAGCAGGTGGATCGAGCTGATGCCAATGATGGCCGTGGCCAGCTTGACCTTGAGCACCGAGGCATTCACATGGCTCAGCCACTCGGGCTGGTCGCGGTGACCTTCCAGGTCCATGCGGCTGACAAAGGTTTCGTAGCCGCCCACAATTACCATGATCAGCAGGTTGGAAATCATGACCACGTCGATCAGCGCCAGCACCACCAGCATGATGACCGTCTCATTGAGGGTGACGATCGGCGTGGCGGTCTTGTAGCCAATGCTGGTGATCAGCGCCTGCAGCGCGGTCTGGCTGCCAAAGGCCGCCTCGATCAGGTGCCACAGCTCGACCAGAAAGTGAACAACGTACACCGCCTGCGCGGCGATCAAGCCCAGGTACAGCGGCAGTTGCAGCCAGCGGCTGGCAAAAATCAGGTTGGGTAGCGGTCGAAGAGGGCGGGGAATGGATGGGTTGGACGGTGCGGGTTCGGACATATTGGAGAAAGACTGAAAAGATTGCAGAATTGTAGAAGGCAGGCAATGCCCGGCATGACTCGCAGTGGCCGAAATCCGAAAATGGTAAGGTTCAAGCCAGTCAGTGGCTTGTAAGTGCGAGGGATGACATTACCACGCAATGCACCCGCCTTTTATGACCTACAGGAGACAAGTCCAATGAGCGCCCCCACGTCCAACATCGAGTCCGTGCTGGTAGAAAACCGCATCTTCCCGCCCAGCCCCGCCACCGTCAAGGCGGCGCGCATCTCCGGCATGGCTGCCTACAACGCACTGTGCGCCGAGGCCGACAAGGATTTCGAAGGGTTCTGGGCCCGACTGGCGCGTGACAACCTGAGCTGGAAAAAGCCCTTCACCCAGACGCTGGATGAGTCGAACGCGCCGTTTTACCAGTGGTTTGCCGATGGTGAACTGAACGCCTCCTACAACTGCCTGGACCGCCATCTGGGCACGCCGACCGAGAACAAGAAAGCCGTTATTTTCGAGGGCGATGACGGCCAGGTCACCAGCGTCACCTACAAGGAACTGCACGCCAAGGTCAGCCAGTTTGCCAGCGCCCTGAAAGCCATGGGCATCAGGAAGGGCGACCGCGTTGTCATCTACATGCCGATGACGGTGGAGGGTGTGGTGGCGATGCAGGCCTGCGCCCGCGTAGGGGCCACCCACTCGGTGGTATTTGGCGGTTTTTCGGCCAAGAGCCTGCAGGAGCGCATTCAGGATGCCGGCGCCGTGGCCGTCATCACCGCCAACTACCAGTTGCGCGGCGGCAAGGAACTGCCGCTCAAGGCCATCGTGGACGAAGGCATTGCAATGGGTGGCTGCGAATCGATCAAAAACGTCATCGTCTACCAGCGCACGGCCACCGCCTGCGACATGGTGGCCGGACGCGACAGCCTGATGCATGAGGTCACCGCCAAGGCGGCGCCGGTGTGCGAGCCTGAATTTGTCGGCGCCGAGCACCCGCTGTTCATCCTGTACACCTCGGGCTCCACCGGCAAACCCAAGGGCGTGCAGCACAGCACCGGCGGCTACCTGCTGTGGGCCAAGCTGACCATGGACTGGACCTTTGACATCCAGCCCGATGACATTTTCTGGTGCACGGCCGACATCGGCTGGATCACCGGCCACACCTACGTCGCCTACGGCCCGCTGGCGGCCGGCGCCACCCAGGTGATCTTTGAAGGTATTCCCACCTTCCCGAACGCGGGCCGCTTCTGGCAGATGATCGAGCGCCACAAGGTCACCGTTTTCTACACCGCGCCCACCGCCATCCGCTCGCTCATCAAGGCCGCGGAAGGGGATGAAAAAGTACACCCGGCCCGCTCGGATTTGAGCAGTCTGCGCATTCTGGGTACCGTCGGCGAGCCGATCAATCCGGAAGCCTGGATGTGGTACTACAAGCATATTGGCGGCGAGCGCTGCCCCATCGTGGACACCTTCTGGCAAACGGAGTCGGGTGGCCACATGATCACGCCGCTGCCCGGCGCCACGCCGCTGGTGCCCGGTAGCTGCACCCTGCCGCTGCCCGGCATCATGGCTGCCATCGTTGACGAGACCGGCAAGGACCTGCCCAACGGCTCGGGTGGCTTGCTGGTGGTGACACGCCCCTGGCCGTCCATGATTCGCGGCATCTGGAACGACCCCGAGCGTTTCAAGAAGAGCTACTTCCCGGAAGAAATGGGCGGCACGATTTACCTGGCCGGCGACGGTGCGGTACGCAATATTGACAACGGTTACTTCCGCATCACCGGCCGGATTGATGACGTGTTGAACGTGTCGGGCCACCGCATGGGCACGATGGAAATCGAGTCGGCCCTGGTGGCGCATTCGACGCTGGTGGCTGAAGCCGCCGTGGTGGGGCGCCCCGACGACCTGACGGGCGAGGCGATTGTGGCTTTTGTGGTGCTCAAGCGCTCACGCCCCACGGGTGACGAGGCCAAGGCCATTGCCAAGGAACTGCGCGACTGGGTCGGCAAGCAGATTGGCCCGATCGCCAAACCGAAAGACATCCGGTTTGGCGACAACCTGCCCAAAACCCGCAGCGGCAAGATCATGCGCCGCCTGCTGCGCGGTATTGCCAAGGGCGAGGCGATCACGCAGGACACCTCCACGCTGGAAAACCCCGCCATCCTCGATCAGCTGTCTGAAAACCTGTAAGTTCAGGCGCCCAGCAAAAAGCCCGTCCATGGACGGGCTTTTTTGCGCCCGGCGCGGTGGCCGGGTTGTGCGGCGGCGCAGGACAGCGCAGGAGCGCCGGTTACTTCTGGCTCAAAATCCAGGCCACCAGTTTCTTGGCTTCGTCAGCGTTGACCTGGGCATTGGCCGGCATGGGAACGGGGCCCCAGACACCGGAGCCGCCCTTCATGACCTTGGCGGCGAGCTTGTCGGC
The DNA here is from genome assembly GCF_031411155.1 of Polaromonas sp. Taxonomy (GTDB): domain Bacteria; phylum Pseudomonadota; class Gammaproteobacteria; order Burkholderiales; family Burkholderiaceae_C; genus Polaromonas. The sequence continues at coordinate 719 of NZ_JANOAL010000044.1, read as the reverse complement.
GGCGTCTTTCTGGTCGGCGTATTTGGCGGCCACGTCCTTGTACGAAGGCCCCACCAGCTTTTTGTCCACCGAATGGCAGGCCATGCAGTTTTTGTCGGTGGCCAGCTTCAGGTCGGCCAGGGCCGGGGTCGATACGACAAAACCGGTCGTCACGCAGGCGATGGCAAAAAGAATACGTTTCATGAGGCTTCCTCGTGGGGGTGATGGGTCAGGATGAATGACGGGATTCGGTTACAGTCGTTTAACGTCATTGTAGGGGCGACGGTTGACCCTTGCTCGAAGGGACTCCCTTGCTGGCTGACACTAATCTTCGGAAGTTACAGATGTATTTGTTGTTAATCGGAATCGCCGGCCTGCTGCTGAAATACCTGGAGATTGCCCCGGTTGCCAGCTGGAACTGGCTGGTTGTGCTGTCGCCTTTCGCGCTGGCCGTGGTCTGGTGGGCCTGGGCCGACGCCACCGGCTACACCAAGCGCAAGGAGGTCGAGAAGATGGACAAGCGCAAGCAGGAGCGCATTGACAAGCAGCGCGATGCGCTGGGCATGCTGAAGAAACGAAAATAGACCCCGGTTCAAGCCTGCAACGGGTGGCTGGACGCCCAAGGTAAAGAGCCCGTGAAGTCTGTGACGCACGGGCTCCTGGGCTTACATTTCAAGCAAAAGCATCAATAGTCGTCCAGCACCGCGCCCTTGCTGGCGCTGGAGGCATTGAAGGCAAAC
>NZ_JANOAL010000043.1:0-3290 GCF_031411155.1 Polaromonas sp. | reverse complement strand
GCCATCAACATCATGCGACGCATTTTGCAAAGCATGGGGGCAGAAGTGGTTCACCTGGGCCATAACCGCAGCGTTGATGAAGTCGTTACCGCTGCGCTGCAAGAAGATGCCCAAGGCATTGCCATCAGCAGCTACCAGGGCGGCCATGTCGAGTACTTCAAGTACATGGTCGACCTGCTCAAAAGCCGGGGCGGCGAGCATATTCAGGTGTTCGGTGGCGGCGGCGGCGTTATCGTGCCGGATGAAATTCAGGAACTCCAGAACTACGGCGTTGCCCGGATCTTCAGCCCGCAGGATGGTCAGCGCATGGGTCTGGCCGGCATGATTGGCGAGATGGTGATGCGCTGCGACCAGGACCTGACCGGCTTTGCGCCGCATGACATCCAGGCCATCGCAGGCCACGGCGAGATGAACTGGCGGGCGCTGGCGCAGCTGATCACCGCGCTGGAAAACCGCGAGGTTTCTGCCGAAGGCAAAAATGACAAGGGGGGCGATAGCCCAGCCCGCGCAGCGGGCCTGGATCCGGCGCTGGTCGAGGCGCTGCGGACACAGGCTGCCAGCAAAAAGATACCGGTGCTGGGCATTACCGGCACCGGCGGCGCCGGCAAGTCGTCGCTCACCGACGAGTTGATACGCCGCCTGCGGCTGGACCAGAACGACCAGCTGCGCATCGCCGTCATCAGCATTGACCCGTCACGCCGCAAGAGCGGCGGCGCGCTCCTGGGCGACCGCATCCGCATGAATGCCATAACCCCTTGGGCCCCCACGCTTGCCGCTGCGCGTGCTGCGCTGCCCCCCGAGGGGGCCGGCATCGCCTTGGGGCGGCCCGACGGCGATGCGCCCGTGGACAGCGGTCAGCGGGTGTTCATGCGCAGTCTGGCCACGCGCGACTTTGGCTCCGAGATCAGCCAGGCCCTGCCCGATGTGATTGCGGCCTGCAAATGCGCCGGGTTTGACTTGATCGTGGTCGAAACCTCGGGCATTGGCCAGGGCGACGCGGCCATCGTGCCGCATGTGGATGTGCCGATGTACGTCATGACACCCGAGTTTGGCGCGGCCAGCCAGCTGGAAAAAATCGACATGCTGGACTTTGCCGAGTTCGTCGCCATCAACAAGTTTGACCGCAAGGGCTCGCTCGACGCGCTGCGCGATGTCTCCAAGCAGGTGCAGCGCAACAAGGAAGCCTGGGGCACGCCGGCTGACCAGATGCCGGTGTTCGGCACCATGGCGGCGCGCTTTAACGATGACGGCGTGACCGCGCTGTACCAGGCGCTCAAACCCCGGCTCGCCGAGCTGGGCCTGCAACTGGGCGAAAGCAGCCTGCCGCTGGTGGACGTGCGCCACAGCACCAACCAGACGCCGGTGGTGCCGGCCGCCCGCACGCGCTACCTGGCCGAAATCAGCGACACCGTGCGCGGCTACAAAAAACGCGCCCGTGAACAGGCCCGGCTGGCGCGCGAAGTGCAGCAGCTCCAGGCCGCCGCCGCCATGCTGACCCTCGACAAGCCCGATCGCGCGCCCGCCGCCGAGGCCGCACTCGATTTGGCCGGCCAGCGCAAGTCGCGCATGGACGCCGACGCCCGGCACCTGCTGGCGCAGTGGCCCGACATGCAAAAAGCCTACGCCGGCGACGAGTACGTGGTGAAAATCCGCGACAAGGAAATCCGCACCGCGCTGACCACCAAGTCGCTGTCGGGCACCACCATCCGCAAGGTCTGCCTGCCCAAGTACGAAGACCACGGCGAAACCCTGCAGTGGCTGATGCTGGACAACGTGCCTGGCAGCTACCCCTATACCGCCGGCACCTTTGCCTTCAAGCGCGAGGGCGAGGACCCGACCCGCATGTTTGCCGGCGAGGGCGATGCCTTTCGCACCAATACGCGCTTCAAGCTGCTGAGTTCCGGCATGGCCGCCAAGCGCCTGTCCACGGCCTTTGACTCGGTCACGCTGTATGGCAACGACCCGGCCCCGCGCCCCGACATCTACGGCAAGGTCGGCAATTCCGGCGTGTCGATTGCGACGCTGGACGACATGAAGGTGCTGTACGGCGGCTTTGATTTGTGCTCGCCCCAAACCTCGGTCAGCATGACCATCAACGGCCCGGCGCCCAGCATTCTGGCCATGTTCATGAACACCGCCATCGACCAGAACCTCGAAAAATTCACCACCGACAATGGCCGCGAGCCAACCGACACCGAGGCCGCCAAGATCCGCGAATGGGTCATGGAAAACGTGCGCGGCACGGTGCAGGCCGACATTTTGAAGGAAGACCAGGGCCAGAACACCTGCATCTTCTCCACCGAGTTCAGCCTCAAGGTCATGGGCGACATTGCGCAGTATTTTGTGCACAACCGGATCCGAAATTTCTACAGCGTCTCGATCAGCGGCTACCACATTGCCGAGGCCGGCGCGAATCCGATCAGCCAGCTCGCCTTCACGCTGTCCAATGGCTTTACCTTTGTCGAGGCCTATCTGGCGCGCGGCATGCACATCGACGACTTCGCGCCCAACCTGAGCTTTTTCTTCAGCAACGGCATGGACCCCGAATACACCGTGATGGGCCGCGTGGCGCGCCGCATCTGGGCCGTTGCGATGAAGGAAAAGTACGGCGCCAACGAGCGCAGCCAGAAGCTCAAATACCACATCCAGACCTCGGGCCGCAGCCTGCATGCGCAGGAAATCCAGTTCAACGACATCCGCACCACCTTGCAGGCGCTGATTGCGATTTACGACAACTGCAACTCGCTGCACACCAATGCGTTTGACGAGGCCATCACCACGCCGACCGAGGAATCGGTGCGCCGGGCCATGGCGATCCAGCTCATCATCAACCGTGAATGGGGCCTGGCCAAGAACGAAAACCCGTCACAGGGCGCGTTCATCATCGAAGAGCTGACCGAGCTGCTCGAAGAGGCGGTCTTGCTGGAGTTTGAGCGCATCGCCGAGCGCGGCGGGGTCTTGGGCGCCATGGAAACCGGCTACCAGCGCGGCCGCATACAGGACGAATCCATGCACTACGAAATGCTCAAACACACGGGTGAGCTGCCCATCATCGGTGTGAACACCTTCCGCAACCCGCATGGCGATGCGGTGCAAGACAAGCTGGAGCTGGCCCGCTCAACCGATGACGAGAAACAGAGCCAGTTGAAGCGCCTGAGCGATTTCCACACGCGCAACGCGGGTGCGTCAGGTGCGATGCTCAAGCGCCTTCAGCAGGCCGTGATCGACAACGCCAATGTGTTTGAAGTGCTGATGGACGCGGTGCGTGTTTGCTCACTCGGGCAGATCAC
>NZ_JANOAL010000042.1:0-1634 GCF_031411155.1 Polaromonas sp. | reverse complement strand
ATCGGCTGGACCGTGAAAGACGTGGACCTATGGGAAATCAACGAAGCCTTCGCCGTCGTCCCCATGGCCGCGATGACGGAGCTGGGCATCAGCCACGACATCGTCAACGTCAACGGCGGCGCCTGCGCGCTGGGCCACCCGTTTGGCGGCAGCGGCGCCCGCATCCTCGTGACGCTGATTCATGCGCTGAAGGCGCGCGGCCTCAAAAAGGGCGTGGCCACGCTCTGCATTGGCGGCGGCGAAGGCACCGCGCTGGCGCTGGAAGTGCTATGAAAACAATAGCTGCTGGCGCTTGTAAACCGTGGACTGGAGACCGATTTGATACTTAATCAAGAGCAGGAGATGATTCGCGACGCGGTACGCGCGTTTGCGAAGGAAGAACTCTGGCCCCACGCCGCGCGCTGGGACAAGGAGCACCACTTTCCGGTCGAGGCGCACCAGGGCCTGGCCGCGCTGGGCGCCTACGGGATTTGCGTGCCCGAAGAGTTTGGCGGCGCCAACCTCGACTACGTCACGCTGGCGCTGGTGCTCGAAGAAATCGCCGCCGGCGACGGCGGCACCAGCACCGCCATCAGCGTGACCAACTGCCCGGTCAACGCGATCTTGATGCGCTATGGCAATGCGGCGCAGAAAAAGCAGTGGCTGATGCCGCTGGCGCAGGGCCAGATGCTGGGCGTGTTTTGCCTGACCGAGCCGCATGTGGGCAGCGACGCCTCATCGCTGCGCACCACCGCGGTCAAAGACGGTGACGGCTATCTGCTCAACGGCGTCAAGCAGTTCATCACCAGCGGCAAAAACGGCCACGCCGCCATCGTCATTGCGGTCACCGACAAGGGCGCCGGCAAGAAAGGCATGAGCGCCTTCATCGTGCCGACCAACGCGCCCGGCTATGTGGTGGCGCGGCTCGAAGACAAGCTGGGCCAGAACAGCAGCGACACGGCGCAGATCAACTTTGACAACTGCCGCATTCCGGCCGAAAACCTGATCGGCACCGAGGGCGAGGGCTACCGGATCGCGCTGGGCGGTCTTGAAGGCGGGCGCATCGGCATCGCCGCGCAAAGCGTGGGCATGGCGCGCAGCGCGTTCGAGGTGGCCGTGGCCTACGCCAAGGAGCGCCAGAGCTTTGGCACCGCCATCCTGAACCACCAGGCGGTCGGTTTCCGGCTGGCCGAGTGCGCCACCAAGCTTGAAGCCGCACGCCAGCTGATCTGGCACGCCGCCAGCCTGCGCGATGCCGGTTTGCCCTGCCTCAAGGAAGCCGCCATGGCCAAGCTGTTTGCCAGCGAAATGGCCGAACAGGTCTGCAGCGCCGCCATCCAGACGCTGGGCGGCTACGGCTATGTGAACGACTTTCCGGTGGAGCGCATCTACCGCGACGTGCGCGTCTGCCAGATTTATGAAGGCACCTCGGACGTGCAGAAAATCATCATCCAGCGCGCGCTGGCCTGATGGCCCCGCCATGGGCACCGGCCTGCCCCTGCGGCCGCCTGGATGCGCTGAAAAAGCCGCTCGCGTTTCCGGCGTGCTGCGGCCGCTACCTGGACGATTTTGCCGGCACGCCCGCGCCCGATGCCGAATCGCTGATGCGCTCGCGCTACAGCGCCTTCGTGCTGGGCCGCAGCGACTACCTGCTG
>NZ_JANOAL010000041.1:0-4756 GCF_031411155.1 Polaromonas sp. | reverse complement strand
AAGGCCGACTGGCCGGTCCAGGTCACGCCTTCGCCACCCATCTGGGTAAAGGTCGAGGTCGAGCGGTCCATCCAGGTCGCCATGTAGTGGCAGCCAATGCCGCCCACCGCGCGCGAGCCTTCGGGCACGCGGGTGCTGGTGTTGTGCGGACAGCCACTGCAAAACCACGGGGCACGCTCCCCGGTGTCGAGCTCGATGGCCGCCATCGCGCGTTCGCGCCCGTCGATGATCGCCAGCCGGGTTTCCATGCGGGCGATGATGTCGGCCGGCACGCCGAGCTTTTTCAGGCGCTTGGCAATCGCCTTGGCGATGATGGCGGGCGTCAGGTCGGCCTTGGCGCGCAGCAGCCAGTTTTCGCTCGGGTTGGGGCGCGACCATTCGCCGCCCGAGGCATCGCCCTCGGGCTCGTCGAATTTTCCCAGCACATTCGGCCGCACGTCGGCGCGCCAGTTGTAGAGCTCTTCCTTGAGCTGGTATTCAATGACCTGGCGTTTTTCTTCGACCACCAGAATCTCCTGCAGGCCTTCGGCAAAGTCGCGCGTGATGGTGGCTTCGAGCGGCCACACCACGTTGACCTTGTGCAGGCGTATGCCGAGCTGGTGGCAGGTGTCTTCGTCCAGCCCCAGATCGACCAGCGCCTGGCGCGTGTCGTTGAAGGCCTTGCCGCTGGCGATGATGCCGAAGCGGTCTTTGGGCCCGGCAATCACGTTGTAGTTGAGCTTGTTGGCGCGGATATAGGCCAGCGCGGCATACCACTTGTAGTCCATCAGGCGCGCTTCCTGCTCGAGCGGGGGGTCGGGCCAGCGAATATGCAGGCCGCCCGGCGGCATCTGGAAGTCTTCGGGAATGATGATCTTCACGCGGTCCGGATCGACCGAGATCGAGCTTGACGATTCCACCACTTCCTGAATCGTTTTCATGCCGGCCCAGACACCCGAAAAGCGGCTCATGGCAAAGGCATGCAGCCCCATGTCCAGGATGTCCTGCACATTGGACGGAAAAAACACCGGCAGGCCGCAAGCCTTGAAGATGTGGTCGCTCTGGTGCGCCGCGGTCGAGCTTTTGGACACATGGTCGTCGCCGGCAATCGCAATCACGCCGCCGTGCTTGGCGGTGCCGGCCATGTTGGCGTGCTTGAACACGTCTGAGCAGCGGTCCACGCCCGGACCCTTGCCATACCAGATGCCAAACACGCCATCGAACTTGTTGCTCTGCGGGTAAAGGTCGAGTTGCTGCGTGCCCCAGACGGCGGTGGCGCCCAGCTCCTCATTGACGCCGGGCTGAAACACGATGTTGTGCGCCGCCAGGTGTTTTTTGGCGGCCCACAAGGCCTGGTCGTAGCCACCCAAGGGCGAGCCGCGGTAGCCGCTGACGAAGCCGGCGGTGTTCAGGCCGGCCAGCGCGTCGCGCTCGCGCTGCAGCATCGGCAGGCGTACCAGCGCCTGCACCCCGCTCATGAAGGCCCGGCCACGGTCAAGGGCGTATTTGTCGTCCAGCGTGACGGTTTCCAGCGCTTTGCGGATGTGTTCGGGCAGGGGGGCGTTCATGGTCGTCGGTCTCCAGACTGTTTGTAATGCTGCCTTGTGGGCAGGTTCAGGCGCCACCGATCCCGGATAGGGACAGGTCTCTAGGCGTCTTCAAAGTGTAGGCCTGGCGGCATGATATGTCTTTGCTTTCTTTGCCTGATTTAGCGGGTGCAAAGAAAGGATATTGCTTAAAATAGCCAAATATGGAAACTTTGGACAAGTTTGACATCGCCATCCTGAATGCCCTGCAAAGCGAGGCGCGCCTCACCAACACCGAGCTGGCATCGCGCGTCGGCCTGTCGGCCGCGCCCTGCTGGCGGCGCGTGCGGGCGCTCGAAGAAGCCGGTTTCATCACCGGCTACCGGGCCGAGATCAACCGCCACAAGATTGGCCTGGGAGTGCTGGCCTTTGTCCGGCTCGATGCCGACCGCAACAACGGCGACGCCACGCGCCAGCTCGAGGAAGCCATCAAGAAGCTGCCCGAAATCATTGCCTGCCACTACATCAGCGGCACCGGCACGTTTGAGCTGCAGGTGGTGGCGCAAGACCTGGAAGCCTTCAGCAAGTTCGCCCTGCAAAGCCTGATCAACCTGCCCAACGTGAAAGACCTGCACACCAGTTTTTCGCTGGGCGAGGTCAAGGCCAGCAGCGCGCTGCCGCTGGGGCATCTGACCAAGGGGCCGCAGGGGGCGTGAGCATGCCGCCAGCCCTCAGGCCGTCGGCAACAGCAGGCAGCGCTCCAGCCCAAAACGCAGAAAATCCTGGTCAAAACTGACCAGCCGCAGTCCTGATGACTGCGCCACGGCGGCCAGATAGGCATCCGTCCACAGCCTGGCGGACAAGGCGCTGGCATTGATCAGCTTTTGCAGTTCCAGGTCACAGCCAGCCGGCTCGGTCAGCAAATCAACGCCGGGGATGGCCCGAAACTGCTGGTACAAGGCCAGCGCCTGCGTCAGATTGAGCGCGCCAGCGCCCACCACCTTGGGCTGGCACAACAGGCGCACCAGGCCCAGCATGGTGACGCGGCAAAACCAGAGGTTGCGTTCAGGCAGGGCCTTGGCCTGCACGCCGTCCCAATAGCGCCGGGCGGCCGGATGCTGTGGGTGTTCCTGCACCGCCAGCGCCAGCCAGACATTGATGTCGGGCAAATCCCCCGAAAGCAAACCAGCGCCCAGCCACGGCAGGCCCGCCGCTTCGCTCACGCGCGGCGGAGCCGGCGAACTGGCTGGCGCGTAGGGTGCCAAGCCCGTTTCAGTGGCCGCCGGCTTACTCATCCAGCAGCGCGCTCAGGCTGGCGTTGCTCAATTTACCGGCGACAAGAAGCATGGGCGAGCCCAGACTGATGCTGGGCAAAGCGGCAGGCGCTGGCTGGGCCACCTCAGGCGCCTGCAAGCCGCGCTCAACCAGGCGAACGACCAGGTCACGCAAGCTCGAGCCCTCCAGCGCCGCACGCGCTTTGAGGTGCTTGAACAGCGGGTCGGGGAGTTCTAAAGTGGTTCGCATAAACGCATATTTATGCATTTGTGCTTTAAAGTCAAGCAAGAAAGCCCGCTTGCGGGTTCTTCAATTGCTATTAAATTTATAGCTATCTAAGAGCGTATTTGTTGGACTGGAAGGCTATTCGATGTCAAAAATGGGGTTTTGAGGTCGCCCGAGCCTTGCCGGCTGGGTATTTTTGCCCTGGTGGCCATTTTTAGCGGCATTTTGCGCCTGGCCCATTGGCTTCAAGCACTTGTAGCTATTAAAGTCATAGCACAGCAAATGCTCATGGGCGCAGCATGGGACAGAGAAGAAAAATGCAATTTGGGAGACCTGACCCTCAAATTCCTCAAATTCCCGCTCAAATTCCGACCCTCAAATTCCCAGGGAGACCTGACCCTCAAATTCGCAGTGCCTTGCCACCAAGCGACGAGGGGTTAGGCATCACTGCTGACAAGGGGGCGACGAGCGTGTACCTTGGCCTCTTCGTATTGTTCATCTGTGAGTTCTTTGGAAAGGCTGTCCCAATACGTGATCGCCAACCCGTTACCTCGGCGCGCCGATCGCATGATCCACTGAGCGGCTTGTACGATGTCTTTCTCGAAGACAATTCCAACATGATAGGAAACGCCGAGCATGGCCTGTGCACCGGCGTGTCCGTTGAACGCGGCGCGCTGCCACCAATAGACGGCATCTGGCGGCGATCGTTCTGTTCCATTGCCTTCGTGAAAAGTCGTGCCAAGTAGAGCTTGCGCATCAGTATCGCCACTTTCGGCTGCCTCGATCAGAGCTTGGAGCGAAGACTTCTGCATCTATGCTTCCTCGACGTGCGTCGCTGTAACTCGTGATGCATAACGTAATGTCCAGAGCAAGACCCGCTCCATATGTTTGGCGTCGCTCCATAAGCTGGGCATCAAATCCTCCTGAAACGGGCTGTCAGCCTTGTTATTTGTTGAAAATTCTGGGTAAAAATTCAGTTGTGAATTGCCCCCAAAACCCGGCAATCCTCCGCTGCAATCCACCCGCCTGCTGGATCCGATGCGCGAGCGCCTTCGGCACATGCACTGTAGCCTCAGTACCGAGACGGTTGACTGTACTGGGCTCGAGGGTCAGCCGTTTCCCGTCGCAGGCCGGGCAATTTTGCATTGAGCACCCTTTTTAGCAGTGTTTTCGGCTTCCAGCCCACGAAGAACGGGCGCCATCAGCTATCGTTTTTGTAGCGTTATAGGCCTCACCACCCTCACTTCGGCCACAGCACCCACAGCCGCAGCGGCTGGTTGACGCGGGCGGCCAGTTCGCCGGCTTGCGGGCCGGTGCCGGCGAAGTAGTCGGCGCGCACGCTGCCGACGATGGCGCTGCCGGTGTCTTGGGCCAGCACCAGCTTTTGCAGATGGGCGGCGCGGCCGCTGGAGGCGAGCCAGACCGGGGTGCCGTAGGGAATGCTGCCGGGGTCGACCGCAATCGAGCGGCCCGGCGTCAGCGCCACGCCCTGCGCGCCCTTGGGGCCGAAGGCGGCGTCGAAGTCGCTGAGTGCTTCTTCCTTGAAAAAGATGTAGCGCGGGTTGCTCCAGAGCAGTTGCTGCACGCGCTGCGGGTTGTCGCGCACCCAGGCCTTGGTGGCGTCGGGCCAGGGGTTGATCTTGGTCACGCCCTGCTCCAGCAGCCACTGGTTGACGCTGCGGTAGGGCTGCTCGTTGGAGCCGGCAAAGGCCACGCGCACGGTGCGCTGCGAGCCGTCGGGCTCGCTCAGG
>NZ_JANOAL010000040.1:0-14209 GCF_031411155.1 Polaromonas sp. | reverse complement strand
TAGACGCGCACGGTTCAGGTCCGTGTATCGCAAGATGTGGAGATTCGAGTTCTCTCCCGGGCACCAAAATTACCCAAGCAGCTGGTCAAACAGCCGCAGTCAATCAAAATCAAAGCCACTGTCCCCAGTGGCTTTTTTTGTTTCCCACCCTGATTTTTGCTCTCAACAATCAGAACGGCACGGCCACCAGGTCGTGACCCTGGGTGCCGACAATGCGGGCACGCGTGAACTCGCCCACCTTCAGCGTCTTGCTGATTTTCTCGGGGGGCAGCAGCTTGACCACGCCATCAATCTCGGGCGCATCGGCATAAGAGCGGCCAGTGCCGCCCTTGCGCCCCAGCGCCGGCGCCGAATCCACCAGCACCTGCATGGTGGCGCCCACGCGCTGCTGCAGTTTCTGGCTGGACACCGCCTCGGCCACCGCCATGAAGCGGGCTCGCCGCTCCTCGCGAACTTCAAGCGGCAGCATGCCGGGGATGTCGTTGGCGGTCGCGCCCTCCACCGCGCTGTAGGCAAAGCAGCCGGCGCGGTCGATATTGGCTTCACGCATGAAACCCAAGAGGTGCTCGAACTCGGCCTCGGTCTCACCCGGAAAGCCGGCAATAAAGGTGCTGCGAATCACGATCTCGGGGCAAATCTCGCGCCAGCGCGCAATGCGCTCCAGGTTTTTCTCGCCGCTGGCCGGGCGCTTCATGCGCTTGAGCACATCGGGGTGGCTGTGCTGCAAGGGCACGTCCAGGTAGGGCAATACCTTGCCGGTCGCCATCAGCGGCAGCACCTCGTCCACGCTCGGATACGGGTAGACATAGTGCAGGCGCACCCAGGCACCAAAGGGCTCGGCGATTTCACCGAGCGCCTGCACCAGTTCCAGCATGCGGGTCTTGACCGGCTTGCCGTCCCAGAAGCCGGTGCGGTATTTCACGTCCACGCCGTAGGCCGAAGTGTCCTGGCTGATCACCAGCAGCTCTTTCACGCCGCCTTCAAACAGGGCCCGCGCTTCGTTCAGCACGTCGCCAATCGGCCGCGACACCAGGTCGCCGCGCATCGAGGGAATGATGCAAAACGTGCAGCGATGGTTGCAGCCTTCGCTGATCTTGAGGTAGGCGTAATGCCGTGGCGTCAGCTTGATGCCGGCGATGCCGAACGCGTTGGGCACCAGGTCCAGAAACGGGTCGTGTGGCTTGGGCAGGTTCAGGTGCACCGCATCCATGACTTCCTGCGTGGCATGCGGGCCGGTCACTGCCAGCACGCTGGGGTGCATCTGGCGCACCAGGTTGCCGCCGCCCTCGCCGGCCTTGGCACCCAGACAGCCGGTAACGATGACCCGGCCGTTTTCGGCCAGGGCCTCGCCAATGGTGTCCAGGCTTTCCTTGACGGCATCGTCAATGAAGCCGCAGGTGTTGACGATTACCAGGTCCGCGCCCTCAAAGGTTTTTGAAGTCTGGTAGCCCTCGGCACTGAGCTGGGTCAGGATCAACTCGGAATCGGTCAGGGCCTTGGGGCAGCCCAGGCTGACAAAACCCACGCGCGGCGCCAGCTTGTGACGGGGGGATGGGGTCGGGGAAAGAACTTCGCTCATAACCCCTATTGTCTCAGAGCAGGCCGGGTGGGTGGTGAAACCCGCCGAATGACCCGCAACAGAGGCCATCAGGCGGGCAAGGCCATCTTCAGCGCTTGAGCCCGAGCGCCGCCAGCATCTGCTCACTTTGCTGTTGCATCTGCTCCTGCATTTGCGTAAAGACCGTTTTGGACTGCTCGACATAATTGCCCATCATGCCCTGCATCATGGGGGACTTTGCATTCATGAACTGGGCCCACATTTCAGGACTCAGACCTTTGGACTGCTCGGCCATCTTGACCTGCAGGTCCATGAAGCTCTGGACGTTTTTTTCGAGATAGGCACCCATGAAACCCTGCATCGCGTTGCCGTAAAACCGGATGATGTTGGCCAGCACCGCTTCGGTAAACATGGGCGCCACGCCGGCCTCTTCCTCGAGAATGATCTGCAGCAAAATGCTGCGCGTCAGGTCTTCATTGCTTTTGGCGTCGCGCACCACAAACAGCGCGCTGTCCATTACCAGCTGGCGCACTTCAGCCAGCGTGATGTAAGTCGAGGTTTCCGTGTCGTAAAGCCGGCGGTTCGGATACTTTTTGATGACCCGAAGGGGCGCGGCCTTGCCCGCGGCGGCTTTTGCGCCGGCTGCATCCGTGGCCGCGCCTTCCTGAGGCTGGGGCGCGCCGGATTTGAGACTGCTGGATTTGCTTTTTTGCACTGAAGGTTCCTGTGAATGACCGCCTGCGCCAACGCATTGACGCGGCACCGGGACTCGATACATTCTAGGAAATTTGGATATACACAATCCCCTTGGTTTACCCTGCGTGGTCAAAGTTCACCACAAGGGCAACACTCTGCAACAGGAACCGTTTACGGGAATTGGTAGGCGCGATTGGACTCGAACCAACGACCCCCACCATGTCAAGGTGGTGCTCTAACCAGCTGAGCTACGCGCCTAAATCTGTTCGAAGCAGCTATTGTAGCAGCGCAAAACGCCTGTCTTTCCCGGTCCGCAAAAATTGTCAAAAAATATGCGCGTCAAAGTTTGATGACGGCAACCGCCCGCGCGCACGGGTGGCCTGATCAGCGCCGTCGCGCCGAGCGCACGCCGGGCACATCGGCCACAATGCCCAACACCTGTTTGAGCCGGCTCGACTGCGCCACCTCCACCGTGAAAGTCATCCACGCCGTGCCGCCCCGGTTGTCCTTGACCGACTGTGTCTGCACGCCAATCACGTTCATTTTTTCCTTGGCGAACACCTCGGAAATATCGCGCAGCAAGCCTTGCCGGTCGGCCGCCTCCACCGCCACATCGACCGGATAGATCGAGCCGTCGGGTGTTTTGGGCGAACTCCATTCGACCTCGATCACACGATCCGGGCTGCCGCTGGCCATGTTGCGAAAATTGCTGCAGTCGCTGCGGTGAATGCTCACGCCCTTGCCCTTGGTGACAAAGCCAAGAATCTCGTCGGGCGGCGCGGGCTTGCAGCACTTGGCCAGCTGGGTCAGCAAGGAATCTATGCCCACCACCAGCACGCTGCCCTTGCTGCCCTTGCCGTTTTGGCCCGAGCGCTCGGGCTGGCGCGTTTTTTTGGCCAGCACATAGTCGTCCTGCGACAGCACCGGCTCGGGCGGCCTGAGCATGTTTTCAATGGTGCGCAGCGACAGCTCGTCCTTGCCCACCACCTCGAACAAATCGTCGGCCGCCTTGAAGCCCAGCTGCAGTGCCAGGTCGTCCAGCTTCATGGCGGTCTTGCCTTCGCGCTGCAGCAGCTTTTCAACCGCTTCCCGGCCCTTGGCCACGGTCTGCGCCATGACCTGGGCATTGAACCAGGCACGCACCTTGGACTTGGCCCGGTGGCTGGCCAGAAAGCCCAGCTCGGGGTTGAGCCAGTCGCGCGACGGCCCGCCCTCCTTGACGGTGATCACCTCCACCGTCTGGCCGTTTTGCAGCGGCGTGTTGAGCGGCACCATCACCCCGTCAATCCGCGCGCCGCGGCAGCGATGGCCCAGGCTGGTGTGCACGCTGTAGGCAAAGTCCACCGTGGTGGCACCCTGGGGCAGCTCGACAATGGCGGCGTCAGGCGTCAGCACATAGATGCGGTCTTCGAACAGGCCCTTGTTGGCCTCACGCGCGCGCGCCGCCGCCGGGCCGGACAGGTCGCGCTCCCAGGCCAGCAGTTGCCGCAGCACGGCAATTTTCGCGTCGTATTCGCTGTTGGCCGACACGCCGCCGTAGCCTTTGGCGCCCGCCTCTTTATAAGCCCAGTGCGCAGCGACACCATGCTCGGCATGGTCGTGCATGGCCTGGGTGCGAATCTGGATTTCGACCGCCCGGCCGGCTTCATCGCGCACCACGGTGTGCAAGGACTGGTAGCCATTGCTTTTGGGCTTGGCGATGTAGTCGTCAAACTCGCCCTCCACCAGGCTGAAGTGCGAATGCACATACCCCAGGGCCGCATAGCAGCCCTTGACATCGGCGGCAATCACGCGCAGGGCGCGGATGTCAAACACCTGGTCGAAGTCGAGCGACTTGCCGCGCATTTTCTTGACGATGCTGTAGATGTGCTTGGGCCGGCCCTGCACCAGCGCAGCGATGTGGTTCTGGTTGAGCTCGCGCTGCAGTTGCGCCCGCAGGGCCTCCATGAAGCCCTCGCGCTCTATGCGTTTTTCATGCAGCAGCTGGGCAATCTGCTTGTAGGTGTCGGGCTCCAGAAAGCGACAGGCCAGGTCTTCCATTTCCCATTTGATCTGCCAGATGCCCAGCCGGTTGGCCAGCGGCGCAAACACATGCAGCGACTCGTGCGCCAGCGCCGGCGGGGCGGCCTGCCGGGTCGCGGCGTAATGGCGAAGGGTTTGCAGGCGCGAGGCCAGGCGCAGCATGACCACGCGCAAGTCGCGCGAAAAGGCCAGCAGCATCTTGCGCACGTTCTCGGTCTGCGCGGCCGGGTCGTCCAGCAACTGCGCCTTGGCATTGGCGCTGCGCGCCTGGCGCTGCACGCTGACCAGCTTGGTGGTTTCCATGGCCAGCGCGGCATAGTTGGCGCCGAAGGCCTTGGTAATGACTTCCTGCGGCTTGGTTAAATGCTGGCAGCAATGCACCAGGTAGGTGGCGGCCTGCATCGCCTCCGAGCCGCCAATCAGCTTGAGAATTGCCGCCACGGCATCGGCGTGGGCCAGAATGTTTTCGCCCGTGTCCAGTGTTTCGCAGGCGATCAGTGGCTCGGCAAAGGCGCGCGCCCGAGCCAGCGCATGTGGCTGGTCTGGCAGGCTGGCGGCGGTCGCCGTCACGATGGAGGCGTTCGCTCCCTGGGCGCTGCCCGATGCGGCGCCCTGAGAGCCTGGCGGGCCACCCGGCCCGCGCGCATTGCTTTTCATGAAATCCGTCCCTTGTATCGCTTATGTCGCTTATGTCGCTTATGTCGCTTATGTCGTATAGGTCGCTCAGGTCACCCCTAATCCAGCAGAAAACCCGCTACCGCCGCGACCTGGTCGTCAGTCACCAGCGTAGGCGCGTGGCCCACGCCCGCAAACTCCACCAGCTTCGCGCGCGGCCCGCGTTCTGTCATGGCGTGGGCGGTTTGCGGCGTCAGCAAATCGGACAACTGGCCGCGCATCAGCAGCGTAGGCGCCTTGATATGGTCATAGAGTTGCCAAAGCACGGCCTCGCCCTCAAGGGTCGAGGCTTCGGTCGCCTGTTTGAAGGGCACGGCCATGGCCGGGTCGTAATGCAGGCGCAGCGGACTGTCGGGCGCGCTGCTGACGGGCCGCAGCATGGGGCGCGACAGCGCCAGCCACTGCGCCGCCGTGTGCGGGCCAAAGCTGGAGGAAATCGCCCACATCGCATCGGCCGCCTCCTGCACCCCGCCAAAATGCCCGGCCTGGCCCAGATAGGTGCCGATGCGCACAATGGCCGGCCAGTGCAGCACCGGCCCGACGTCGTTCAGCACCAGCCGGCGCAAGGCGGGTCGCGCCGCCCCGCTCGCCGGCGGGGGCAACTCCGGCTGGCCCCACAGCGCGATGCCGATCAGCCCGCCCATGCTGGTGCCCACCCAGTCCAGCGCGGTGATCGGCGACTGCGCCTGCAGCTGGTCGATCAATGCCAGCATGTCGGCCGCATAAGTGGGCAACTGGTAGCCCATGGGGTCTTGCAGCCAGTCGCTCTCGCCGCGGCCGACCACATCGGGGCAGATGACCCGAATGCCGCCCGCCCCGACCGCCCCGCCGGCCTGTTGTGCGGCCCGGTCGCGCAGCGCCTGCGCCAGCACGTCAAAGTCGCGCCCCTGGCGCGACAGGCCATGCACGCACACCACCACATGGCGGCTTTCGGGGTTGCCCCACTGCCAGTAGGCCATGCGGTGGCTGCCCTTGGCTTGGGGGCAGGTGACGTAGTTCAGGCTGGGTTCGGTCATGGGCGGGCAATCGGCTTCACGGGTAAAAGAGGGTGGCAAGGGTCTGGCTTTGACAGGCTGGATAATGGCTCGGCAAACGTTTTCAGCCGCACGGTTCGCGGCGCATATCAACCATCGTAATTCATCCGGAGAATCCTCATGCTCAAAGGTAAAACAGCCCTCGTCACCGGCTCCACCAGCGGTATCGGACTGGGCATTGCCAAGGCGCTGGCGGCGCAAGGCGCCAACATCGTGCTCAACGGTTTTGGCGATGTGGACGGCCCCCGGGCCGAGGTCGAGGCACTGGGCGTGAAAGTGGCCTACCACGGCGCCGACATGAGCCGACCGGCCGAGATCGAAGACATGATGAAGTACGCGGCTGCCCAGTTTGGCCAGGTCGATATCCTGGTCAACAACGCCGGCATCCAGCATGTGGCCAGAATCGAAAACTTCCCGATTGAAAAATGGGACGCGGTAATTGCCATCAACCTGAGCAGCGCGTTTCATGCCACCCGCCTGGCCCTGCCCGCGATGCAGGCCGCCAATGGCGGCAAGGGCTGGGGCCGCATCATCAACCTGGCTTCGGTGCACGGCCTGGTCGGCTCGGCCGAGAAATCCGCCTATGTGGCGGCCAAGCACGGCCTCGTCGGCCTGACCAAGGTCACCGCGCTGGAAAACGCCACCAACGGCGTAACCTGCAACGCGATTTGCCCCGGCTGGGTGCTGACGCCACTGGTGCAAAAACAGGTCGATGCCAAGGCCGCCGCAGGCAGCATCTCCAATGAAGCGGCGACCGCGCAACTGCTGGGTGAAAAAGAGCCGTCGCTGCAATTCACCACGCCGCAAGAGCTGGGCGAGCTGGCGGTGTTTTTCTGCTCGCCGGCAGGCAACAATGTGCGCGGCGTGGCCTGGAACATGGATGGCGGCTGGGCCGCGCAATAAGCGGTGGAATTTGCCGGTTTTAAAGCAGCCGGCTGACGTAATCGCCAATCGCCAGCGCGCTGGTCAACCCGGGCGACTCGATGCCAAACAGGTTGACCAGGCCCGGCACGCCATGCTGGGCCGGGCCCTGAATCAGAAAGTCTTTGGCCGGCTCGCCTTGAGCCTGGATTTTGGGGCGAATGCCGGCGTAGGCCGGAATCAGCGCACCGTCCTGCAGGCCAGGCCAGTACTTGCGCACCTCGGCATAAAAGCCGTCGCCACGCGCCGGGTCCACCACCAGGTCATCGGGCGCCTCGACCCACTGCACATCGGGGCCAAACTTGGCCTGGCCGCCCAGGTCAATCGTCAGGTGAACGCCCAGCCCGGCGGCTTCGGGCACCGGGTAAATCAGGCTGGCAAATGGCGAGCGGCCCGCCAGCGCAAAGTAACTGCCCTTGGCATAGTGGCTGGGCGGCACATGCTGCGCGGCCAGCCCCGCAAAGCGCCGGGCCAGCGCCTGGGCCTGCAGGCCGGCGGCGTTGACCACGCTTTTGGCCTGCAGCTGCGTGCCGTCTTTCGCTATCAAAATAATAGCCGACTGCGCACATTCCGCCTGGGCTAGCGGCGAATTCAGCACCACCAGGCCACCCGTATGCTCGAGCTCACCCTGCAAGGCCAGCATCAGGCCGTGGCTGTCCACAATGCCGGTGCTGGGCGAATGCACGGCCGCCACGCATTCGAGTTGCGGCTCCAGCGCCCTGGCCTGCTCGCGGCTCAGCAGCAGCAGATCGTGCACGCCATTGGCAGCCGCCTGGTCGATGATGGCCTGCAGTTGCGCCACTTGCGCCGCATCGGTTGCCACGATCAGCTTGCCGCAGCGGCTGTGGCCAATGCCGCGTTCGGCGCAGTAGGCGTACAGCAGGTTTTTGCCCTGCACGCACAGCCTGGCCTTGAGCGAGCCCGGCGCGTAGTAGATACCGGCGTGAATCACCTCGCTGTTGCGCGAGCTGGTGCCGGTGCCGATGGCGCTTTCGGCCTCCAGCACCATCACCTCGCGTCCCTGCAACGCCAGCGCCCGCGCCACCGCCAGACCCACCACGCCCGCGCCAATCACCACGCAATCGACCTGCTCCATTCAGACGCCCTCAAAACCTTCGATCACATTGACCGCGTTGGTGCCCAGCGCGGCAGCGGCATAACCGCCCTCCAGCACAAACACCGTGGGCAGACCCAGCGCGCCCAGCCGTTCGCCGAGGCGGCTGAAGTCGCTGCTCTGCAGCGCGAATTTGGAGATCGGGTCTTCGGCAAAGGTGTCCAGCCCCAGCGACAGCACCAGCGCGTCGCTGCGGTAGGCGGCAATACGGCTGCAGGCCTGCTCCAGCGCCTCGAACCAGCGCGCGGTGCTGCAACCGGCGGGCAGCGGCAGGTTCAGGTTAAAGCCCGCGCCCTCCCCGGCGCCGGTCTCGTCGGCATGACCGAGGTAAAACGGGTATTCGGTCAGCGGGTCACCGTGCAGGCTGACGAACAGCACGTCGGCGCGCCCGTAAAAAATGCTTTGCGTGCCGTTGCCGTGGTGGTAGTCGACATCGAGCACGGCCACGCGGGCGGCACCGCCGTCGCGCAGGGTCTGGGCCGCCACGGCGGCGTTGTTCAAGAAACAATAGCCGCCCATGAAGTCGGGACCGGCGTGGTGGCCGGGCGGGCGGCTGCAGCAAAACGCCCCGCGCTCATTGCCGTGACCACCGGCCAGCAAGGCCGCCGCGCTGGCCGCGGCATCAGCACCGGCCTTGGCCGCCGCCCAGGTGCCGGCCGCCAGCGGCGAGCCGTTGTCCATCGAATACAGCCCGAGCCGGGCAATGAAGTTGACCGGCTCGATATCGCTGCGCAGGCTGCGCACCGGCCAGACCGAGGGAAAAGGCTGGCGCTGGGCGTTGCCGGCTTCGAGCAGCGTCCAGTCGCGCCAGGCCTGCTCCAGAAACGCCAGATAACGCGGCGCATGCACCTTGGCCAGCACGGCGCGGCTGTCGGTGTCGGGCGCGCGCAGTGCGTGGCCGCGCGCGCTCAGGCGGGTTTTGACGTACTCGGCGCGCGCCGGGGTTTCAAAGCACGGCACGCGCTCGCCGCGGAAGAACTCAAACTCGGGCGCGTGCGCCTGGTGCAGGTCGTTGAAAAAAGTGATCATGGTGCTCAGAGCCGGCGCGGATCGGTGGCCAGCAGCAGTTCCACCAGCGAGCGCAGATGCGCCTTGAGCGGCTCGAAGCCCGGCGTGATCTCCAGCGTGGCTTCGTTCATGTAGAGCTTGCGGTTGATTTCAAGCTGGATGCTGTGGCGCTGCGCGGCCGGCCGGCTGTAGCGGCGCACCAGTTCCACGCCCTTGTAGGGGTGGTTATAGGCCACGTCGTAGCCCAGCGCGCGCAAATGCTGGCACACCAGCGCCGACAGGGCCGGGCTGGCGGTGCTGCCGTCGCGGTCACCGACCACAAAGTCGGCATGCTTTTCACCCGGAAAATCCGTCGCGTGGCTGGACGCCACGGCCGGCATCGAATGGCAATTGAGGTGCAGGCTGTAGCCGTGCTGGCGGTGCGCGGCGTCTATGGCCTGGGCCACGGCCGCATGGTAGGGCCGCCAGCAGCGTTCTATGCGCGCCTGCACCTCTGCCACGCCGAGCTTGCGGTTGTAGATGGCATCGCCGTCGTCGGTCTCGCGCCAGATCAGGCCCTTGCCCAGACGCACCTTGGACAAAATTTTCGGGTCGGTCTCCACCGGCCCGGGCCAGGGCGCGTCCAGCAGCGTCACATCCATCTCGGTGGTGTTGCGGTTGGCATCGAGGTAGCTGCGCGGAAAATGCGCTTCGACCCAGTGCGCCCCCAGCGCCGGGGCAAAGTCGTAGAGCTTTTCGACATGCGTGTCTTCGGCGCGGCGCAAGGTCGGCAGGCCGCAGGCGTAGCCGAAATCGGGCGGGTAAACCGTCCCGCTGTGCGGGGAATCGAGGACCAGGGCGCGGCTGCCAGGCAGGTGGGTGATGAGCTGCATCTGCTGACTGTAGCAGCTGCTTTTTGCTTTGCCCCGCGTTACGAATATTTCCTTTTTTACGACAGTCATTGATGTTTTTCAAGCAGACAGGCAGGCGGGCCGCAGCTGACGTAAACTGATTCAAAACCCGGGCAAAAACCAATCATCCATTGAAGGAGGCAGCATGCGATCCTTGATTCGGACATTTTCTGCCGCTGTGCTGGCCGTGGCCACGCTGCTGGGGGCGGCCCAGGCCCTGGCCCAAAGCAGCGGCAGCGGCTTGAATGCCAGCGGCTCGTCCTGGTATGTGCCCAATTCCACCTATCTTGGCTTCAATGTCGGCAAGTCCAGCTACTCGCTGGGCAGCGGCGCGGGCGGCTTCGCCTTTGACCAGCGGGACACCAGTTACAGCCTGTATGGCGGCGGCTACTTCAACAACAACTTCGGCGTGGAACTGGGCTACAGCAACTTTGGCCGCATCAACCGCGCCGGTGGCAGCACCAAGGCCGAGGGCATCAACCTGAGCCTGGTCGGCCGCTTGCCGCTGAACTCTTCGTTCAGCCTGCTGGGCAAGGTCGGAACCACCTATGGCCGCACCAAAGTCTCATCGGTGCCGGCTTCCGGCATCGTGGCGGGCCGTGAAACCGGCTTTGGCCTGTCTTACGGCGTGGGCGCCGAATACGCGTTCACCCCGAACTGGTCGGCGGTGCTGCAGTGGGACGAGCATGACCTGAAGTTTCCGGGCGGCAGCCGCGACGGCGTCAGTTCGACCTCGGTCGGGCTGAAATACCGGTTCTAGCTTTGCTATTAAATAGATAGCATGATACGCTTGTTTTGCTTGGGCTAGAGCCAGATTTAATCCATTTTTCAAGTCACTGGCGCGGCCAGCATCTGCTGCAGCAGCCAGGTGCCGGCGCGGCCCAACGGGCGCTGGCGCGACCAGACCGCATCGACCGGCACGCGCCGCGGCCAGCCGCGTGCGTTGAGTTCCTGCAGCCTGCCGGCGCCAAAGCGCGCCACCATCCAGCGCGGAATCGCGGCCCAGCCAAAGCCCAGCACCGCCATTTCCAGCAGCATCAGGTAGCTGGTGGCCGACCAGACCCGCGGCGACGACCTGGCAGCCGACGCGGCCCCGCCGGCGCGCGCCAGGTAGGTGTCCAGCCGCAGCTCGCGAAAATTGGCCAGCAGCTCGGGGGTAAGGTCTGTCATGCCGGCCAAGGCATGGCCGCTGGCCACAAACAGCGTGATTTCGGACTGCTCGGCAATCGTGGCTGAGCCAATATCGGGCGGATAAAGGCTTTGCGCGCCGACCACGCCAATCTGGGCGCGGCCCGACTGCACCAGCGACACCAGGTCGCCGTGCTCGGCAATCAGGCATTCAAATTCCAGCTCGGGAAAGCGCTGCTCAAAGGCCGTCAACATGTCCTCGAAATGGTCGGACTGGTAGGTGTCTGACCAGACCACGCTGAGCCTGGCCTCCAGCCCGCCGCCGAGCTGACTGGCGGCGCGGTCCAGCCGGTCGCTGGCGGCCAGAATCTCCTGCACCCGGCCCAGCACCACCCGGCCATGTTCGGTCAGCGCGGGTTTGCGGCTGCCGCGGTCAAACAGCAGCAGGCCCAGCTCAATCTCCAGGTTGGCAATCGCGCTGCTGACCGTCGACTGGCTTTTGCCGAGTTTGCGAGCGGCGGCGGAAAACGAACCCAGGGTGGCGGCCTCGGCAAAGGCGGACAGGGCTTCAGGGGAATGGCGCACGGGCTCTTTTTATCGATTTTTTAGATGGTTATTGATTTTATTCGATTGACGATAACGATGACAATAGCTCATCACCGATCACCCGCCCACACCATGAGTCTTCAAAAATCCGTCAAGGAACGCTTTTTCCACGCCCTCGGCTTCGAGTTGCTGGCGATCGCCATCTGCGCCCCGCTGGGCGCCTGGCTGCTCGGCCATTCGTTGGCCCACATAGGCCTGCTGACCTTGATGATTTCGCTGCTGGCGATGAGCTGGAACATGGTGTTCAACGCCCTGTTTGACCGGGCCCAGCGCCACATCGGCTTCGAGCGCAACCTGTGGGCGCGCGCGCTGCATGCCACGCTGTTTGAAATCGGCCTGCTGCTGTCGGTGGTGCCGCTGGCTGCCTGGTGGCTGGGCATCAGCCTGTGGCAGGCTTTTGTGCTGGACCTGGGTATCGTGCTGTTCTTTCTGCCCTATACCTTTGTCTTTAACTGGACTTACGACCATCTGCGCGAGAAGCTGGTGGCGCGCCGGCAGGCGGCCCCGGCAGGTCCGGTGCGTGCGCTGGCGCGGCCGAATCAGCGCTGAGGCCGGTCCAGCAGCAGCTCGGTGGCGCTCACCACCCCGAATTGCCGGCTAGCCGCCGAGAAATCCCAGCGTTGGAACTGGCAGGCCGGCGGCTGTCCGGCCGCGGCGTAGCGCAGCATGTTGACCGAGTTGGGCGCCTCCCGGCGCACCCGTGACGACAGCGCGGTGCCGGCCTGCACGCACCACAGGCGCCGGCCCAGGCCCGGCACCGGTACCGACAGGTCGCAGACGTAAGGCAGGTGGATGTGGCCGCCCATCACGATGTCGGCGCCGGCGCTGGCCCAGGCGCGCACCGCCGGCTCCCAGTTGCGCAGGCGGTCATGCTCGTCTTCAGCACGCGGCACCCACACCGGCTGGTGCACCACCACCACGCGCAATTGCTGCGGCCCTGCCGTTTGCAGCTGCCTGACCACGCGCTCAATTTGCTCCGCGCCAACCTCGCCGTTTTTGTGGCGCCAGCGTCGCGTGGTCTTGACGCCAATCACCTGCAGCCAGGGTGTGGTCACGACCGTTTCCACCAGGGGGCCGAAAACCTTCAGGTAATTGCCATAGGGATTGAACAGCCGCTGGTACGGATTGAACAGGGAAATGTCATGGTTGCCCGGCAGCGACAGCAGGCCGGGAATCTCCAGCCGATCACAAAACGCCCGCGCCTGCCGGAATTGCGAAAGGTACGCGCGCTGGGTGATGTCGCCCGACAGCACCAGCACCACAGGCTGGTGCTGTCGGGCCAGGTCGACCAGCGCCTGCAGCACGTCCCGCTGCTGCGTGCCGAAATGCGGGTCCGAGATGTGCAGCAGGCAGCTCATGCCACGTCGGCCCTGTCGGCAGGTGCCGGCACCAGCAGCAGCAAGGGCTCCGGGGCCACCTGAAAAACCAGCGGCGTCTGCATCCATGCGATCTCGCCGTCGGTGGCAACCTTGATGCGCCTGAGCCCTCTGGGCGTCACGGTCAGGCGCCGAAACGAAAAGCTGTCGATGTTTTCCGCATCGCCCAGGCGCCCGAGCAGGCCGCGCAACAACAAGCCGAAAAGTGCCGGCGTGCCGATGGGCCGCACCACAATGCCGGCCAGCTGGCCCTGCTCCACCGCATCGGCATCTTTTTCTTCGATTCCCACCCGCGCCAGTTGCAGGTGGTTGTTGCCGACGAACAGTGTGGGGGTGCGAAGCGTGACCGGCAAGTCAGCCCGCTTGCCCGCGGCCTCGATATGCAGCTGCAGCTGCCGGCGCGCCTGAAACAGCGTGGCGATGCCGGAGACAAAGGCCACCAGGCGACTGCGCCCAAACTGCTGCTTCCAGGCCTCGCGGTTTTCCAGCAGTTCGGGGTACAGGCCGACGCTGGCATTGACCAGGAAAAACCGGTCATTGAGCTGGCCCACCTGCACCGGCGCGATGCTGGCACCGAGCAGCGCGGCCGCGGCCGCCCCGGCCTCCTGCGGTATCGCGTGGGAACGGCCAAAGTAGTTGAAGGTACCTTGCGGTATGACGCCAAAGGGGCAGCCACTGCCCAGCACGACGCTTGCCACGGCATTGATGGTGCCGTCGCCGCCCGCGGCCACGACCACGCCGCCGCGCGCCTTGGCCAGCGCTACCGCGCGCCGGGCAACAGCGCCGATGCGCGCCGGATCCTCAATCGGCAAAAACTCAAATTCACGCCCTGCCTGCTTGAATACATCGGCGATGACCTGCTGTTCATCACCGGCATTGTGGTGGCCCGAACCCGCATTCATCACCACGAACAAAGGCCCGTGGCGCGCGGCCTGCTGCGTCAGTGCATCAGAAAATGTCATGCGCAAAGCATAAGCGTCGCCCGCTCTCAGGCCTGTCAGCCAACAGCGCTTTCAGCGGGCGGCGCCTGGCCGCCCAGACCCGGGACAACGCCCGGGAACTGCGCCATTACCTCATCTGCACCGAGCCGCTGACATTCACCAGCACCGTGCTTTTACCGGCTTCGACCGGCACGGCGGCATCGGCCATTTCAGACTTGGCCTGCATCGCCATCACACGCG
>NZ_JANOAL010000039.1:0-3353 GCF_031411155.1 Polaromonas sp. | reverse complement strand
TGCACGCGCTGGAACCTGGCCCTCGTCGAGGACGCCGCCGAATCCCTGGGCAGCGTCTACAAAGGCCGCCACACCGGCACCTTCGGCTTGCTGGGCACGCTAAGCTTTAACGGCAACAAGATCATGACGACTGGCGGCGGCGGCATGATTCTGGCCGGTGAAACGCTTGGCACCCGCGCCAAGCACCTCACCACGACGGCGAAGAAGCCTCATCCGTACGAATATGCACACGATGAGATTGGCTACAACTACCGCCTGCCCAATATCAACGCCGCGCTCGGCTGTGCCCAGCTGGAACAGCTCGAAAGTTTCATCCACGCCAAGCGCGCCCTGGCTGGGCGCTATGCCGAGCAATTGAAGGGCAGCGATCTGCAGTTCGTCAAGGAACCCGCCGAATGCCGCTCCAACTACTGGCTGAACGCCGTCATCTGCGACAGCCGCGAACAGCGTGATGCCCTGCTCAAGGCCACCAACGACCGGGGCGTGATGACCCGCCCGATCTGGGCATTGATGAACCACCTGCCGATTTACGCGCACTGCCGCAAGGGTGAGCTGAGCAATGCGCAGTGGCTGGAAGCACGGGTAGTCAATTTGCCCAGCAGCGTTCTGCCGGAGTTTTTGCGGTGAAGCGCAAGATCGCCGTTTTTACGGGCACTCGTGCCGAATACGGCCTGCTTTACTGGTTAATGAAAGACATCCAGGCCAGCGCAACGCTGGAGCTGCAGCTCATCGTCAGTGCGATGCACCTCTCGCCCGAATTCGGCGAAACATGGAAGCAGATCGAACAAGACGGCTTCAACATCGACGCCAAGGTCGAAATGCTGCTGTCGTCCGATACCCCGGTAGGCGTGGTCAAGTCCATGGGCTTGGGCACCATCGGTTTTGCCGACGCACTTGACCGCCTGCGGCCCGACGTTCTGGTCGTGCTCGGTGACCGTTTCGAAGCGCTCGCGGTGGTTCAGGCCGCCCTCATCATGCGGATTCCGGTTGCACACTTGCATGGCGGCGAGATTACCGAAGGTGCCTACGACGACGCAATCCGCCACGCCATCACCAAGATGGCCAGCCTGCATTTCGTCGCAGCCGAACCCTATCGGCAACGGGTGATACAGATGGGCGAGGCCCCAACCACGGTTTTCAACGTTGGCGCTGTCGGCCTGGACCACCTCCGGCGCAGCCCGAAGATGACGCTGGACGAGCTTTCCGCCAGCTTGGGCTTTGAACTGCGAGAGCCCTATCTACTCGTCACTTACCACCCGGTCACCGTGCTCGAAGAAAACTCTGTGGAGAGTTTCAAGGCGCTCCTGGCTGCGCTCGACAAATTCCCTGGTTATCAAGTCATCCTGACCTACCCCAATGCGGATAATGGGGGCCGAGCGATCATTCCTCTTCTGGAAGCGTATGCACAAGGCCAGCCTGATCGGGTTCTTGCTATTCCTTCACTTGGCTTCAAACGTTATCTGAGCGCACTAAGCAAGGCGGCAGCCGTTGTTGGCAACTCGTCCAGTGGCATTATTGAAGCACCTGCATTCGGTATTCCGACGGTCAACATCGGTACAAGGCAACTCGGCCGACTGGCGGCGGATTCGGTACTGCACTGCCCGCCAACCGCCAGTGCGATTGAACCGGCACTCATCAAGGCGCTCTCGCAAGACTTTGCCGGGTATTGCCGAAACGTGCTCAATCCCTACGGGCAAGGCAATGCGGCGACAGAGATCGTCAGGGTTCTTGAGTTGCACACGGGAACCTTTCACAAACACTTTCATGACCTGGGTACCACCTGATGAAGCGATCCGATCCTGACAAGGTCTACATCATCGCCGAAGCCGGCGTGAACCATAACGGCCAACGCGAGCTGGCCTTTTCGCTCGTCGACGCCGCCGCCGAGGCGGGTGCAGACGCAGTGAAATTTCAGACCTTTGATGCGCAAAAGCTTGCCTCGAAAAGCGCGCCAAAGGCGGCGTACCAGAAGCAAAGTACCGATGCCGCGGAAAGCCAGCTGGCAATGCTGAAAAAACTCGAACTGCCCCGTGACTGGCACGTCGAGCTTCAGGCTTATGCGCAGAAAAAAGGCATTGAATTTCTTTCCACTGCCTTTGACACGGACAGCCTCGCCTTCCTGGTTGAGCTGGGCATGCCCGTGTTCAAAGTCCCCTCGGGCGAACTCACCAACGGCCCGCTGCTGTGGCAGTTTGCCCGCACACGCAAACCGCTGATCCTCTCCACTGGCATGGCAACGTTGTCAGAGGTTGAACAGGGTTTGGCCATCGTGGCGCATGCGCTGAACGCAGATGCCGAGCCCGCCAATATGGACGAGGTCTGGCGCGGCTGGAGCAGGCTTGAATACAGAACCAGCCTGCGTGGTCACGTCACGCTGCTGCACTGCACCTCGCAATACCCCACGCCCTTCCATGAAGTGAACCTGCGCGGCATGGATACGCTGGCTTCAGCCTTTGGCCTGGAGGTTGGTTATTCCGACCACACCGAGGGCATCTTGATTCCGGTGGCGGCGGTGGCTCGCGGCGCCAAGGTCATCGAAAAGCATTTCACCCTGGATCGCAGCCTGCCCGGACCGGACCACAAAGCGTCGCTCGAGCCGGGCGAGCTGAAACAGATGGTGAGCGATATCCGTGCGCTGCAAGTGGTGCTTGGCGATGGCAGCAAGACCCCGCAGGCCAGCGAATGGGATACGCGTCAGGCAGCCCGGCAGCAGGTGGTGGCAGCCCGCGACATTCTCGCGGGCGCCGTTCTGACACGAGCAGACCTGACGACCGCACGCAGCGGGCGTGGTCTGCCGCCTACAGCGCTGTGGGGCCTCATCGGTCAGCCGGCCGGCCGCAGTTTCGCCACAGGGGAACTCATCACGCCATGAGAGCGACCGAAATGGACAGGCAAGCCCTCGTGATGATTGGCGCCGGTGGCCATGCCAAGGTGCTGCATGCACTGGCGCTGGCGCTTGGCCACAATATGGTGGGGGTGTGTGACCCGCAACTGGTTGAGCAAGGCCAAGCCCACTGGCGAGGCATTCCTGTTCTCGGTGGCGATGACGCCCTGGAGCAATTGGACCCCGCCGCAGTGGGCTTGGTCAATGGCATTGGCCAGCTGGTCGGGAGCCGTGCGCGTGAAGAGGTCTATACACGTCTGCGGCAAGCGGGTTTTCACTTCCCTGCACTGGTGCACCCTGCAGCATGGGTCGCATCCAGCGCCAGGCTGGCACAAGGGGTTCAGATCATGGCTGGCGCGGTCGTCCAGCCTGATTGCAGTATCGGAGAAAACACCATCATCAACACCCACGCCAGTGTGGATCACGACTGCGTCATTGGCGCAAACGTCCACATGGCGCCCGGTGCAAC
>NZ_JANOAL010000038.1:0-2340 GCF_031411155.1 Polaromonas sp. | reverse complement strand
GACCCAGCTCAGGTAGCCGATCGTGGTGCGGTCGATGCCGGCCTCGCGCAGCCAGAAGCTCAGCGTGCCAAACACCAGCAGCAGCGGCAGCCCGGCCGAAAACCCGAGCAGCAGCATGCGCAGGGTCGCGGCCTCGGTGTAGACGCGCCAGACATCGCGCCAGGGGGTTTTGGGGGCCGGGCTGGCCGGCGCCGGGCTGGCGGCCAGGACCACCGCGCTGGCCGGCAGTTCAAGAGAGGGGTTTTTTTCTGACATGGGGCGATTCGATTTGTGACTATTATTCACCCATGTGCTTTGTCTGCGAGGCCAAACACGCCGCCTGGGTTGGCCGCCGGGCATTTCTGCTGGCCGCGGCCGGTGCGGCGACGGCCGCCATCAGCCCGCCGCTGCTGGCACAGGTGGACGTCGGCAAATCGTCCGAACTGCGCAAGCTGGTGCCGGCCGAGGAGCTGGAAGGCGCGGCCACGCAGGAATACGCCAAGCTGCTGGCGGAGGCCCGGGCCAAGGGCGTGCTGGCGCCGCCAGGCCATCCGCAACTGCAGCGGCTGCGCGGCATTGCCGCGCGTCTCATACCGCAAGCCGCGCAATGGAATGGCCACGCAAAACAATGGCGCTGGGAAGTCAACCTGATCAGCAGCAAGCAGATCAATGCCTTTTGCATGCCGGGCGGCAAGATCGCGTTTTACACCGGCGTGCTGGAGCAGCTCAAGCTGACCGACGACGAAGCCGCCATGATCATGGGCCACGAAATGGCCCATGCCCTGCGCGAACACGCGCGCGCGCGCATCGCCAAAAGCCAGGGCACCGGCACCTTGCTGTCGCTGGGCGCGCAGCTGCTGGGTCTGGGTCAGCTCGGCGATGTGGCGGCCAGCATCGGCACGCAGCTGCTGACCCTGCGCTTTAGCCGCGAAGACGAAAGCGACGCCGACCTGGTCGGGCTGGAGCTGGCCGCGCGCGGCGGCTTCAACCCGCAGGCCGCCGTCAGCCTCTGGGAAAAAATGGGCCAGGCCGGTGGTGGCGCCGGCGGCCCGAGCTTTTTGTCGACCCATCCGTCCGGCCCCGAGCGCATCCAGCAGCTGCAGGCCAACGTGCCCAAGGTGCAGGCGCTGTACCTGCGCGCGCGCGGCTAAGCGCCTGCCCGCGGCCAAGGCTGCCCCCCAAGCCGCGCCGCCATGAGCCTGCCAGCAGTTTTCAGCCGCCACTGGTGGCGCGCCTTTCGACCGGCCCGGACCGGTATCAACACGCGCGAGCGCTTGCGCCTGGTCACCGGTGCGCTGCTCGGCATTTTCCTGACCGGACTGTTGTGCCATCTGGCGCTTGGCTCGGCCTGGCCTGGCCTGCCCTGGCTGCTGGCTCCGCTGGGCGCCAGCGCGGTGCTGGTGTTTGCCGTGCCGGCCAGCCCGATGGCGCAGCCCTGGGCCGTGGTGGGCGGCAACACGCTGTCGGCGCTGGTCGGCATTGCCGGGGTCCATGGGGTGCATCTGCTGGGCTCGCCCGAACTGGCGGCGGCGCTGGCGGTGGCCACGGCCATGGCGCTGATGCTGGCGCTGCGCTGCCTGCACCCGCCGGGCGGTGCCACCGCGTTGACGATGGTGCTGGGCGGCATCGCCGATCCGGCGTTTGCGTTCTACCCGGTTCTGCTCAATTCCGTGTTGCTGGTGGCGGCCGGCATTGCCTACAACAACGCCACGCGACGGCCCTACCCGCACATGCAGCTGGCGCCGGCCACGGCGCCGCTGTCGGGCGCGGCCGCGCTGCTCGATGCCGACCTGGACGCCGTGCTGGCGCGCTACAACCAGGTGCTGGACGTCAGCCGCGACGACCTCAAGGACCTGCTGGCGCAGACCCAACTGCGCGCCTACGACCGCAAGCTGGCGGAGGTGCGCTGCGCCGACATCATGTCGCGCGACCTGGTCACGGTGGAGTACGGCACGCCGCTGCAGGAAGCCTGGGCGCTGCTGCGCGAACGCCGCATCAAGGCCCTTCCGGTGGTGGACCGCAGCTTTCGCATCGCCGGCATCGTCACGCTGGCCGATTTCATGCGCGCCGCCGAACTCGATCTGTACGAAGGCTTTGATGACAAGCTGCGAACGCTGATCCGCAGCACGAAGAGCAGCTATTCGAACAAGCCCGAGGTGGTGGGCCAGATCATGACGCGCAACGTGCGCGTGGCCGGCATGCAGCGCCACCTGGTCGACCTGGTGCCGCTGTTCGGCAGCAGCGGCCATCACCACATTCCCATCATTGGCGAAGGCGAGCGCCTGGTCGGCATGATCACCCAGTCGGACCTGGTGGCGGCGCTGGGCCGGGCGGTCGATCCGTCGGTTTAGGGGTTCAGGG
>NZ_JANOAL010000037.1:0-24112 GCF_031411155.1 Polaromonas sp. | reverse complement strand
ACCACCTTGGGCCAGCAACACAGTGAACACCGGGCGCTCTTGATACGGCAGCTTCATGGCGCGTGCCAGGCCGTAAATGACGGCCAGCTTGATTCCCAGAAAGCCAAACAAAATTGCGGCCATCAAGCCGGGCGACTTGAGCAGCACGCCAAAGTCAATGCTCATGCCCACAGCAATAAAAAACAGGCCCAGAAGCAGGCCCTTGAAGGGCTCTATATCGGTTTCGAGCTCGCGCCGGTACTCGCTTTCAGCCAGCAGGACGCCGGCTAAAAATGCACCCAGAGCCATCGACAGGCCCACAAACTGCATCAGCGCCGCTATACCCACCACCAGCAGCAGCGAGGCGGCGGTGAAGATTTCGGGCGTGCCGCTGTTGGCAATCCAGCGCAGCAGCGGGCGCAGCAGCAGCCGGCCACCGAGAATGATGCCGCCTATCACTGCTATGATTTTAATAGCTTCAAGTGCACGATTTGATTGGGCTAGCGCCTCATTTGACTCGGAAACGCCGGCCAGCAGCGGCAGCAGCGCCAGAATCGGTATCGCCGCCACGTCCTGAAACAGCAGAATCGAAAACCCGGCCTGGCCGCTGGACGTGGGCAGCAGGTGGCGCTCGCCCAGGGTTTGCAGGGCGATGGCGGTGGACGACAGCGCCAGGCCGAGACCGGCCACCAGCGCCGTCTGCCAGCCCAGGCCAAACAGCATGGCGACGCCGGTCAGGAGAGCCGCGCAGCCCAGCACCTGGGCGCTGCCCCAGCCAAAAATCGGCCGGCGCAGGTTCCACAGCCGCTGCGGCTCCAGCTCCAGGCCGACCAGAAACAGCATCAGGACCACGCCAAACTCGGCAAAGTGAAGAATGTCCTGCACATTGGTGACCAGGCCCAGGCCCCACGGCCCAATGCCGATGCCGGCGGCCAGGTAGCCAATGATGGAGCCCAGGCCCAGCTTTTTGGCCAGCGGTACCGCCACGACGGCGGCTGAAAGGTAAATGAAACTGTTGGTCAGCCAGGCGGGTGCGTGCTCCATTTATTTCGCTCCCGCAGTTGCTGAGTCCTGGTGTTCAACCGGCCGGTCCTTCATCGGCACCACGCAGGCCGGGCATTGCGCCAGATCCTCCAGCTCGGGCCAGTCGGGGTAGCTTTGCAGGCGCTGGCGGAAGATGCCGGCATGCCGGACGACCGCCTCCTTGCCCGCGCTGCGTGCGCCGTGCAGCAGCAGCGGCGGCAGGAAACGCATGCCGCACAGCGCCGCGGTCTGCTCGTAGGGCGGCAGAAAAGCATCAAAAAAATAGCGGTTGTAGCCCTGCGGGTGGTAGGACTCCTCCGGCCCGCCGGTGCTGGCCACCAGCCATAAATCCTTGCCCTGCAGCGCCCGGCCGGAGGCGCTCCGGCCTTCGCCTTCGTTTTCACCCTGGCCATAGGCCCAGCCGTAGGTCAGCACCTCGTCGAGCCAGAGCTTTTGCAGCGCCGGCATGGAGTACCACTGAATCGGGTGCAGCAGCACCACCAGCTGCGCCCTGGCCAGCGCGCTTTGCTCGCGCGCCACGTCAATCGCGTAGTCGGGGTAGCTTGAATACAGGTCCTGCAGCTGCACCCGCGCCAGCTCTTGCGCGGCCTGCATCAGCGGGCGGTTGACGCGTGACTCGCGCCAGGCGGGGTGGGCGGCAATCACGTAAATGTCAGGGCCGGCGGGCCGGAAAGGGGGGGTATCTGCGGTCATGCGGCCTGTGTCCATGCCGTTACCATAGCGGAAAATCCGGCTCGAACAGTAAATTACCCGCAGCGCAAGGAGCTTCGCATGCCCGTGGTTGTGATCGCCAATCCGAAGGGGGGCGTCGGCAAGACGACGCTGGCCACCCATGTGGCCGGCTACTTCGCCAGCCAGGGCCATGCCGTCATGTTGGGCGATGCCGACCGGCAGCAGTCCTCCAGGCTGTGGCTGGGCTTGCGCCCGCCGCCGGCGCGGCCGATCAGCACCTGGAACGTCAGCGCCGACCTGATTGTGAAGCCGCCGCGCGGCACCACCCATGTGGTGCTGGACACGCCCGCCGGCCTGCATGGCTGGCGCTTCAAGGACGTCGTCAAGCTGGCCGACAAGATCATCGTGCCACTGCAGCCCAGCGTGTTCGATATTTTTGCCACCCGCGCCTTTCTGGACGAACTGGCCGAGCAGCGCCGCGCCGGCAAGCTGCGGGTCGGCATTGTCGGCATGCGGGTCGATTCGCGCACGATAGCGGCCGACAAGCTGCGCCAGTTTGTCGACAGCCTGGGCCTGCCGGTGCTGGGCTATGTGCGCGACACGCAAAACTACATCCACCTGGCGGCGCGCGGCCTGACGCTGTTTGACGTGGCGCCGGGCCGGGTTGAAAAGGATCTGGAGCAGTGGCAGGGCATTTGCCAGTGGTTGAACGCCTGACCTGGAACCGGGCTTGTCGCTGATTCGACAAGCCGGCTGGCCGCGCCGGGCTAAAGTCGACGCATGAAAACTTTTCAAACCATCGCCGAACTGGCCGCCTGCACCGGCCAGGAAGTCGCCGTCAGTGACTGGATCAGCATCACGCAGCAGCAGGTCAACCTGTTTGCCGAGGCCACCGGCGACCACCAGTGGATTCATGTGGACCCGGACAAAGCCCGCGCCGGTCCGTTCGGCGGGCCGATTGCGCACGGCTTTCTGACCTTGTCGCTGATCCCCCAATTTTTTGAGTCCTCGTTCGAGATCACCGGCTCCCGCCTGGGCGTGAATTACGGCCTGAACAAGGTGCGCTTCACCGCGCCGGTGCCGGTGGGCAGCCGGCTGCGCGCCCGCATGACCTTGCTGGCGACCGAGCCGATTGACAACGAGGGTGTGCAGATGACCTGGCGCGTGACGGTGGAGCGCGAGGGCGCGGCCAAGCCGGTCTGCGTGGCCGAATCGCTGGTGCGGCGCTACCCCTGAGCCTGAATCATCGCGCCCGCAAAGCCGTTCTGGCGCCAGGCCTCGAACACCGTCACGGCCACGGTGTTGGACAGATTGAGGCTGCGCTGGCCCGGCTGCATCGGCACCTTCAGGCGTTGCGCCGCCGGAAACGACTCCCTCAGCTCGGGCGCCAGGCCGCGCGTTTCGGCGCCAAACACCAGCCAGTCGCCGGGCTGAAAGCGCGTGTCATAGAGGCCGCCGGCGCCTTGCGTGGTCATCGCAAACATCCTGTTCAGCACGGGGTTCTCGCCCGCCAGCAGCGCCTGCCAGCTGGCGTGGCGCAGCACCTGGGCGTACTCGTGGTAGTCCAGCCCGGCGCGCCGCATCTGCTTGTCTTCCATCGAAAAGCCCAGCGGCTCCACCAGATGCAGGCGGCAGCCGGTGTTGGCCGCCAGGCGGATCACATTGCCGGTATTGGGCGGGATTTCGGGTTCGACCAGGACGATATTGAACATGGCGGCAAATTTTAGGCTTGCGCGGTTCGAGCCAGCAGCACGGCCGTGACATGCGCCGCGCCCGCGTCGCGCAGGGCCTGCGCCGCCGTGAAAATCGACGCGCCGCTGGTCATCACATCATCCACCAGCACCACGCTGCGACCGTCCAGTTCGCCCTGCCGCAGCGGGTCCACCAGAAAAGCGCCCTTGACATTGGCCAGCCGCGCCTGGCGGCTGAGCTGGCTTTGCGGCCGGGTGTTTTTCACCCGCAGCAGCAGCCGGGCGTCGGTGCCGGCCGCCGTGCCCGATTGCGCGGCCAGCGCGCTCGCCAGTTCCCAGGCCTGGTTGAATCCGCGGCTTTGCAGGCGCTGCTCCGACAGCGGCATCGGCAGCACCCAGTCACTGGTTTGCAGGTCGCCCAGCAGTTGCGGCAGGCCGGGTGTCCGCAGCATCAAATGGGCAAAAAAGGCGGCCCAGCCCGGTTGTTCGCCAAATTTGTAGCCGGCAATCAGCGTTGACCAGGGGTAGGCATAGGGCAGGGTGGCCAGCGCGCCGTCCAGCGGCGGCGGCTGGCGCACGCAGGCGGCGCAGAGGTCGGGACCGCTGCGCAGACCGAGCGACAAGTCGGCGGGAAGCGCCAGCGCACACCGGACGCAGCGGCGCGGCGGCGCGGCAAACCGCGCCACGCAGGGTGCGCACACCTGATGCGCCGGCCAGCTGCGGCAGACGGCGCACTGGCTGACCAGGCCGGGCAACCGGGCCTGCGGCCAGCGGGGCATCAAACGGGGGGCAAGCAGGCGGGTGAACACCGTGCCAATATACTCGCGTACCCCGCCCACCCCCGCGTCTCTTCTTCTTCTTCCTTTTCCTGCTTGCCCCTTCCCGATGACCCCCACCCAGCGCCCCCCCACGCTTGATCCGATTGCCGTCAGCCGCTGGCAGCGCATGGCGCCGCTGGCCTCACCCTGGCTGCACGAAGAGGTGGCGCGCCGCATGCAGGACAGGCTGCAGTGGATCAAGCTCAAACCCCGGGCCTGGGCGCATTGGGGCGCCCTGCGCGGCGGCTTGCAGGCGCAGGCCCAGCTCCAGAAAAATTACCCGGATTCTGTCTGTTTTGTGGTTGAAGCCCAGGCAGAACGGGCGCAAGAAGCTATCAAAAATATAGCAAAACCGTGGTGGAACCCGAGCCAGTGGCGGGCGGCTCCAGTCCGGTTCGAGGCGCCGCCGCCGGCCGGCGTCGACATGCTGTGGGCCAACATGGCGCTGCATGAGTCGGCCGACCCGCAGGCCTTGCTGGCCGCGTGGCATCAGGCGCTGCGGGTCAACGGGTTCTTGATGTTTTCCTGCCTCGGGCCCGACACGGCGCGCGAATTGCGCGAACTGTATGCGCAACTCGGCTGGCCGCCGGCCGGCCACGAGCTGACCGACATGCATGACTGGGGCGACATGCTGGTGCAAACCGGCTTTGCCGAACCGGTGATGGACATGGAGCGCATCACCCTGACCTTTGACACCCCGGCGCGGCTGCTGCAGGAACTGGCCGACCTGGGCCGCAATTTCCATCCGGCGCGCTTTCCCGCGCTGCGCGGCCGGGCCTGGAAAACGCGGCTGGAGCAGGCGCTGGCTGACCATTTGCCACGGGCCGCCGACGGCCGGCTGTCGCTCACCTTCGAAGTCATTTACGGCCATGCCCTGAAGGCGCCGCCCAAGGTCAGGGTCAGCACGCTCAGCGCCGTGTCGGTTGCCGACCTGCGCAGCATGCTGCAGGGCCAGCGGCCGCCGTCCTGACGCGCGAGGCGAGCCTGCGGCGCCTTCGCGGGCAGGGCGTTCCCGCCGCGTTGGCGGGGTAAACCCGGCTACAATTCGAGCTTGAATTTTTGGGTATGTTCCCCAGCCCCATGCTGCGATTGCGGAGCAATCAACGCGGTAGCCGCAGCAGTTTTTTGAGGCTTGCCACATGGTGCAGCCAACGCCAGCGTTTCGTTTTGCCACGCTGCCCGCGCAGGGCGGCCACAGCCATGGCGCTGTGCAATGGCTTCTCAAGCGTCACTGTTCCGTCACGCCGGCCCAGCTGGGCTGGTTTTACGTGTCGCTGTGCGTGGTGTCGCTGTCGGTTGCCGGATTTTTCTGGCTGCAGGGGGCCACACTGGTGATGCCGTTTGCCTGGCTCGAATTGCTGGCCGTGGGGGCAGCCTTTCTGGTGTACGCGCGGCATGCGGGCGACCTGGAGAAAATCGTCCTGCAGGGCGGGCAACTGGTGGTTGAACTGGAAACGGCGGGCCGCCGGCAACGAGCCGTGTTCAACCGGGAGTGGGTCCGGATCGAGCCCGAGGACGGCGACGGCTCCTTGATCGAGGTGTCTGGCCAGGGCCGGTCGGTGCGGGTGGGGCGGCATGTGCGGCCCGAGCTGCGGCCTGCGCTGGCGCGCGAGATTCGCTGGGCGCTGCGGGGCGGGCCGGCGCTGTCTTTATAATCGGCCGGTTGAATTCGGCTGGCAGGTTCGGTGGGTAGCTCGGCGATGGATTCGGCGGGTCGGTCGAAGAGTTAAGTCGACGAGTAATGGAAGCAATAAAAGTGATCACGATGAACGTAAGCAACACCATGAGCAAAATGACACGGCTTGGCGCGCGGCATGCGGGCGCAATTTTGGGATCTGCGGCCGCCTGGCTCAGTACCGCCGCTTACGCCGTCAATGACTTGCCCGGTGGCCCCGCCGTCAATCAGCTCAACCTGCACCCCGCAGTCACCAAAATCGCCGAAGAGCAGCACTGGCTGCACTGGTTCATGATGGCGATCAGCCTGGTGATTTTTGTGGCGGTGTTCGCGGTGATGTTCTATTCCATCTGGAAGCACCGCAAGTCGGTGGGCCACAAGGCAGCCAATTTCCACGAGTCCACCACCGTTGAAATCGCCTGGACCATCGTGCCTTTCGTGATCGTCATCGGCATGGCCCTGCCGGCCACCAAGGTGCTGGTGGCCCAGAAAGACACCACCAGCGCCGACCTCACCATCAAGGCCACCGGCATCCAGTGGAAATGGGGTTACGACTACATCAAGGGCGAGGGCGAAGGCATCGGTTTTGTCTCCACGCTCGACAATACCCACCGTGAGATGTCCGACCACGGCGGCCCCAAGGCCGGTGAGGCACCCGACAACTACCTGCTCAAGGTCGACAACCCGATGGTGGTGCCGGTCAACAAAAAGGTTCGCATCATCACCACCGCCAGTGATGTGATCCATGCTTTCGCCGTGCCGGCCTTCGGCATCAAGCAGGATGCGATTCCGGGCTTTGTGCGCGACACCTGGTTCCGCGCCGAAAAAATCGGCGACTACTACGGCCAGTGCCAGGAGCTCTGCGGCAAGGAGCACGCTTACATGCCGATCCACGTCAAGGTGGTTTCCGCCGAGGACTACAGCAAATGGGTGGGCGTCAAGGTCAAGGAAGCCGCCGCCAAGGCCGACGATCCGGCCAAGGTCTGGACCCTGGTCGACCTCAAGGCCCGTGGCGAAAAGGTGTATGCGGCCAATTGCGCCGCCTGCCACCAGGCCAATGGCAAGGGCGCCGGCCCGATCAAGCCGCTGGATGGCTCGGCCATCGTGCTCGATGCGGACCACAACAAGCAAATCCAGATCGTGCTCAACGGCGCTGCCGGCGGTGCCATGCCGTCATGGAAGGCGCTGAGCGACACCGATCTCGCGGCCGTGGTCAGCTACACCAAAAACAACTGGTCGAACCAGACTGGCCAGATTGTCCAGCCCGCCGAAGTGCTGACTGCGCGCAAATAAGCAGCACGCGAATCCACACACCAAGATTGACAGGCTGACGGCCGGGCCAGGCGTCAGCGCTAAAGATAAAGCTACCGGCGCAAGCCGGTAAAAGAAGCCACCAAAGGAAGCCAAGATGAGTGCAGTTCTAGACCATCACGATCATCACGCGCATGATGACCATGACCACCATGCCCCGACGGGCTGGCGGCGCTGGGTGTTTGCCACCAACCACAAGGACATTGGCACGCTGTACCTGCTGTTCAGCTTTTTCATGTTGATGTTTGGCGGTGTGCTGGCCCTGCTGATCCGGGCCGAACTGTTTCAGCCCGGCCTGCAACTGGTCAACCCCGAGCTGTTCAACCAGCTCACCACCATGCACGGCCTGATCATGGTGTTTGGCGCCATCATGCCGGCCTTCGTCGGCTTTGCCAACTGGATGATTCCGCTGCAGATTGGCGCGGCCGACATGGCGTTTGCCCGCATGAACAACTTCAGCTTCTGGCTGATGATTCCGGCCGGCCTGATGCTGACGGGTTCTTTCTTCATGCCTGGCGGCGCGCCTGCTGCGGGCTGGACGCTGTATGCGCCGCTCACCCTGCAGATGGGTCCGTCCATGGACGCCGGTATTTTTGCGATGCACATCCTGGGCGCTTCGTCCATCATGGGCTCGATCAACATCATCGTGACCATCCTGAACATGCGCGCGCCCGGCATGACGCTGATGAAAATGCCGATGTTCTGCTGGACCTGGCTGATTACCGCCTACCTGCTGATCGCCGTGATGCCGGTGCTGGCCGGCGCCATCACCATGACGCTGACCGACCGCCACTTTGGCACCAGCTTCTTCAACCCCGCCGGCGGCGGCGACCCGGTGATGTACCAGCATATTTTCTGGTTCTTCGGCCACCCCGAGGTCTACATCATGATCCTGCCGGCCTTCGGCATCATCAGCCAGATCATTCCCGCGTTTTCGCGCAAGCGCCTGTTCGGCTACGCCTCCATGGTGTATGCCACCGGCTCCATCGCCATCCTGAGCTTTGTCGTGTGGGCGCACCACATGTTCACCACCGGCATGCCGATCACGGGCCAGCTGTTTTTCATGTACTCGACCATGCTGATCGCGGTGCCCACCGGCGTGAAGGTGTTCAACTGGATTGCCACCATGTGGCGCGGCTCCATGACGTTTGAAACCCCGATGCTGTTTGCCGTGGGTTTCATTTTCGTGTTCACCATTGGCGGCCTGACGGGTGTGATCCTGGCGGTCGCGCCGATCGACACCCAGTTGCAGGACACCTACTACGTGGTGGCCCATTTTCACTACGTGCTGGTGGCAGGCTCCCTGTACGCCATGTTCGCCGGTTTTTACTACTGGAGCCCGAAGTGGACCGGCGTGATGTACAACGAAAGCCGCGGCAAGATCCACTTCTGGTGGTCGCTGATTTCGTTCAACGTGACCTTTTTCCCGATGCACTTCCTGGGTCTGGCCGGCATGCCGCGCCGCTATGCCGACTACCCGATGCAGTTTGCCGACTTCAACGCGATTGCCAGCGTGGGCGCCTTCTTCTTCGGCTTTGCGCAGGTCTACTTCTTCCTGTTCATCGTGGTGCCCACGATGCGCGGCAAGGGCGTTGCCGCCAAGCAGAACCCCTGGGTCGATGAAGGCGGCAAGGGCGCGGAAGGCCTGGAGTGGGAAGTCCCGTCGCCCGCACCTTTTCACACCTTTGAAACACCGCCCAAGCTGGATGCCACGGCAACCCGCGTGATTGGCTGAACCCGGATACCTGGCGATGACACCCGACCAAAAGAAAAACAACCGGCGGCTGGCGCTGATCCTGGCATCGGTGGCACTCGTCTTTTTTGCCGGCTTCATGGCAAAAATGATTTTTTTGACCCACTGACACGGCACCCCCAGGCGGTATTGGCAGTATGTTGACAAGGCTCAAGCGCGAAAATTTCAGAATGGTCGGCAAGCTGGGCGTGATCGTGCTCGGCATGTTTGCCTTCGGCTATGCGCTGGTGCCGATTTACCGGGCGATTTGCGAGATGACCGGCATCAACGTGCTGGCGCTCGGTGACCGGCAGATTCCGGGCGCCACGCCCAAACTGCCTGCCAACACCCAGGTGGATTTGAGCCGCACCATCACGGTGGAATTTGACGCCAATTCGCGTGGCCCCTGGCACTTCAAGCCGGCCCACAGCATGCTGCAGGTTCACCCCGGCGAGTTGACGACGGTGGTCTACGAGTTTCAGAACGTACAGAACCGCACCATGTCGGCGCAGGCGATTCCCAGCTATGCACCGGCTCAGGCCGGCGCGCATTTCAACAAGCTGGAGTGTTTTTGCTTCAGCCAGTACACGCTGGCGCCCGGCGAGAAAAAACAGTGGCCGGTGGCCTTCGTCATCGACCCCAAGCTGTCCAGGGATGTGACCACGATCACGCTGTCGTACACCTTTTTTGAAGTCGGTGGCAAGACGCCTGCCGCACCTGGCACGAGCAAGGCCGCTGTGGCCAGCCCGGCCCTGACGGCCGGCAAGCCGGCGGGGGCTTGAGCATGGCCGCCGAAGCGCCGAAGAAATCCCTCTGGCGTACCACCAAGGCGGTGGCCTGGTCTTTTGTCGGCCTGCGCGCGCGCGGCGACTATGAAGAGGACATCAAGAATTTGAGCCCGCTGCACCTCATCGCGGTGGGCCTGGTCGGGGTTTTTGTATTTGTGGCAGCCCTGGTGCTGCTGGTGAACTGGGTTGCACGCTAGGAACGTCCGGGCGCATCAGCACAGCACGGTTTAAGTCAGAAAATAGTTAGTTGAAAATTCGAGAGAAACAGGAGTCGAGCGATGTCATCAGCAACCCACGGGGCAACCCCTTACTACTTCGTACCCGCCCCCTCGCGGCATCCGGTGATGGCGGCCATTGGCCTGTTTTTTGTCATTCTGGGCGCCAGCCAGTGGATCAATGGTGCGGGTTGGGGCGCCTGGTCGCTGGCCCTCGGCATGGTCTGGTGGCTCGGAACCCTGTTTCAGTGGTTTCGTGAATCGATTGCGGAAAGCGAAGGCGGCCTCTACGGCCGCAAGATCGACCTGTCGTTCCGCTGGAGCATGAGCTGGTTCATTTTCTCCGAGGTGATGTTCTTCGGCGCCTTCTTCACCGCACTCTGGTGGGCCCGCGTGCATTCCGTGCCGGCCCTGGGCAGCCTGGACAATGCGCTGCTGTGGCCCGATTTCAAGGCGGTCTGGCCCAGCCTGGCTGCCGGCGTGACGGCATCGCCGGCCGACATCATCGAGCCGTTCACCACCATGACGCCATTCTGGCTGCCCACCATCAACACCGCGCTGCTGCTGAGCTCGGGCGTGACGCTGACGATTGCCCACCACGCGCTGCGCGAAAACCATCGCGGCCGCACCATCGCCTTCATGTGGATCACGGTCTTGCTGGGCATCACCTTCCTGTCCGTGCAGGGCTATGAATACGCCCACGCCTACGCTGACCTCAACCTGAAGCTCACCTCGGGTGTTTATGGCTCGACCTTTTACATGCTGACCGGCTTTCACGGCTTTCACGTGTTTGTCGGCATGCTGATGCTGCTGTTCATCACGCTGCGCCTGCAAAAAGGCCATTTCACGGCAGACAAGCATTTCGGCTTCGAGGGCGCGGCCTGGTACTGGCACTTTGTGGACGTGGTCTGGCTGGGCCTGTACGTCCTCGTTTACTGGATGTGATTTTCGGGCTGATCTGCCCGCCGGCAGTCAGCCATGCAAAAGGGCCGCTTCATGCGGCCCTTGTTATTTTTTGGCATGCAGCCTTCGCCAGTGACTTTCTTACCTGCCGGCCGGAATCCCGGTTGGCGCGATGTAACCGAGCTTCCACGCAATCAGAATGCAGACAAACAGCAGCACCGAAAACCCGACACGAAACGCCAGCGCGCGTGCCATGTTGCTGGTTTTGCGCTTGCCCTCGGTGCCGTCCCTGAGCATGAAAAACAGCGCGGAGGCCAGACTGGCGATGATGGCGATAAATGCGAGTGCAACGAGGTAGGTCATGAGCGGGATTATCCGTCCATGAGCGCCTCTTTCCGTAGCCGGCGCTTCTGGCTGCTCACGCTGGCGACCGTGCTGGTGGCCGGGGCCACGCTGTCGCTGGGGCAGTGGCAACTGCGCCGCGCCGCCCAGAAGGAGGCGCTGCAGGCCGCGATTGAATCACAAAAATCGCTCCCAGCCCTTGATTCAAGAGCGCTTGCAGCTATAAAAAACATAGCAGACGAGATGCACCGACCGGCCGCCGTGCAGGGTGTCTGGCTGGCCGCGCAGACCGTCTACCTGGACAACCGCGCCATGAACGGCAAGACCGGCTTCTGGGTGCTGACGCCGCTGGCGCTGCAGGACAGTTCGCGGGTGATCCTGGTGCAGCGCGGCTGGGTGGCGCGCGACTTCATCGACCGCAGCCGCCTGCCCGAGGTCGCCACGCCCGCCGGGCTGGTCACGGTGCAGGGCCGTATTGCCCCGCCGCCATCCAAGCTTTACGAATTCAAGGGCCCGGACACCGGGCGTATCCGGCAAAATCTGGACCTGGCTGCCTTCGGTGCCGAGACCGGTTTGCCCCTGTTCAATGGCACGCTGCTGCAAACCGGCGCGCCTGGCGACGGCCTGCTGCGTGACTGGCCCGCACCCAATCTGGGGCTGGACAAGCACTATGGCTATGCGGTGCAGTGGTTTGCCCTGTGCGCGCTGGTGCTGG
This sequence comes from Polaromonas sp., assembly GCF_031411155.1. Classification (GTDB taxonomy): domain Bacteria; phylum Pseudomonadota; class Gammaproteobacteria; order Burkholderiales; family Burkholderiaceae_C; genus Polaromonas. The sequence goes on along the minus strand of NZ_JANOAL010000037.1, from coordinate 12,227 downwards.
GGCTGTATCTCTGGTTTCAACTGATTCTTCCCCTGCGCGGCAAAGGGCGCGCCAGGTGAACCCTTTAACCGTTAACACCTAACCCAGGCGACTAGACGCCGCGATCGATTGCTGTGACCCACGACAACTCCCCGACCAGTTCCCTGCGCAGCGGCGCAGCGATGCCGCCCGCGCAAGACCAGCCGCTGGGCCTGACCGTGCATGCCATGCCCGCGCTGGACCGGTCCAGCGCCCGCAAGCCCAGCACCGTCGCCGGCCGCTGGAAACTGCTGGCCGTGCTGCTGGTGTGCGCCGCGCCGGTCATCGCCTCCTATGTCACCTACTACGTGATCCGGCCCGAGGGGCGCCGCAACTTTGGCGAGCTGGTCGACCCGCAACGGCCCTTGCCGGCGCTGGCCACGCAGACGCTGGACGGCCGCAGCGGCGAGCTGAGCGCGCTCAGGGGCCAGTGGCTGCTGCTCAGCGTGGCCGGCGGTGCCTGCGATGCGCGCTGCGAGAGCAACCTGTATTTCCAGCGCCAGCTGCGCGAGGCCCTGGGCAAGGAAAAAGAGCGGCTGGACCGGGTCTGGCTGGTCAACGACGACGCAGCGGTATCCGAGGCCCTGCAGCCTGCACTGGCGGCATCGACCGTGTTGCGCCTGGCCCCTGGCGCCCTGGCGCAATGGCTGGAACCCGCCGCCGGCCAGCGCCTGCAGGACCACCTCTATCTGGTCGACCCGCTGGGCAACTGGATGATGCGTTTTCCGGCCAACATGGACGCGGCGGCCGCCGCCAAGGCCAAGCGCGACCTGGACCGCCTGCTGCGCGCCTCCGCCGGCTGGGACAAAGAAGGCCGGTAGATATGACCCCCACGCTTGTCGCTTCGCGTACTGCGCTGCCCCCCGGGGGGGCCGTTGCGCCTGCGGTCTGGCGGAGCCAGTCCCGCGGCCCCGGTTTGGCTGAAACGCCTTCGCGGACGGCTGCTGCGCTTGTGGCCCGGCGAAGCCGGTTCGGCGGCCCCTGCTGGTGTCGATACCTCCGAGGCCTTGCTGGCTGCGGCACTCATTAGTCATGGACGCGCAAAACCTTTACGACCTGAGCCCGGCGCTGCGCCTGATGCTGATGGGCCTGGTGCTGGCGCTCGGGCCGCTGGCCTGGGTCTGGCTGCGCCACGCCAGGGCGTCCGCCGCCCGGCGCCTGCAGGTGCTGACCCTGCTGACCCTGTTTCTGACCTTTGACCTGGTGATTTTTGGTGCCTTTACCCGGCTCACCGATTCCGGCCTGGGCTGCCCCGACTGGCCCGGCTGCTACGGCAACGCCAGCCCGCTAGGCGCGCAGCTGCATATAGACGCCGCCCAGACTGCCATGCCGACCGGACCGGTCACGCATTCCAAGGCCTGGATCGAAATGGTGCACCGCTACCTGGCCACTGGCGTCGGCGTGCTGATCCTGACACTCGCCGTTGCCAGCTGGCGCGAGCGCCGACGGGCGGCCCCTAGGTCGGACAGCCCCTTGGCATCGGAAAAGGGGCAGCGTAACGCCGCAGGCACACGAAGTCAAAAGCCTGGGGGCTATATTTCACCGTGGTGGCCCACCGTGACCCTGCTGTGGGTCTGCCTGCAAGGCGCCTTCGGCGCCCTCACCGTCACCATGAAATTGTTTCCGGCGATCGTGACCCTGCACCTGCTCGGTGGCCTGGTGCTGCTGGCACTGCTCAAGGCGCAGGCAGTGCGCCATGCCCAGACGCGGGGCGGGCAGTCGCCGCTGGCGCTGCCGGCTGCGCTCAGGGGCTTTGTGCTGCTGACCTTTGCGCTGCTGTGGCTGCAGATTGCGCTGGGCGGCTGGGTCAGCACCAACTACGCGGTGCTGGCCTGCACCGACTTTCCGGCCTGCCAGAATTCGCTCTGGCCGGCCATGGATTTCAGCCAGGGCTTTACCCTGTGGCGCGCGCTGGGCGCGGGCCATGACGGGGCCAACATCAGTTTTCAGGCGCTGACGGCCATTCACTATGTGCACCGCCTCGGGGCCTATGCCGTGTTTGCGGCGCTGCTGGCGCTGGCGGCCAGCCTGTACCGGGTGCCGGCGCTGCGCACCTCGGCACGCTGGCTGGCCGGCCTGGCCCTGCTGCAGGCCGCCACCGGGCTGGGCAATGTGGTGCTGGGCTGGCCGCTGGCGGCGGCGGTTTCCCACACCGGCGGTGCGGCCGGACTGGTGATCGTGCTCACAGGTATCGTTTTTTCCAGCCGCAACGCGTTTAATACGCGGAGTCCGTCAAAATTGAGTGCTTCGAGATTGTCCGCATGAACCCCTCCGATCCTTCCGTCCTCCCTGCGCCCGCCGCGTCCGCGCATGCAAAATGGGCGCAGTTTTATGCGCTGACCAAGCCGCGCGTGGTGCAGCTCATTGTGTTTTGCGCGCTGATCGGCATGGTGCTGGCGGTGCCCGGCGTGCCCGGCTGGCCCGAGCTGAAGCTGGCCGCGATTGCCTGTGCCGGCATCTGGCTGGTGGCGGGGGCCGCGGCCGCCTTCAACTGCCTGGTCGAGCAGCGGATCGATGCCAAGATGCGGCGCACCGCCTGGCGCCCCACGGCCAAGGGCGAGCTCAGCAATCCGCTCACGCTGGCGTTTTCGGGCGGCCTGTGCGCGCTGGGCTGCTGGATTTTGTATGTCTGGGTCAACCCGCTGACCATGTGGCTGACCTTTGCCACCTTTGTCGGTTACGCGGTGGTGTACACCGTGATCCTGAAGCCGCTCACGCCGCAAAACATCGTGATTGGCGGTGCCTCGGGCGCCATGCCGCCGGTGCTGGGCTGGGCCGCCATGACCGGCTCGGTCGGCCCCGAAGCGCTGATTTTGTTTCTGATTATTTTTCTCTGGACCCCGCCGCACTTCTGGGCGCTGGCCCTGTACCGGGTCGAGGACTACCGCAAGGCGGGACTGCCCATGCTGCCCGTCACCCACGGCAACGAGTTCACGCGGCTGCAGGTGTTTTTGTACACCCTGGTGCTGTTTGCAGCCTGCCTGATGCCGTTTATCTTCCGGATGAGCGGCTGGCTCTACCTGCTGGCGGCGGTGGCGCTCAGCGCCGGGTTTAGCTGGCACGCCTGGCGCTTGTGGCGCAATTATTCCGACGCGCTGGCGCGCAAGACCTTCCGGTTTTCCCTGATTCATCTCTCGGTGCTGTTTGCCGCACTGCTGCTGGACCATTACCTGGTATGAACATGCTTTCTCTCAACAAACGAGGCGCTATTAAATTGATAGCTTGCTCCGCCCTGTCTGCCGGGGCCATGGCCATTTTTTCGGCCTGTTCTGAAGCCAAGCCGCAGTTCAAGAGCATAGACCTGACGGGCGCCGACTATGCGCAGGGCTTCACGCTGGCCGACCACAACGGCCAGCAGCGCAGCCTCAAGGACTTTGCCGGCAAGGTGGTGGTGGTGTTTTTTGGTTTTACCCAGTGCCCGGATTTTTGCCCCAGCTCCATGGCCGAGCTGGCCCAGGTCAAGCAACTGCTGGGGCCGGATGGCGACAAACTGCAGGTAGTCTTCATTTCGGTCGACCCGGAACGCGACACGCCCGAGCTGCTCAAGGCCTACATGGCCAATTTCGACCCGACCTTCCTGGCGCTGCGCCCCACCCTGGCCGAGTTGCCCGAAGTCGCCAAAAACTTCAAGGTCTATTACAAAAAGGTCGAGGGCAAGACGCCCGGCAGCTACAGCATGGACCATTCGGCCGGCAGCTATATTTTTGACGGCAAGGGCCGCATTCGGCTTTACAACCGCTACGGCGGCGGCAATGAGGCGCTGGCCTCGGACATTCGCCTGCTGATGAAAAACAGCTGAGCCGCATTTGCCCCAAGAAAAAGGCCTGCCCCGGCAATTGCGTCGGGGACAGGCCTTTTTGACGGGTATGAAACCGGTCAGGCTTGGGCGGCTCAGGCGTAAGCCGCCAGCACCTTCTTCATCTTCTTCATGGCCGCCACCTCGATCTGGCGAATGCGCTCGGCGCTCACGCTGTATTCGGCCGCCAGGTCGTGCAAGGTCATGCCGCCCGATCCGTCGTCATTGACCTTGAGCCAGCGCTCTTCCACGATGCGGCGCGAACGGGCGTCCAGCTCCTGCAGCGCGGCGCTGATGCCGTCGCTGGCCAGGAGGTCGCGCTGGCGCGACTCCATCAGCGCGGTCGGCTCCTGCGTCGCGTCGGCCAGGTAGGCAATCGGGCCAAACGCGTCTTCGCCATCGTCGCTCGGGCTCGGATCCAGCAGCACGTCGCCGCCCGACATGCGCTGCTCCATCTCGATGACTTCCTCGCGCTTGACATTCAGCGTTTTGGCCATCGAGTCAATCTGGCCGTCGGTCAGGGTGTCGCGGTGCGTGGCCACGTCGGCGTCGTCCTTGAAACCCTGTTTCATCGAGCGCAGGTTGAAAAACAGCTTGCGCTGCGCCTTGGTGGTCGCCACCTTGACCATGCGCCAGTTTTTCAGGATGTACTCGTGAATCTCGGCCTTGATCCAGTGCATGGCATAGCTCACCAGGCGCACGTTCTGGTCGGGGTCAAAGCGCTTGACGGCCTTCATCAGGCCGATGTTGCCCTCCTGGATCAGGTCGCCATGCGGCAGGCCATAGCCCAGGTATTTGCGCGAAATCGACACCACCAGCCGCAAGTGAGAGAGCACCAGCTTGCCGGCCGACTCCAGGTCGTTGTTGTTCTTGAGATTGCGGGAAAACTCCTGCTCCTGCTCCAGCGTCAGCATGGGCAGGCGGTTGACGGCGGAGATATAGGCGTCCAGGTTGCCCAGCGGGGGCACCAGCGACCACGGATTGACGGCCGCCACCGCGCCGGCCCGGGAAGCGGGCAGGGCCAGGGCAGCGGTCATGGCATGGGGGGAAAGAGCAAATGACAAGGCAAAACTCCTTTTTCGGGGCTTAAATATTAGCACTCCGTTGGATAGAGTGCTAAGCAATAGGTTCAATGTCACCCATAGCCCAAGGCTAATCAGTAAAAACCCTTGCTTTGGTTCAGATAGCGTTTTCCGGCTTTTGGTTCAGCCAGCTTGGTTTCGCTTGTGTAAAGAGCCCGGCCGGGGCGCTGGCGGATCCGGATGGGCCAGCTTCACCACCCTTCGACCGCCTCTGGGTGCTATTTATTTGATAGCTGTATGCACGCGTTGTGATTGGGCTGGCGGCCTTTTTTGGCCCTTAAATATGGATGCTAGCCATCCAGTGTCAGGCGCCGCTCCCTGACCAGCCGGCTCCAGCGCGCCAGCCCGGTTTTGATGTAGGCGCCGAATTGATCCGGCGACATCGCGACCGGCTCGATCGCTTCGGAAGAAAACTTTTCCCGCAATTCCGGCAGCGCGAGTACGGCGGCCAGGCTTTCATTGATTTTCCGGATGATGGGCGCCGGCAGGCCGGCCGGCCCGACCACGCCATACCACTGCTGGGCATCAAAGCCCTTGAAACCGGATTCCTCCAGCGTGGGCAAGTCCTGGAGCAGCGGGTGCCGGGCCAGGCCGGTGATCGCCAGCGGCCGCAACCGGCCCGACTGGATATGCGGCAGGCCCGCCACCAGCCCCGGAAACATCGCCTGGGTGTGCCCCGCCGCCAGGTCGACAAAGGCCGGTGCCGCGCCGCGGTAGGGAATGTGCAGCATGAAGGTGCCGGTCTGCTGCTTGAACAGTTCCATCGACAGGTGGGTCAGCGAGCCCTGTCCGGCCGAGCCATAGCTGGCCCGCCCCTGGTTCTCGCGCAGGTAGGCGATGAATTCGCGCAGCGTGGTCACCGGCAACTCCTTGTTCACCACCAGCACGTTGGGGGTGGTGCCAATCATGCCAATCGGGCTGAAATCGTGAATCGGGTCGTAGGGCACGCGGCGGGCCGCCGGGCCGGTGCCGTGGGTTGTGACATAGGCCTGCATCAGCGTATAGCCGTCGGGCGCGGCGCGCACGGCGGCCTGGCAGCCCAGCACGCCGCCGCCGCCGCCCATGTTGTCCACCACCAACGGCTGCCCCAGCAGGCCGGCCCAGCACTCGGCCAGGGTACGGGCCACCATGTCGCCACCGCCGCCCGGCACCACCGGCACGATGTAGCGAATCGGCCTGGCCGGGTAGGCCGCTTGCGCCCGCGCAAGCCGGGGCGCGCACAGCAGAGCCGGCGCGGCCTGGAGCAAAATGCGGCGTTTCATGCGGGGGGCTCCAGTTCGCTCGGTGAACGGCGACCGGATCAGGCGCTGGTTTTGACCAGTTTCTGGGTCTTTGCCCGGGCCGGGGGCTGGCTGCGGCTGCCGCGGGGGCGGGCGGGCCTGGCGCGCACAAAGCGCGCGTAGGCATCATCGGCATGGCGCACCAGCAGGGCCTCGCAACGCACCGCGTCGGTATCGCGCACCGCCTGGGCAATCTCGACATGCTCGGCGATGGAGGCCAGCATGCCCAGATCCTGCGACAGGTTTTTGAGCCGGATCAGGGCGGCTTTCTGCACGACCTCGCGGTAGGTGTCGCACAGCAACTGGTTGCCCGTTGCCTGCACAATCGCCCAGTGAAAGCGCAGGTTTTCGCCAAAATAGGCCTGCAGGTCGTTGCGGCTCGCCGCCGCAAACATGGCGTCGATGGCGGCCGCCAGTTCTGTCAGCAGCGCGGCGCGCGGGCCCAGGCCCAGCAGGGCCGCGCAGCGGCCCGCAAAGCCGTCCAGCAGCCCGCGCATCTGGTAGAGGTCGCGGACTTCGCCGGCCTTGAGCTGGCGCACCGCGAATCCGGCCGGCTTGCGCGGCACCAGCAGGCCGGAGTCCTGCAGCTCGCGCAAGGCCTGCTGAACGGAGCCGAGCGGCACCTGGAGCCGGCTGGCAACCTCGGCTTCGGCAATCGGTGCGCCCGGTTCGAGTGTGCCGTCAAGTATCAGCGCCAGCACGTCACCGCGCGCCCACTTGGTTGACGCCGCGGCTTGCACGGCATTCAGGTGGTCCGCAGGGGTTTCGGTGAGCCAGGGGAACATGGTGGCAACGAAGGGTTTTAACCATCGTATCCGCAAACGATTGAATGACGAAGCGCTAAGTAGTCAGGGTAAACGCCGGGCAGAAAGTGCGGCGGCAAGAAGGCTCACCGGGCGGTGGTCAGGGCAGGTGCCGGCCAGCGTGGCTGGCGTCCCGCACCTCGCGCACCTCAACGTCCACGATGTCGACGGTGCGGGCAGAAGCCGCTGCAGCGTCAGTGCGCGGACCGCCAGGCCACATGGCCGGCGGCGAAAACGGCCGGAAGCGGCCAAACACCATGGCGGGCGCGGGTTTGCGGCCGGTCAACAGGGACTTGAGCAGGCTCAAGGCAATGACGACCAGCGCCGCCGCCAGCAGGCTGAGCGCGAACACGGCGGCGAGCAGGCCCAGCACCCCTTTCAGGGCAAAACGCAAAAACCGGCTGACGAAGCGGCTGAGGGGGTTGGGCACGTGGAAAATCCTTGATCCGGCGGGTTGAAGGCTGAAAACTGGAGGCGAAGTACGCGCTTTCAAGCCCCCTGGCGACCTGCGCAGTTCACCAGCGAATGCCCAGCTTGCCAAACAGCCTGGCCAGCACAAACAGCGGGCCGACCCACAGGTATTGCAAATCCTCGAAAAACGAGGGCTTTTTGCCTTCTATCTTGTGGCCGATGAACTGCATCACCCAGGCGCCGACAAAAATGGCCAGCGATATCGGCAGCACCTGCGGCCCCATGGCCCGCACCAGCGCCAGGGCCAGCAGCGACAGCAGCGCCATGGCGAGTAAAAACACCAGCGACAGCCGGGCGTAGTACACCATGCTGGCCGCGACAAAGGCATAGGCCACATAGGGGTGCAGCGCAAACAGCATGCCCACCAGGCTCAGCATGATGAGCGGAATCGCGATGAAATGAATCAGCTCGTTGCGCGGGTTCTGGTGGCTCTCGCCGTAGTGGGCCAGCAACTGGTCCACCCGGCGCGGCTGGGTCGGGATGACGGTAGCGGTTTTGCTGGCGGTGCTCATGAGGCGTCTCCGGTTGGCGGGTCTGAACTGACTTTAATCCGCCCGCTGGTTTGCGCAAGGGCCGGCGCCTCGGGTGTTTCCCTTGGGCCGCCGGCTCAGTCCAGTCAGGCCAGCAGCGCCTGGGCAAATTCGCGCGCGTCAAAGGTTTCCAGGTCTTCGAGTTTTTCGCCCACGCCAATAAAGTAAACCGGCACCGGGCGCAGCGCGGGCGCGGCCTGCTGGCGCTCGCGCGCCCACAGCGCAATCGCGGCCAGCACGCCGCCCTTGGCCGTGCCGTCGAGCTTGGTCACGATCAGGCCGGTCAGCTGCAGCGCCTCGTCAAAGGCCTTGACCTGGGCCAGCGCGTTTTGCCCGGTGTTGCCGTCAATCACCAAAAGTACTTCGTGCGGAGCCGTTGCGTCGGCCTTTTGCACCACGCGCTTGATCTTGCGCAGCTCTTCCATCAGGTGCAGCTGCGTCGGCAGCCGGCCGGCGGTGTCGACCAGCACCACGTCCTTGCCGCGCGCCTTGCCGGCGCTGACGGCATCAAAGCTCACGGCAGCCGGATCGCCGCCCTCCTGGCTGATGATCTCGACCGTGTTGCGGTCGGCCCAGATGCTGAGCTGCTCGCGCGCCGCCGCGCGAAAGGTGTCGGCCGCCGCCAGCAGCACCGAGGCGCCCTCGTTGGCCAGGTGCGCCGTCAGCTTGCCGATGGAAGTGGTTTTGCCGGCGCCGTTGACGCCTGTCACCATGATCACCGTGGGCTGAAACTGGCCAATGACCAGCGCTTTTTCGAGCGGCTTGAGCAATTGCGCGATCGCCTCGATCAGCGCGTTCTTGACCGCCACCGGGTGCGTCATGCCGCCGTCCTTGACCCGGCGCTTGACCTCGATGAGCAGGTGTTCGGTCGCCTTGACGCCGGTGTCGGCCATCAGCAGCGCGGTTTCCAGGTCTTCGTACAGCGCGTCGTCGATGCGGCTGCCGGTGAACACGGTGGAAATGCTGGCGCCGGTCTTGCGCAGGCCGGCCTGCAGCTTGCCGAGCCAGCGCTGGCGTTCCGGCGCGACGGCGCCGGGCTCCGGAATCGCGATCGGCGTGACCAGCGCCGTGCCGATCAGCGAGCCGCCGGTGGCCGGCCGGTCAGGCGCTGGGGGTGAGGGGGGCGCCGCAGGCAGGGGCGCCGCAGGCAGGGGCGGCGCGGCTGCGGGCGCCGAAGATGGCACCGGAGAAGGCGCCGCAGCGGGAGCGGGAGGAGGGGATTTTTTCTTGAAAAAACTGAACATTGGGTATGCTTGTGGAGTCCACTATTCTATGAAACAGCCCGGGCCCGCCCTTTTGACGCCTTCATTACCCCTTCCCCTTCCTTTCTTGCAGCGCCTGATTCGTCCTGTCTTTACATTGCTGGCGCCTGCCGTGCTGTTTGGCGGCGCGGCGCTGGCGCAGGCGCAGGCGCCACTACCTGCCGCCGCCGCGCCCGTGCGCCAGTTCACGCTGGCCAACGGCCTCACCGTGATTGTCAAACCCGACCACCGCGCACCCACCGTGGCGCACATGCTGTGGGTGCGCGTGGGCGCGATGGACGAAGTGGACGGCAGCTCGGGCGTGGCCCATGCGCTGGAGCACATGATGTTCAAGGGCACGCCCACGGTCAAACCAGGTGATTTTTCCAGGCGGGTGGCGGCGCTGGGCGGGCGTGACAACGCCTTTACCAGCCGCGACAACACCGGCTACTACCAGCAGATTCCGGCCGGCAAGCTGGAAGACGTGATGCGGCTTGAGGCCGATCGCTTTGCCCATAGCCAGTGGCCCGACGAGGAGTTCAGGCGCGAGATCGAGGTGGTGAAGGAAGAGCGCCGCCTGCGTACCGAAGAGTCGCCGCGCGCCATGCTGTACGAGCAGTCCAATGCCGTGACCTTCATGGCCTCGCCGTACCGCCGCCCCATTGTGGGCTGGATGAGCGACCTCGACGCCATGACGCCGGCCGACGTGCGGGACTTCTACCAGCGCTGGTATGTGCCGGGCAATGCCGCCGTGGTGGTGGCCGGCGACGTCGAGGTGGCCGAGGTCAAAAGGCTGGCCGAAAAATACTATGGACCGATCAAGGCCAGGCCCGTGCCCGTGCGCAAGCCACGCAGCGAACCCGAGCAGGCCGGCCCGCGCAGCCTGGAGTTCAAGGCCCCGGCCAGCCAGGCCTATGTCAACATGGCCTTCAAGGTGCCCCGGCTGGAGCCGGCCGACCTGCTGGACCCGGTCAGCGGCGCCGCGCCGTCGGCCACGGCCGCCGCCAGCCGCGATGCGCTGGCGCTGACGGTGCTGGCCGCCGTGCTCGACGGCTACAGCGGCGCCCGGCTGGAGCGCGCGCTGGTGCAGGGCGAAGGCCGGCTGGCCGACAGTGCCGGCGCCTCCAACGGGCTGATGGGCTGCGGGCCGCAGCTGTTCTCGCTCGACGGCGTGCCGGCCGACGGCAAGACCACCGCGCAGGTGGCCGAGGCCCTGCGCCAGCAGGTGGCCGTCATTGCGCGCGAAGGCGTCAGCGAGGCCGAACTCAACCGCGTCAAAACCCAGTGGGTGGCCAGCGAAACCTACAAGCTCGACTCGGTCTTCAGCCAGGCGCGCGAGCTCGGCTCCAACTGGGTGCAGGGCCTGCCGCTGGACGCCGGCGCGCGGCTGATTGCCCGCCTGCGCAGCATCAGCAGCGCCGAGGTGCAGGCGGTGGCCGCCAAATACTTTGGCGACGAGCAGATGACGCGGGCCACCTTGCTGCCGCAGGCGCTCGGCAGCAAGCCGCCGGCCCGCGCGCCGGCTGCCGCGCCCGCCGCCAGCCGGCACCAAGCCCCGCCATGAACCGGATGATTCGATGACTGCCCTGAATTTTGCTATTAAAAACATAGCTACATGCGCACGTAATACCTGGGCTACAGGCATTATTGGCATCTTTTTGGCGTTTTCACAGGGGCTGGCGCTGGCCGCCATTCCGGTGCAGCACTGGACCCAGGCCAGCGGCGCCCAGGTCTATCTGGTCGAAAGCCCGGCCATTGCCATGCTTGATGTGCAGATCGACTTTGACGCCGGCAGCCGGCGCGACCCGCCCGGCCAGGCCGGCCTGGCCAGCATGATGGCCGGCATGCTCGACAAGGGTGTGCGGGCCACGGATGGCGCGCCGGCCCTGGATGAAAACACTTTAAGTGAAGCCTGGGCCGACCTGGGCGCGCAGTTTGGCGCCAGCGCCGGCTCCGACCGCCTGGGCTTTTCGCTGCGCTCGCTGACCGACCCGGCGCTGCTCGACCAGGCCGTGGCGCTGGCCGCGCGCGAGATCGCCGAGCCCGCGTTTCCCGAGGCCGTCTGGCAGCGCGAACGCCAGCGGGTGCAGGCGGCGCTCAAAGAGTCCTACACCCGGCCTGGCAATGTGGCCGGCCGGGCCTATGCCCAGGCGGTGTACGGCAGCCACCCCTATGGCTACGAGACCACGGCCGACAGCCTGGCGCGCATCGGCGTGGCCGACCTGCGCGCCCTGCACGCGGCCAGCGTGGTGGCCTGCCGCGCCCGCATCAGCCTGGTTGGCGCGGTCACGCGTCAGCAGGCCGACGCCCTGGCCGCACGCCTGCTGGCGCGCCTGCCGCAAGTCGCCTGCGCCGGCCTGCCGCCGCTGCCGGCCGTGGCCGAGGTCGCGCCGCTGGCCGCGCCGCTGGAAAAGCGTATTCCCTTTGACGCCGCCCAGGCTCAGGTGCTGATCGGCCAGCCCGGCTTCAAGCGCAGCGACCCCGACTATTTCGCGCTGACGGTGGGCAACTACATTCTGGGCGGCGGCGGTTTTGTGTCGCGCCTGTCAAGCGAGGTGCGCGAAAAGCGCGGCCTGACCTATGGCGTGTCCAGCTCGTTTTCGCCCGGCCTGCATGCCGGCAGCTTTACCGTGAGCCTGCAGACCCGGCCCGACCAGGCCGCGCAGTCGGTCGAGCTGGTGCGCCAGTTGGTCAAGGACTTTGTCGCCAACGGCCCGACCGAGGCCGAGCTGAAGGCCGCCAAGGACAATCTTGTCGGCGGTTTTGCGCTGCGCATCGACAGCAACCGCAAGCTGCTCGACAACGTCGCCGGCATCGCCTGGAACCAGCTGCCGCTGGACTACCTCGACACCTGGACCCAGCAGGTCAACCGCGTCACCGTGGCCGACATCAAGGCCGCGTTTGCGCGCAAGCTGCAGCCTGAGAAAATGGTCACCGTGATTCTGGGGGCCGCGCCATGAAGTACCGCGCCCGGGCCGAGCAAGCAATGACTGACAAAGCAACTGA
>NZ_JANOAL010000036.1:0-14148 GCF_031411155.1 Polaromonas sp. | reverse complement strand
CCCGGGACAACGCCCGGGAACTGCGCCATTACCTCATCTGCACCGAGCCGCTGACATTCACCAGCACCGTGCTTTTACCGGCTTCGACCGGCACGGCGGCATCGGCCATTTCAGACTTGGCCTGCATCGCCATCACACGCGGGCGCGGCGGGTAGCCCTGCTCGTTGGCGTTGATGGACACCTCGCGCAGCGTGTAGCCACCAAAACCAAAGCCTTTGGCGACCTCGACCGCCTTGGCCTTGAAGCGTTCAATCGCCTGCGCCTGGGCTTCGCCCTCGACCCTGGCGCGCTGCTCGCGGCTCAGCGCAAAGCTGACATTGGCCAGCGTCAGGGTCTGGATTTTGCCGGCCGTGGTGGTGATGCGCGAGAAGTCCTTGCCTTCCAGCACCAGCTCGGTGCTGCCCTGCCAGCCGTTGATCTTGCCGTCCTTGTTATAGCGCGGGTAGAGGCTGAAATTTCCGGTGCGCACCTCCATCTGGCCGGGCGCGGCCGCCTGTTTGGCCTGGGTCAGCGCGGTGTCCAGAGCCTGCTTGAGCTGGGCCTGCACCGCGTTGGCATCGCTGCCGCCGGCCGAGGTGCTCATGGAAATTGACAGCAAATCCTGCTGCACCTCGACCGAGCCGCTGGCCGAGAGTTGCGCCACGTTTTGCAGCGGGTTGCGCTGAATATCTTGTGCAAAAGAGGCGCTAGCCCCCACCAACAGGGCGCAAGCAGCTATCAATTTTGTAGTACGCATCGGTTCGATTACCTTTCGGATTAAAAAAGAGGAAAAGCGGAAAAAGGTTTTCAGCCTTCAGGTGGCCAGAAATTTGAGCGGCTCGAAGCGGCCGCCGGTCACGCTGTCGGGGTTGACGCCCCACCAGTCTTTGGCCACGCTGGCGTAGAGCTGGCGAAAGTCGGTGCTGTAGCCGGTATTTTGCGTGCTGTCGAGCCGGTCCAAATCCGGCGCCTGCCCATAAAAGCCGCCGCGCACCGCGCCGCCGGCCACGAAGTGCGGCGCCGCCGTGCCATGGTCGGTGCCGTTGGAGCTGTTTTGCGCCGCGCGCCGGCCAAACTCCGAAAACGTCATCAGCAGCGTGCGCTCCCAGGCGCCGAGTTCGGTCAGCGCGCCTTTCAGCGCGGCCAGGCCCTCGGCCAGTTGCCTGAGCAGGTTGGCGTGGGTGGCCAACTGGTTCTGGTGCGTGTCAAAACTGCCGAGCGTCAGCGTGATCACCGGCACCCCGCCCTTGCCCTCCTGGTCTTTTTGCGAGGCGACCACCTGCGCAGCGGCCCGCACGCCGTTGCCAAAGGCGCCGGCCGGAAACTGCGTGCTGAAGCTGTAGCGCTCGGCCCGCAAGCCCTGTGCGGCCTGGTTCACATCGCTTTCAACCTGCAGCAGGTGCTGTAGCGCCGGATTGCCTTTGCCGCGTGCCACGAAGGCGTCGTCCAAGCCCTGCGCCAGCCGGGACTGGTTGACGAAGGCTTCGGGGTTGTTCAGGCTGATGGCGCGGGCCCCGGCCAGCGGGCCCAGGTCGTTGCGGCCTATCAGCACGCCTTCGGTGGTGAAACTGCTGCGCCCCGCCAGACCGGCCTTCATGCCGCGCGCGACCCAGCCTTCCTGCAGGTATTCGCCAGACCTGGAAGCGGTGTCCCAGATTTCGATGGAACGGAAATGCGACAGATTGGGCTGCGGGTAGCCCACGCCCTGAACGATGCCGAGTTCGCCCTTTTCCCACAGCGGCAACAGCGGTGAAAGCGCCGCATGCAGGCCGGTCTGGGCGTCGAGCCGGATAAGCTCCTCGGGCTTGAGGCCGATGACGGGGCGCAGCGCGTGGTAGCGGCTGTCGGCATAGGGCACGACCGTGTTCAGGCCGTCATTGCCGCCCTTGAGCTCGACCAGAATCAGGTTGCGGTCAGCCGCCGAGGCGGCGCGCCGCGCGCTGGCCTGGGCCCAGCCCGGCGCATGGGCGCCCAGCAAGGCCGCTGCGCTGGCGCTGGAAAACAGGCTGACAAAGTCGCGTCGTTGCATGGCGGCGCCGTCCTTATTTGCTTATTTGAGTTGGTAGGCCGGATCGAGCGTGAGCACGCGCAGGTAGACCAGGCCCACCGTGCCGCGGGCCAGCGCCTGCGTCGGCGGCACCGCCAGCAACGCCTGCGCCAGCCGGGTTTTGACTTCCTCGGCAGGCTCCCGGTCGGCCTGGCCGCCGTACTGCGCCAGCCAGCGGTCGCCGTCAAAGCGGGTGTTGGCCAGGCCACCGGCCGCCTGCAGCATGGCGCCCTGCCCCATGGCGGACGGCGCCATCGCGGCCTCGTCCTGACGCTCAGCTGCCTTGAGCAGCTGCTCGGTAAAGCGCTTGCGCTGCAGCAGCGTGGTGGCGTTGATCCAGTCGTTCTGGCCGGGCCAGCCCTTGACATTGGGCGGCACCAGCAGGTTTTGCCCCAGTTGCGCGGCCGTCAGCGCCAAGGGCGTGGCGTCGCCGACCGCCATGCCCAGTTGCCGCACCGTGCCCACCACCAGGTCAACCGGCGACTTGATCAGGCTGCCGCGGTTGCGCTGGTCCCAGAAGGCATCGCTCAGCAGCAAGTCCTGCAGCGCGGTGCTGATGTCGTATTGGCTTTGACGAAAACGCTCGGCGATGCGCGCTATCTCTGCCGCGTCGGCTGCAGCAGGCTCGGGCGAGACAAACTCCTTCCAGAGCTTGCCGACGATAAAGCGCGCCGCCGCCGGCTGCTCCAGCAGGATGTCGAGCGCGGCATCGCCATCGAGGTTGCCGCTGCGGCCCAGCAGCGTTTTGCTGCCGCTGTCATGAAACGCCGGCCGAAACCTGAAGCTGAAGTCATCGCGGTCGACGCTCCAGCCGGTGAAGGCGCGCGCCGCTTCCCGGATGTCCTGCTCGGTGTAGCGGCCGCCCTGGCTGGCCTCGCCCAGGGTGAACAGTTCCATCACTTCGCGCGCAAAGTTTTCGTTGGGCGCTTCCTGGCGGCTGATGGCGCCGTCCAGGTAGACCAGCATGGCCGGGTCCCTGGCCACCGCATGCAGCAGCGTGCCGAAATTGCCCAGCGCGTTGGCGCGCAGCAACTGGTGCTGGCGCCACATGGCCTGGGAGCGCACCACTTTTTGCTGCGAGGTGGCAAAGTGGTTGTGCCAGAACAGGGTCATGCGCTCGGCCAGCGGTGTCGGCGTGGCGATCATTTCGCGCAGCCACCAGCTCTTGATCTCCAGCCCCTGGCGCAGTTGCTCGCGGCGCAGGGCCTGCCGCTCTTCCTGGCTCGCCAGCCATCGAAAAGGAATGGGCGGCGGCTTTGCCACAAAAGCGGGGGGCGGGTAAAGGGGGACGGCGGCCTGCGCCCTGCGCACAATCTCTGCCACGGCCTGCCGGGGGCTCTGGCCGGTCAGCGCATTGACCTCGGCCTGGTCCGGCGCGAAGCCGGTGCGCACCAGCAGGTGGCGCGCCTGGCTGGCCGTCATGGGCGCCGCCACGGCTGCCGGATCGGCCCTGGCCGCCTGCATGCCGGTTGCCAGCGTGCTTGCAATAACCGTTGCCAAGCCTAGGCACTTTGCTATGGTTTTTATAGTTTTCATGGAGCTCCCGGGACCTGGAAAAAAACGGACGCTGGGCCAGGCGCGGTGCCACCGCAGCGCCAAAAAGCGGGGCGATCCACCGCCCGGCCCTACACCAACGCCCTGAGGCTAGCCATGGTGCACATCGGCTTCATGTGCCGCTTGCGCTGCACCGCAAACTTTGTAACAGTGTGTCAAAGTGACTGAAAAAAGCGACATTCGGCATTTTCAGCCTTCAAAATGGGCTTGTTACAAATTACCAGACCACCATGACCCAAGCTCAAACCACTGGCCGCGCCGACAAAATTCTGATCGTTGACGACGATGCCCGCATTCGTGACCTGCTGCGCCGCTACCTTGCCCAGGAAGGTTTTGAAGTCATCCTCGCCGAAGACAGCAAGGCGCTGAACCGCATCCTGCTGCGGGACGCGGTTGACCTGATCGTGCTCGACCTGATGATGCCGGGCGAGGACGGCCTTTCGATCTGCCGCCGCCTGCGCGCCGCCAATGACCGCACCCCCATCATCATGCTGACCGCCAAGGGCGAGGACGTGGACCGCATCGTCGGCCTCGAAGTCGGCGCCGACGATTACCTGGCCAAGCCCTTCAACCCGCGCGAACTGCTGGCCCGCATCCATGCGGTGCTGCGCCGCCGCCCGACGGTCGAAGTGCCGGGCGCGCCATCGAGCGACCAGGAGGTGATCACCTTCGGGCCGTTCTCGTTTGACATGGGCCTGCGCACCCTGCACAAAAACGGCGAGGAGCTGCCGCTGACCACCGGCGAATTTGCCATGCTCAAAACCCTGGTGCGGCATCCGCGCCAGCCGCTGTCGCGTGAAAAGCTGGCGCAACTGGCGCGTGGCCGCGAGTTCGAGCCGTTTGACCGCAGCCTGGACGTGCAGGTGTCGCGCCTGCGCAAGCTGATTGAGGTGGACGCCGCCGTGCCGCGCTATATCCAGACCGTCTGGGGCATTGGCTACGTGTTTGTGCCGGACGGCACCAACTAAAGCCGCCCCACAGAGCAGGCAGCCGCAAGCAGCCCTACACGCGCCAGCACTTTCGCCATTGCTACGCACATCCCCGTCCTGCCGGCTCTTTTCCCATGGACTTCACCAACCCGATACCGCTTGAAACCGCGCCGGCGCCGCTGGAGGCACGCCCGCGCCGGGAGTTCAGCCTGTTCTGGCGGACCTTTTTCTTTCTGGCGCTGCTGCTGCTCGGCTCCATCGTGGCCTGGCTGCAGACCTTTCGGGCGCTGGAGTCCGAGCCGCGCGCGATCCAGAGCGCGCACCAGCTGGCTTCGCTGGTCAACCTGAGCCGGGCCGCGCTGCGCTATTCCGACTCGATTGCCCGTGTCTCGCTGATCAAAACCCTGGCCGACGAGGAGCGGGTGCGGATTGCCCCGCGCGAACCCAAGGACCAGTTTGAGCTGTTTCAGGGCGACGAACTGGCGGACCGCATCACCCAGGAGATCAAGGCCCGGCTGGGGCCCAGCACGGTGGTGGCCAGCTCGGTCAACGGCCAGAAGGGACTGTGGGTGGGCTTTGCGATCGACGGCGACGCCTATTGGCTGCTGACCGACCCGTCCATGATAGGGACATCGCGCAACAGCACCTGGGTGATCTGGCTCACCATCGCCGCCGCCTTGTCGCTGACCGGTGCGGCGCTGATTGCGCGCCTGATCAACGAGCCGCTCAAGCAGCTGTCGTTTGCGGCCAGCCGCATGCGCGACGGCGACTTCGACGCCAGCCTGCTGGACGAAAAGGTCTCCACCAGCGAGATTCGCCAGGTCAACATCGGCTTTAATCGCATGGCCGAGCAGTTGTCCAAGATCGAGCAGGACCGGGTCATCATGCTGGCCGGCATTTCGCACGACCTGCGCACGCCGCTGGCGCGCCTGCGGCTGGAAACCGAGATGAGCGTGGCCGACGTCGACGCCCGCCAGCACATGGTGGCCGACATCGCCCAGCTCGACGCCATCATCGACAAGTTTCTCGACTACGCCCGGCCCGAATCGGCGCGGCTGGAAGAAGTCTCGCTCGGCGCCGTGATCGATGCGGCCGTATACGCCATTGGCGACTATGAAGACCTGCGTGTCACGGTCAGCATTCCGGACAACACGACGGTCATGGCCGACGAAGTCGAGCTGTCGCGGGTGCTGTCCAACCTGCTGGAAAACGCCAGGCGCTACGGCAAAACCGCCGAAACCGGCATCGCGCTGGTCGAGATCGCCGCCAAGGCGAAGGACGAGTGGGTGCTGCTCAAGCTGCGCGACCACGGCATGGGCGTGGCCCCCGAAACCCTGCCCAAGCTGACGCGGCCATTTTTCCGCGGCGACGCGGCGCGCACCGCCGCCACCGGCGCCGGCCTGGGCCTGGCGATTGTGGACAAAACCATCCAGCGCATGGGCGGCGTGTTCAACCTGGTCAACACCAGCACCGGCGGGCTGTCGGCGCACATCAAGCTGCGCCGCGGCCGGCATTAGCCCGGTTTTTGCCTGCTTTTTTTTTAGCGAAATAGCGCTCCAGCCCAATAAACATGTACGTAGACAGCTATTAAAAATATAGCAGAACACGCGCTCAGTACAGCACTACGACCGCCCGCGCCTCCATGCTCAGGCCCTGCCCGACCGGGCCGAGCTTTTCGGCGGTCTTGGCTTTCACATTGACCTGACCCAGCTGCAAGCCCAGCGCGTCGGCAATGCGCGCCCGCATCGCCGGAATGTACGGCGCCAGTTTGGGCGCCTGGGCCATCACGGTGCTGTCGATGTTGCCAATCTGCAGGCCGCATTCAGCCAGCAGGCGGCCGGTGTGCGCCAGCAGCGCGATGGAATCGGCGCCCCTGAAGCGGGCGTCGGTGTCGGGGAAATGCGAGCCTATGTCGCCCAGCGCGGCCGCGCCCAGCAAGGCGTCGGTGATGGCGTGCAGCAGCACGTCGGCGTCCGAATGCCCGAGCAGGCCCAGCGTGTGGGGAATCTCCACCCCGCCGATGAGGAGCTTGCGTCCCGGCACCAGCGCGTGGCTGTCCCAGCCCTCGCCGATGCGAAAAGTGGGAGGCTTGGGGGTTGGCACTGGATTCATGGCGGGATGGGTCAAGAAAAAACAGGTCTCAGGCGGCAGGGCTGCGTCGGCTGAGTATCGCCTCGGCCAGCGCGAAGTCCTCGGGGTAGGTGACCTTGAAATTTTGCGCGCTGCCGGCGACCAGTTTGGGGGCCAGACCCATGGCTTCCATGGCGCTGGATTCGTCGGTCACGGCCCCGACCGCTGCCGCGCCGGCGGTTTTCAGCGCCTCCAGCAAAGGCCCGATGCGAAACATCTGTGGCGTTTGCGCCAGCCATTTGTCGCCGCGCTCCAGCGTGGCCGCCACGCGGCCACCGCTTTCGCGCTTCAGCGTATCGGGCAGCTTCAGCGCCAGCAGCCCGCCCACCGCATCCTGCTGGCAGGCCTCCATCAGCTGGTTGATTTGCGCCGGCGTGATCAGGCAGCGGGCCGCGTCATGCACCAGCACCCAGTCTTGCGCCCCAGCCCCGCCCGCCAGCAGCGCCCGCAGGCCCGCGGCCACGCTGTCGGCCCGGCTGGCACCGCCGCAAGCCGCGACCTCAAACGCCCGGCCCTGCATCGGCGCAAAAAATCCGTCGCCCGGCGCCACCACCACCAGCGTGCCGGCCAGGCGCTGCACCGCCGCAAACGCTGCCAGCGTGTGCAGCACCATGGGCTGGCCGGCCACCCGCTGGTACTGCTTGGCCGTGGCCCCGCCGGCGCGGCTGCCCTGTCCGGCACAGGGAATCAGGGCAAAAAAACGGGTTTCGGCGGGGCGGGTCATCATCACTTCATCATAGATTCTAAAATTGGTGCTTGAATAAGCACGGCGCCCCATTCCGCATGGTTTGGGGTGCCCGTCGTTTTCCGCCGATTTTCGTCACCGAGCCCTTCATGCAATTACCCGCACTTACTACCGGCAAACGCTACACCCTGCCCCAGCCCGTGGGCTCGGCCGATGCCCTGCTAATGGCCGAACTGGGCCTGCGCGAAAAACTGGCGGGCAAGCTCACCGCCATCATCACGGCAGACGCCACCACGGCCCAGCGCCTGATGGACGAGATCGCTTTTTTTGCACCCACGCTGCGCTGCGCGCTGTTCCCGGACTGGGAAACCCTGCCCTACGACACCTTCTCGCCGCACCAGGACCTGATCAGCGAACGGCTGGCCACGCTCTGGCGCATCCAGCAACGCAACAAGGAAACTGGCGCCGACGTCGTCATCGTGCCGGCGACCACCGCGCTGTACCGGCTCGCCCCGCCCAGTTTTCTGGCCGGCTACACCTTTGAGTTCAAGGTCAAGCAAAAGCTCGACGAAGCCCGTTTGAAAGCGCAGTTGACGCTGGCCGGTTACAGCCACGTCACGCAGGTGGTCAGCCCCGGCGAATACGCGGTGCGCGGCGGCCTGATCGACCTGTTCCCCATGGGCTCGCTGGTGCCGTATCGGGTCGATCTGTTTGACGACGAGATCGACAGCATCCGCACCTTTGACCCCGACAGCCAGCGCAGCCTCTACCCGGTGCCCGAAGTGCGCCTGCTGCCGGGCCGCGAGTTTCCGATGGACGACGACGCGCGCGCCAAATTCCGCAGCCGCTGGCGCGAGCTGCTCGATGGCGACCCGACCAAAAGCCGCATCTACAAGGACATGGGCAACGGTGTCGCCACGGCCGGCATCGAGTATTACCTGCCGCTGTTTTTTGAAGACACCGCCACGGTGTTCGACTACCTGGGCAGCCAGGCCACGGTGGTGCTGCACGGCGACCTGGAGCCGGCGTTTCAGCGCTTCTGGCAAGACACCAAGGACCGCTACCGGCTGGTGCGTGACGCGCCCGACCGCCCCGCCTTGCCGCCCGAGTCGCTATTCCTGAGTACCGAGCAGTTTTACGCCCGCGCCAATGACCATGCGCAGTTGGCGTTGCGCGCCAGCGTGCAGGACGTGGCCGACAACGCGCAGTTTCAAAAACTCGACGACATGGCCGTGGTGCGCGGCGCCGAAGACCCGCTGGCCCGCTTCAAGGCCCATGTGCGCAACACCGCCCACCGCGTGCTGCTGCTGGCCGAAAGCGATGGCCGGCGTGAAAGCCTGCTCGACTTTCTGCGCGCCAGCGGCGTCAGCCCGCCGGCGTTTGACTCGCTCGAAGAGTTCCAGCACAGCGACGAAAAGCTGGGCATTGCCACGGCCGGGCTGAATACCGGCTTCAGCTGGCTGGAACAAGGCATCGACTTCGTCACCGAAACCGAGCTGTTTGCCGCGGGCGTCAGCATCCGCCGTCGCAACAAAAAACAGGAACAGGTCAGCGACGTCGAAGCGCTGATCAAGGACCTTTCGGAACTCAATGTCGGCGACCCGGTGGTGCACAGCGCGCACGGCATAGGCCGCTACAAGGGCCTGGTCAATCTGGACCTGGGCCAGGAAAAAACCCCCGACGGCACGCCTGCGCTGCAGGAGTTTTTGCACCTCGAATACGCCGACAAGGCCACGCTCTACGTGCCGGTCAGCCAGCTGCACCTGATCAGCCGCTACACCGGCGTCAGCGCCGAGGAAGCGCCCATGCACCGCCTGGGCAGCGGCCAGTGGGAAAAAGCCAAACGCAAGGCGGCCGAGCAGATTCGCGATTCCGCCGCCGAGCTGCTCAACATCTATGCCCGCCGCGCCGCGCGCGAGGGCCATGCCTTCCGCTACTCACCGGGTGACTACGAAGCCTTTGCCAACGACTTCGGTTTTGACGAAACCGCCGACCAGCGCGCCGCCATCCATGCGGTGATTCAGGACATGATCAGCCCGCGCCCGATGGACCGGCTGGTCTGCGGCGACGTGGGTTTCGGCAAAACCGAGGTGGCGCTGCGCGCCGCCTTCATCGCCATCACCGGCGGCAAGCAGGTGGCCTTGCTGGCGCCCACCACCTTGCTGGCCGAGCAGCACTACCAGACGCTGGTCGACCGCTTTGCCAAGTGGCCGGTCAAGGTCGCCGAGATGAGCCGCTTCAGGTCGGGCAAGGAGATCAGCGCCGCCATCAAGGGCCTGGCCGATGGCACCGTCGACATCGTGGTCGGCACCCACAAGCTGCTGAGCCAGGACGTGAAATTTGAGCGTCTGGGCCTCTTGATCATTGACGAAGAGCACCGCTTTGGCGTGCGCCACAAGGAAACCATGAAGGCCATGCGCGCCGAGGTCGATGTGCTGACGCTGACCGCCACGCCGATTCCGCGCACCCTGGGCATGGCGCTGGAAGGCCTGCGCGACCTCAGTGTGATTGCCACCGCACCGCAGCGCCGCCTGGCCATCAAGACCTTTGTACGCAGCGAAAACAACGGTGTGATCCGCGAAGCCGTGTTGCGCGAATTGAAGCGCGGCGGCCAGGTTTATTTTCTGCACAACGAAGTCGAAACGATTCAAAACCGCCGCCAGAAGCTTGAAGAACTGCTGCCCGAAGCGCGCATAGCCGTGGCCCACGGCCAGATGCCCGAGCGCGAGCTGGAGCGCGTGATGAAGGACTTTGTGGCCCAGCGTTACAACCTGCTGCTGTGCTCCACCATCATTGAGACCGGCATCGACGTGCCGACCGCCAACACCATCGTGATGAGCCGCGCCGACAAGTTCGGCCTGGCGCAGCTGCACCAGCTGCGCGGGCGCGTCGGCCGCAGCCACCACCAGGCCTATGCTTATTTGATGGTGCCCGACATTGAAGGCCTGACCAAGCAGGCCAGCCAGCGCCTGGAGGCGATTCAGCAGATGGAAGAACTCGGCTCGGGCTTTTACCTGGCCATGCATGACCTGGAAATTCGCGGCACCGGCGAGGTGCTCGGTGAAAACCAGAGCGGCAACATGCTCGAAGTCGGCTTTCAGCTGTACAACGAAATGCTTAGCGAAGCCGTGGCTTCGCTCAAGGCCGGCCGCGAGCCGGATTTGCTGTCACCGCTGAGCGTGACCACCGAGATCAACCTGCACGCCCCCGCGCTGCTGCCCAGCGACTACTGCGGCGACGTGCACCTGCGCCTGAGTTTTTACAAAAAACTCGCCACCGCCAAAAAGACCGAGCAGATTGACGACCTGCTCGAGGAAATCGTCGACCGCTTTGGCAAACTGCCGCCGCAAGCGCAAACGCTGATCGACGTGCACCGCCTGCGCGTGATTGCCCGTCCCTACGGCGTGGTCAAGGTCGATGCCGCGCCCGGCGTCATCAACATCACCTTCAAGAAAGACCCGCCCATCGACTCGATGGCGATCATGCATTTGATCCAGAAAAACCGCCACATCAAGCTGGCCGGAAACGACAAGCTGCGCATAGAGCGCGATCTGCCTGAATCTAAAGACCGCGCGCAGATGGTGCGCGATGTGCTGCGGAGTTTGGGGCAGCCCAAGCTTGAGGTCGTTACCACATAATTGCCAAACACTTATATAATTGCAGATGTAATTAAATGGAGACTCATCATGTCCCAAGTCACTATTTACATGGACGACGACGCAATGGGGCGGGCCAAAGCCGCTGCTGCTGCAGCGCGCTTGTCATTGAGCGCCTGGATCACCAAGTTGGTCAAAGAACAAGCATCGGAAACGGATGCCAACGGCTACCCTCTGGGCTTTTTTGAATCCATCGCCGCAAATTCCCATCTTTGGCAAGATTTTCCTTCTTCAGAGGAACTGCGTGCCAATGAGGTTCCAGACTTGCCCCGCGAATCCTGGTGACTTGCTGATGTATTTACTGGACACCAACACACTGATTTATTTCTTCAAGAATGAGGGGGAAGTCGCCATGCGCATGCAGCGTGTGCCGGCTCACCTCATCCAGATCCCGACAGTTGTCTGGTTTGAGCTTGAATACGGCGTGTTGCGCTCCATGCGACCGGCGCCCCAAAGGCAGAGCATGAATACCGCATCACAGACGTACAGAACGGTCAATTTTGACCACAATTGCGCCAAATCTGCGGCCTGGATCAAACACCAACTCAATGCAGCCGGTACACCTATAGGGCACTATGACCTGCTAATTGCGGGTGTAGCGCATGCCCATAATTTGACGCTGGTTACCCGAAACACCAAAGAATTCGAGCGCGTGCCGGGCCTAAGAGTAGAAAACTGGCATGACTGAACAAAGCCAAAAGGACGTGCCAAGAAATACCTTCCTGTTCGTCATTCCCGCGTAGGCGGGAATCCAGTGCTACTACGAATAGCGGAACCACATTGAAGCGCCGTACTGGATTCCCGCCTACGCGGGAATGACGAAAATACAGCCAAATAGGCCTCTAGCCCCCGTCAATCATGCGCAAGCAGCTATCAAAATAATAGTAACCCGATCACCATGCAACCCACCGAAGTTTCCCCCGGCCTGGTCGTCAACATCGCCACGCCCGACCTCAAACTCAGCGACTTCAAGCTGATCGCCTTTGACATGGACTCCACCCTGATCAACATCGAGTGCGTGGACGAAATTGCCGATGCGGCGGGCCGCAAGGCCGAAGTGGCGGCCATTACCGAAGCCGCCATGCGCGGCGAAATCACCGACTACAAGGACAGCCTGCGCCAGCGTGTGGCGCTGCTCAAGGGCGTGACGGTGGCCAGCATGGACGAGGTGTACCACCAGCGCCTGCGGCTCAACCCGGGCGCCGCCGAGCTGGTGCGGGCCTGCAAGGCCGCCGGCCTGAAGGTGCTGCTGGTCAGCGGCGGTTTCACCTTTTTCACCGACCGCATCCGTGACGAGCTGGGCATTGACTACACCCGCTCCAACCTGCTGGGGGTTGAAAACGGCCTGCTGACCGGCCGGATGGAGGACCAGCCCTGGGGCGATATTTGCGATGGCGACGAAAAACGCAGGATGCTGCTGGAAACCTGCGCCCTGCTCGGCATCAACCCGCTGCAGGCGATTGCCATGGGCGACGGCGCCAACGACCTGCCGATGATGGGGGTGGCGGGCCTGTCGGTGGCCTACCATGCCAAGCCCAGAGTGCGCGAGCAGGCCATGGTGGCCATCAACAAAGGTGGCCTGGACCGCCTGCTGGAAGTCCTGAAATAAGCACCGAGCGACATGCCGCTGTTCAAAAAATTTGAAAGCCTGCTGCACGCCTACCCCGACGCCGAGCCGGCACTGCCGCCCACGGGGTTCATGGCTTTTTTGTGGGCCTGCAGCCAGGGCGCGCGCGGCTACATCCTGACGCTGGCCGTGCTGTCGGCCGCCATGGCGGCGTTTGAGGCGCTGCTGTTTGCCATGCTGGGCCGCATTGTGGACTGGCTGCCGACGACGCAGCCGGCGCGCCTGTGGGCCGAGAAAGGCGAGACCCTGAGCCTGCTGGCGGCGGTTGTGCTGGCCAGCATCGTCGTGGTGGCGCTGCAAACCATCGTCAAGCACCAGACCGTGGCGGTGAACCTGCCAATGCGGCTGCGCTGGAACTTTCACCGGCTGATGCTGGGCCAGAGCATGGCCTTTTACCAGGACGAGTTTGCCGGGCGCCTGACGACCAAGGTGATGCAGACCGCGCTGGCGGTGCGCGACACGCTGTTTGTGCTGGCCGATGTGCTGGTGGCCATGGCGGTGTACATCGCCACCATGACGGTGCTGGCCGGCGCTTTTGACATCAAGCTGATGGTGCCGTTTCTGGTCTGGCTGGCGCTGTATATCGCTTCGCTGTTTTTCTTCGTGCCGCGCCTGGGCCACATCGGCAAGCAGCAGGCCGATGCGCGCTCGCTGATGACCGGCCGCATCACCGACGCTTACACCAACATCAGCACCGTCAAGCTGTTCTCGCACACGCACCGCGAGGCGGCCTTTGCGCGCTCGGCGATGAAGGAGTTCATGCACACCGGCTATCGCCAGATGCGGCTGGTCAGCGCGTTTGAGATCGTCAACCATGCGCTGAGCATGGGCCTGATTCTGGGCATGGCGGGCACCTCTTTGTGGCTGTGGAGCCTGGGCCAGGTCGGTGCCGGCGCGGTGGCGGCGGCCACCGCGATGGCGCTGCGCCTGCAGGGCATGTCGCACTGGATCATGTGGGAGATGGCCAGCCTGTTTGAAAGCGTGGGCACGGTGCAGGACGGCATCAACACCCTGTCGCGGCCGCGCGCGATTGTCGACGCCGACGCCGCCAGCACGCTGCAGGTGCCGCGCGGCGAGGTGCGCTTCGAGCAGGTCGGCTTTAGCTACGGCGAGGGCCGGCGCGTGATTGACGGCCTCACGCTGACGGTGAAGCCGGGCGAAAAGATTGGCCTGATTGGCCGCTCCGGCGCCGGCAAATCCACGCTGGTGAATCTGTTGCTGCGCTTTCATGACCTGGATGCGGGCCGGGTCTTGATAGACGGCCAGGACATCGCCGGCGTGACGCAGGACAGCCTGCGCAGCCAGATTGGCATGGTGACGCAGGACACCTCGCTGCTGCACCGCTCGGTGCGCGACAACATCTCGTACGGCCGGCCGGCGGCCAGCGAGGAGGAAATGATTTCCGCCTCCAGGCGCGCCGAGGCGCATGGCTTCGTGCAGAACCTGGGCGACCTGCAGGGCCGCAAGGGTTACGACGCGCATGTGGGCGAGCGCGGCGTGAAGCTCTCGGGCGGACAGCGCCAGCGCATCGCGATTGCGCG
>NZ_JANOAL010000035.1:0-4993 GCF_031411155.1 Polaromonas sp. | reverse complement strand
CTTTTCGTCGTGCGGATTCGCCATGGTGCTGGAGTAGGGCAGCGAAATGCCGAGCGCCTCAAACGCGCTGGACATGGTGTTGGCCGTGTACATGCCGCCGCAGCTGCCGGTGCCCGGAATGGCGCGGCGCTCGATTTGCAGCAGGTCTTCGTCGCTCATGCGGCCAGCGGCGTTTTCGCCCACGGCTTCAAACACGCTGACGATGTTGAGGTCTTTGCCTTTGTAATGGCCCGGCAGGATGGTGCCGCCGTAAACATAGATGGCCGGCACATTGGCGCGCAGCATGCCCATCAGGCCGCCCGGCATGTTCTTGTCGCAGCCGCCGACCACCAGTACGCCGTCCATCCACTGGCCCTGCACGCAGGTTTCAATGCAGTCGGAGATGACTTCGCGGCTCACCAGCGAGTACTTCATGCCCTCGGTGCCCATGGCCATGCCGTCGGAAATGGTGGGCGTGCCAAACACCTGGGCGTTGCCGCCGGCTTCTTCAATCGCGGCAATGGCGGCATCGGCCAGCTTTTGCAGGCCACTGTTGCAGGGCGTGATGGTGCTGTGTCCGTTGGCGACGCCAATCATGGGCTTTTTGAAGTCGCCTTCCTCGTAGCCCATGGCGTAGTACATGGAGCGATTCGGCGCGCGCGACTTGCCTTCGGTGATGTTTTTGCTGCGCGGGTTCATGACGGTGATGGTCTTGGTTTCCATGGGGTGTCTCTTCTGGTGGGGTTTTGCCGAAAAGTCGAGTATGCGTGTTTTGGTTGATTCTTTCCAATCCATTATTTGTGGTGTATTAATATGCATGGCATATGAGAGAAGTTGCCGCTCCACCCCACCAGCCGCCCTTGATCGAACTGCGTTTGTGGCGGCAGTTTCTGGCCGTCGCCGATGCGCTGCATTTTGGCCGTGCCGCCCAGCGCCTGAACATGACGCAGCCACCGCTCACGCAGGCGATTGCGCAGCTCGAAGCCCTGCTGGGCCTGAAACTGTTTGACCGCACCAAACGCAGCGTACAACTGACGGTGGCCGGTGCCGCGCTGGTGCCCGAGGCGCGTGACCTGCTGGCGCGTGCCCAGGCCTTGCCCCTGGTGGCGCGTGCCAGTGCCGACGGCCAGGCCGGGCGGCTGCGGCTGGCCTTTGTGTCCACGGTCGGTTTCGATTTGTTGCCGCGCTGGGTACGCGCCTTTCGCGAGCAGTATCCCAAGGTGCAGCTGGAGCTGATCGAAGCCACCGGCGATGTTCAGCTGCAGGCGCTGGAGCGCGGTGAAATCGATGCCGGTTTCATGCTGCATTCGCCCGGCTTTGCGCCGCCAGGGCTGGCCTGCCGGCGCCTCGCGCGGGACCCGCTGGTGCTGGCGCTGCCCGAGCAGAGCGGGCTGGCCGGCAACACCCCCCTCACGCTGAAGGACTTGCTGGACCAGCCCCTGGTGATTTTCCCGCGGCGCATTGTGCCGTCGCTGTACGACGCGATTTTTGCGATGTACCACGCCTCCGGCCAGTTGCCGCGCGTGGCCCAGGAGGCCATCCAGATGCAAACCATCGTCAACCTGGTATCGGCCGGCCTCGGCGTGGCCTGGGTGCCCGACAGTGTGCGGCAGTTTCAGCGGCCGGGCGTGGTCTACCGGACGGTCAAGGGCCGCAAGGGGCAGGCGGTTCCCGGTTGTGAGACCAGCCTGGTGTGGGCCGGGGCGGCCAGCCCGGCGTTGGAGCGCTTCATGGCGTTTGCGCCGGGCTGACAGCGTTCGGCGGGAAGGGCCGCCAGCCTGCGGTCATGGACTTGAGCCGCGGGCTTGCGATGACACCAGCACCGGCTTGTCGCGGTACAGCTCGGGCATCATGGTTTTGAGGTTGGCGATTTTCGGCAGATCAAAGCGCGCGATGTAGGGCTGGCCCGGGTGCAGCGTGGCGTAGTCCTGGTGGTAAGCCTCGGCCGGGTAAAAGGCGGTCAGCGGCGTCAGCTGCGTCACGATCTTGCCGCCAAACACCCGGGCTGCGTCCAGCTGCGCGATGTAGCCCTCGGCCACCTGTTTCTGGCTGGCGTCCTGATAAAAAACGGCGGAGCGGTACTGCGTGCCCGAGTCCGGGCCCTGGCGATTGAGCTGCGTCGGGTCGTGCACCACTGAAAAGTAGATCTGCAGCAGCTTGCCGTAGGAAATCTGCCTCGGGTCATAGCTGATCTGCACCGATTCGGCGTGCCCGGTCCGGCCCGAGCCTATCGCGCCGTAGTTGGCGGTGGCCTTCTCGCCACCGGCGTAGCCCGAGACCGCGTTCAACACGCCCTGGGTGTGCTGGAACACGGCCTGCACGCCCCAGAAGCAGCCGCCCGCGAAAACGGCCGTTTCGCGGGCGGCCTGGGAGCCCGCGGGCATCTCCAGCGCCGGCGGCGGCAGCCGGACGGCTTTTTCCGCCGCCGCGCTGCTGCCCAGGTAAACCCACGCACACAGGGCGATCACGCCTGCGACAAGCAGAGCCTGGCGCATCATGCGGCTCCCGGGGTGAAGTTCAGGGCCACACCGTTCATGCAATAGCGCAGGCCGGTGGGTTTGGGGCCGTCGTCGAATACATGGCCCAGATGCCCGCCACAGCGGCGGCACAGCACCTCGGTGCGCTTCATGAACAGGGTGGTATCGGTGTCTTCGCGCACCGCTTTTTCCATCGGCTGCCAGAAGCTGGGCCAGCCGGTGCCGCTCTCAAACTTGGTGGAGGATGAGAAAAGGGGCAGGGCGCAACCCGCGCAGCTGAAAACGCCGGCGCGTTTTTCCTTGTTCAAGGGGCTGGAGCCCGGGCGCTCGGTGCCGGCCTTGCGCAAGACCTGGTATTGATCGGGTTTGAGCAGTTTTTGCCATTCGGCATCGGTGTGCATCACTTCATAGGCCCGCGCCGCGTGGGCTGGCGCACTGGCGACCAGGCCGCGCAGGCCCGCCACGGCGCCGGTCAGCGTGCCGGTCAGGGCGCCAAGGCGCAGCAGGGTATTTCTTCGGCTCATCATGGGGTTTCCTTTCGCTGGATCGGTGGTTCCTGTTGGATTGGTCGGGGCGGCGATGTGTTCCTTACATCAGTCATCGGGGATTGACCGACAGACTGGGGCCAGGCGGCTACCCGCCGAGTTTCTTCGGCCTGGATGGTGCTATTAATTAAGTAGCACGTAACGCTTGTTGTTAAAGGGCTAGAGGCCTATTTGATGCCTAAAAATGGTTTTTTGGGGATGCTGGCGGTCCAAAAAAGCCGGGACGCCGCTTTGGGGGCGATCAAGCCCCCAGTTGCAAGCAGGCGTAAGCTGGTGGCCGCCATGACCCACCCCACCACGCCGCGCCTGAACCCGGGTGTTTCAACCACACGCCGCCGGCTTGGCGCGGCAATGGCGCTGGCCAGCCTGGTGCTGGTGGCCTGCGACAGCCCGCCCGCCGACTCGCCGATGGAAGCGGTGCAGCAGCGCCTGGTGGGTAGCTGGCTCAGGGACTACGAGCAGGACGGCGTGCGGGTGCGCCGCTTGCTGGTGCTGGAGGCCGACGGTCACTTTAGCGAGACGGCGCGCGTGGTCGATGCGGGCGGTGCCGTCACGCGGCACAGTCATGCGGGCGAATGGACTTTTGACGGCACCAACCTGAAGCGCCGCTACACCCGCTTTGACGGCAAGCAGCCCAGCGCGCCCACCCTGCCGTACGCGACGTTTCAGCTCAGGTTCGAGTCAAACCGCGAGTTTGTCGGCACGGACAACCTGCGCAAGCGCGAGGTGCGCTACCAGCGGGTCGAGCCGGGCGCGGCGCTGTAGCGCCCCTTCACACCCGCATCAATACGGCAGCGCAAACCCGTTCTTGCCCGCATTGATGCGCAGCACCGTAGGCTTGCCGTCAATCGCCTGGGCCGACAGCGAGACGCTGGCGCCAGGCAGCAGCAGGCTGCGGTCGGCGGGCCGGGAGCTCATGATGGGTGCATCGGCCGGCACGACGATGGTTTTTTCGCCGTCCTGGTACTTCAGCTGAAGCTTGCGGCCGGTGGCTGCGCCGGCGATGGCGCCGACATCGGCGACAGTGGCATTGGTCATGGTGCTTTGCGGCAGCAGGTCAAACGGGCGGTGGCCTTCACCGGCGCCGCGGGCCGCTTCCGGAAACACGCTGACCGCAATCGCGCGCTGGCTGCCGTCGGCCTGCGGCATGGCCGCCGTGCCTATGTAGCTTCCTGGCTTGATGTCTTCCAGCCTGATCGGGAACACCTCGGACACCACCAGCCTGTCGGACAGCAGCAGCTCGACGACTTCGCCACTGCGGTCCTTGACGGTGAGCGTGCCTGGCGTCACGCTGAGCACCGTGCCGCGCATTCGCACCGTGGCAGGCGCTGTCTGGGCCAGGGCTTCACTGATGAAGGGGGTGAACAGGCTGGCGCTCAGGGCCAGGGCCAACAAGGCGGTCAGGGAGCTGGTGGGGCTGATTTTCATGGTGTGTCGCTTGCTGGTGGTGGCGGGACGGGCGCTGCGCAGATGCCGCAGGGCTGTGCCCGTCTGGCCTGGACTTTAATGGATTCACCGCCCACTCGATAGGTTCCCGTGTCATGCCGCTCTGCTGGCCAAAGCAGGGGCAGCGACAGTGGCATTGGGATTTAGGGGGCGCTCATTTCCAGGCAAACGCCGGCTGCTCGAAATGCGCCACGCGGGTGGTCCGGCCCGCTATGCAGACCTCCCGGAACTGGTAGAGGATGGCCGCCGTCGGCGCCGCAATCCAGTGGTCGCCGACGGGCATGCGCAGCACGGGATGGGCGCCGTGCCCTTCATGCGCCAGCAGGGGCGCGTCGGCGCGCAAAAACTCGGTAACCGGGATGCGGTGAATGCTGGCCACCTCGGCCGGATTGGGCCGGATCTGCCGCGCCGCGCCGGCCCAGACGACGACCGGGGTGATGACAAAACCCGAGCGCGTGACGAAATCATCGAGCCGGCCCAGGATGGCGCTGGCATCAAGTTCCAGATGCACCTCTTCGGCCAGCTCGCGCAGGGCTGCCTGCTCCG
>NZ_JANOAL010000034.1:0-15831 GCF_031411155.1 Polaromonas sp. | reverse complement strand
CACGGTGCAGGACAAGCTGGAACTTGCGCTGGCCCGGTTCGCTACCCAGCCGGTGCGCACCCTGTGCGCCGGCCGCACCGATGCCGGCGTGCACGGCCTGATGCAGGTCGTGCACTTTGACACCCTCCTGGCCCGAGACACTGCCTCCTGGGTGCGCGGCGTCAACGCCTTTTTGCCGCGCGATATTGCGGTGCAGTGGGCGCGCCGCGTCCCCGATGAATTTCACTGCCGCGGCAGCGCGATTGCGCGCCGCTACGCCTATGTGCTGCTGGAATCGCCGGTGCGCCCCAGCGTCGAAGCCGGGCGCGTCGGCTGGATTTACCGGCCGCTTGACGGCGCAGCCATGCGGCAGGCCATCACCCACCTGATTGGCGAGCATGATTTCAGCTCCTTTCGGGCCGCGCAGTGCCAGGCCAAAACCCCGGTCAAAACAATCACCCGGATTGAAATTTCACAGCGCAGCCCCTACTGGCGCTTCGAGTTTGAAGCCAACGCTTTTTTGCACCACATGATCCGCAACGTCATGGGTTGCCTGGTGGCCGTGGGCCAGGGCAGCCATCCACCCGACTGGCTGGCCGAAGTGGTGGCGGCCCGCAGCCGCAAGGCCGCCGCCCCCACCTTTTCGCCCGACGGCCTGTATTTTCTCGGGCCCATCTACGAAGACCGCTACGGCTTGCCAACCCGCGCCGCGGCTTATGATTGGCTGCCATGAAAGTAACAACGGCCCCCACGCTCCCCGCTTCGCGTGGTTCGCTGCCCCCCGAGGGGGCGCAATCCGCCTTGGGGCGGCCCGGCGGCGGATTCCCCGCTACTACGTTCCCCTATATACGCACTCGCATCAAAATCTGCGGCCTTACACGCGAGGAGGATGTCGACGCAGCGGTGGCCGCCGGTGCCGATGCGGTCGGGTTTGTCATGTATGAACCCAGCCCGCGTTATGTCACGGCGGAACGCGCCGCCGAACTGGCCGCCCGTTTGCCGCCCTTCGTCACGCCGGTACTGTTGTTTGTCAATGAATCCGCTATAAAAATAATAGCCGCCTGCGCCCGTATTCCGACGGCCTTGCTGCAATTTCATGGTGATGAAACGCCGGAAATCTGCCTGCAGGCAGGCAGGCCTTTCATGCGCGCCGCGCGCATTCCGCTGAACGAACAAACCGCCCCAACCCATGCGGGTTTCGATCTCGTAAAATACGCGCAAGACTTCAAGGCCGCCCAGGCCATACTCCTTGACGCCCATGTCGAGGGTTATGGCGGCGGCGGGAAAACATTCAATTGGTCACTTCTTCCTCCAAGCGTCAACGCTCACCTCGTTTTGTCTGGTGGGTTGACGCCTGCAAACGTGAGCGATGGCATTTTGCAAGTCAGGCCGCGTTGCACCACGCTGGCCGTTGATGTGAGCTCCGGCGTCGAGATTTCGAAAGGCGTCAAAAGCGCCGAGAAAATCAGCCAATTCGTCACGGCCGTACGCGCTGCCGACGAACAATTCAAAAACCTTGCGGGACAGACCAGGCTACATGAGCGCAGCGAATGAGCTGCTCTGTCCTCAACTGATCAAAAATCATGTACGACTACCACCAACCTGACCTTTCCGGGCATTTCGGCATCTACGGCGGCAGCTTTATTTCAGAAACGCTGACCCATGCGGTCAATGAGCTGAAAGACGCCTACGCCAAATACCAGAACGACCTGGAATTCCTGGCCGAGTTTCAGTCCGAACTCAAGCATTTCGTCGGCCGCCCCTCGCCCATTTACCATGCGGCCCGCATGAGCCGCGAACAGGGCGGCGCGCAGATTTACCTCAAGCGCGAGGACCTCAACCACACCGGCGCGCACAAGATCAACAACACCATAGGCCAGGCCATGCTGGCGCGCCGCATGGGCAAGCCGCGCATCATTGCCGAAACCGGCGCCGGCCAGCACGGCGTGGCCACGGCCACGATCTGCGCGCGTTACGGCCTCGAATGCGTGGTCTACATGGGCAGTGAAGACGTCAAGCGCCAAAGCCCGAATGTCTACCGCATGAACCTGCTGGGCGCCACCGTGGTGCCGGTCGAATCGGGCAGCAAGACGCTCAAGGATGCGCTCAATGAAGCCATGCGCGACTGGGTCGCCAACGTCGACAACACCTTCTACATCATTGGCACGGTAGCCGGCCCGCACCCTTACCCGATGATGGTGCGCGACTTCCAGAGCGTGATCGGCACCGAATGCATTGCCCAAATGCCCGAGTTCATTGGGCAACCCGCCCCCGACGCGGTGATTGCCTGTGTCGGCGGCGGCAGCAATGCCATGGGCATTTTTTATCCTTACATTCCTTATGAAAATACCCGCCTGATTGGCGTGGAAGCGGCGGGTGAGGGCATGGACAGCGGCAAGCACTCGGCCTCGCTGCAGCGCGGCCTGCCCGGCGTGCTGCACGGCAACCGCACCTATGTGCTGCAAAACGACGACGGCCAGGTGACCGAAACGCACAGCATCAGCGCCGGCCTGGACTACCCCGGCGTCGGCCCCGAGCACGCATTTTTAAAGGACATCGGCCGCGCCGAATATGTCGGCATCACCGACACCGAGGCGCTGCAGGCCTTTCACTACCTGTGCCGCACCGAGGGCATCATTCCCGCGCTCGAATCGGCCCATGCCGTGGCCTACGCCATGAAGCTGGCCAAAACCCTGCGCAGCGACCAGAGCATCCTGGTCAACCTCTCGGGCCGCGGCGACAAGGACATCGGCACGGTGGCCGATTTGTCGGGTGCCGATTTCTATGACCGGCCTTCCATGCGCGGCCTGGCCGTCAAGGGCGGCATGAACGGCGGCAAGGAAGCAGCATGAGTCGCATCAAAGCAACTTTCGCCAGCCTCAAGAGCCAGGGCCGCAAGGCGCTGATTCCCTACGTCACCGCCGGCTTTCCGTTTGCCGACGTGACCCCGGAGCTGATGCACGCCATGGTGGCCGGCGGTGCTGACGTGATCGAGCTGGGCGTGCCTTTCTCCGACCCCAGCGCCGACGGCCCGGTGATCCAGAAAGCTGGCGAAAAAGCGCTGGCGCTGGGCATTGGCCTGGTCCAGGTGCTGGAGATGGTGCGCCAGTTCCGTGCCAGGGACAGCACCACCCCGGTGGTGCTGATGGGCTACGCCAACCCGGTGGAGCGCTATGACATCAAGCACGGCCAGCCGGGCGATGACAGCGCCTTCATCCGCGACGCGGCCCAGGCCGGCGTCGATGGCATGCTGATCGTGGACTACCCGCCCGAAGAGTGCGTGGCGTTTGCCGAGCGGCTGCGCGCCCACAACATGGACCTGATTTTTCTGCTGGCCCCCACCAGCACCGAGGCCCGCATGGCGCAGGTGGCGCAGGTGGCCTCGGGCTACGTTTACTACGTGTCGCTCAAGGGTGTCACCGGCGCCGGCACGCTCGACGTGGAGGCGGTGGCCGCCATGCTGCCGCGCATACGCCAGCACGTCAATGTGCCGGTGGGCGTGGGTTTTGGCATCCGCGATGCCGCCACCGCCAAAGCCATCGGCAAGGTGGCGGACGCGGTGGTGATTGGCAGCAAAATCATCCAGCTGATTGAAAACCAGCCGCGCGAGCAGGTGGCCGCCGTCGCCCATGACTTCCTCAAAGAGATTCGCGCGGCTTTAGACTGAAGCCTTCTTATGCGCAGCCGCACGTCAACCACAATGAAACAAGGACTGATGCCATGTCTTGGTTAGAAAAACTCCTCCCCCCGAAAATCAGCCACACCGATCCGACCGAGCGCCGCAGCGTGCCCGAAGGCCTGTGGATCAAGTGCCCCAGCTGCGAGGCCGTGCTGTACAAGACCGACCTCGAAAAAAACCAGAACGTCTGCCCGCAGTGCAGCCACCACCACCGCATTGGCGCGCGCGCCCGGCTCGACGCCTTTCTGGACCCGGAAGGCCGCTATGAGCTGGGCCAGGAAGTGCTGCCGGTCGATGCGCTGAAGTTCAAGGACAGCCGCAAATACCCCGAACGCCTGAAGGAAGCGCTGGAAAACACCGGCGAGACCGATGCGCTGATCGTGATGGGCGGCGCGGTGCACAGCATTGGCGTGGTCGTGGCCTGTTTTGAGTTCGACTTCATGGGCGGCAGCATGGGCAGCGTGGTCGGCGAGCGCTTTGTGCGCGGCGTGCATGCCGCCATCGAACAAAAAGTGCCTTTCATCTGCTTTACCGCCACCGGCGGCGCCCGCATGCAGGAAGGCCTCTTGAGCCTGATGCAGATGGCCAAAACCAACGCCTCCCTGACCCGGCTGGCCAAAAAAGGCCTGCCCTATATCAGCGTGCTGACCGACCCGACCATGGGCGGCGTCAGCGCCGGCTTTGCCTTTGTCGGCGACATCGTGATTGCCGAGCCCAAGGCCCTGATCGGTTTTGCCGGCCCGCGCGTGATCGAATCGACCGTGCGCGTGACCCTGCCCGAAGGCTTTCAGCGCGCCGAATTCCTGCAGATCAAGGGCGCGGTAGACCTGATCTGCGACCGGCGCGAGCTGCGCAAGACGGTGGCCAGCTCGCTCGCCATGCTGCTCCGGCAGCCGGCCGACGCGGTCGCCTGAAGATAGCTGCCCGCGTGATCCGGGCGGCGGCAGAACGCTATCAAAATAATAGCTGCTTCCGCTTGTTACATATGGGCTGCAGGCACTTTCTAACTCCATTTCGCGCAAAAACCGGCCGATGCCAGACGCCCTCACCCTGACTGCCCTTCCGCTGTTCCCGCTGGGCACCGTGCTCTACCCTGGCGGCTTGCTGCCGCTGCGGATTTTTGAGGTTCGCTACCTCGACATGATTGGCAAATGCCACAAGACGGGCGCCCCGTTTGGCGTGGTGGCACTGACCGAAGGCTCTGAAGTGCGCCGGCCGGCCGCTGCGCCCAGCGGCGACGGCTTCGCCCACGAGGCCTTCAACCGGGTCGGCACACTGGCCACCATCACCGAGTTTTCCGTGCCGCAGCCCGGCCTGATGGCGATTCGCTGCGTGGGCAGCCATCGCTTTGAAATCTCCAGCAGCGAAAAACTCAAATACGGCCTGTGGGTTGCCAATGTCACGCGGCTCGACGACGACCTGGCCGTGCCCGTCCCCGACGATCTGCAAAAAACCGCCCGCGCCCTGGGCAAGCTGCTCGCCACCCTGCAGCAGCGCGAAGTGCCTGCCGAGCAGATGCCGGTGCTGACGCCTTACCGGCTCGACGACTGCGGCTGGGTCGCCAACCGCTGGTGCGAGCTGCTGCCGATGCCGCTGGAACTCAAGCAGCGGCTGATGGCGCTGGACAACCCGCTGCTGCGGCTGGAACTGGTCAGCGACATTCTGGAGCGCAACGGTATTTCACTGTGAGCGCCCGCTTTCAAACTTAAAATCATCGATTCGCTGCATTGCCCGCGGCTGCCAGGGGTGCAGCGCAGCACCGCAACCACCTTTTCGACACTCGACCTCTTTCCGGAACACTGCCCCCATGTCCATCCAGCCCGCTTCGCCCGCAGCCGCCCCCGCCTCCCCTGCCCCGCAGGATGAAAACCAGTTGATGGTCGAGCGCCGCGAAAAGCTCAAGGCGCTGCGCAGCGCCGGCATTGCCTTTCCCAACGACGTCAAGCCCGAGCACCGGGCCGAGGCGCTGTTTGCCGAGTACGACGGCAAAACCAAGGAAGAACTGGAGCCGCTGGCGGTCAAGGTCAGTGTCGCCGGCCGCATGATGCTCAAGCGCGTGATGGGCAAGGCCAGCTTTGCGACGCTGCAAGACGCGGGCGGCCGGATTCAGGTCTACATCAACAACGAAGGCGTGGGTGAAGACATCCACACCGCTTTCAAGCACTGGGATTTGGGTGATATTGTCTGGGCCACCGGCACCTTGTTCAAGACCAAGACCGGCGAGCTGTCGATTCACGCCACCGGCCTGCGGCTGGTCACCAAAAGCCTGCGCCCGCTGCCCGACAAGTTCCACGGCATGGCCGATCAGGAGGTCAAATACCGCCAGCGCTATGTCGATTTGATCACCGACGAGTCGGCGCGCAAGCGCTTCATGGCGCGCAGCAAGGCCGTCAGCGGCCTGCGCGAGTTCATGGTGGCGCATGACTTTCTGGAGGTCGAAACCCCCATGCTGCACCCGATTCCGGGCGGCGCCAACGCCAAGCCCTTCAAAACCCACCACAACGCGCTGGACCAGGAGATGTTTTTGCGCATCGCGCCCGAGCTCTACCTGAAGCGCCTGATCGTCGGCGGCTTTGAGCGCGTGTTCGAGATCAACCGCAGCTACCGCAACGAAGGCATCAGCGTGCGCCACAACCCCGAGTTCACCATGATGGAGTTCTACGCGGCCTGGTGGGACTACAACGACCTGATGACGTTCACCGAGGCGCTGATCCGGGATGCGGCGCAAAAAGTGACCGGCTCGCTGCAACTGAGCTATGGCGGCAAGCCGGTTGGCCTGAGCCAGCCCTTTGAGCGCCTGACGATACGCGAAGCCATCCTCAAGCACACCGAAGCGGGCGAGCGCGTCGATGACGCGGCCTGGCTGACCAGCGCGCTCAAAAAACTGGGCGCGACCGAAGCCAAGGACCGTCTGGCCGCCCGCTCGCTGGCCAGCCTGCAGGTGCTGTATTTCGAGGAAACCGTCGAGGAAAAGCTCTGGCAGCCGACCTTCATCATGGAACACCCGACCGAAATCTCGCCGCTGGCGCGCGCCAACGACCAGCGTCCCGAGGTCACCGAGCGCTTTGAGCTCTACATCACCGGCCGCGAGTTCGGCAACGGCTTCAGCGAGCTCAACGACGCCCAGGAGCAGGCGGCGCGCTTCAATGCCCAGGTGGCGGCCAAGGACAGCGGCGACGACGAGGCCATGTTCTATGACCATGACTTCATACGCGCGCTCGAATACGGCATGCCGCCCACCGGCGGCTGCGGCGTGGGCATAGACCGGCTGATGATGCTGCTGACCGACAGCCCCAGCATCCGCGACGTGATCCTGTTCCCGGCGCTGCGCCGCGAAGGCTGATTCTTCCCGGCCCTGACGGCAGCCCTGCAGGCACCCCTGGCCGTAACAAGGCGTGTCTGCACGGATCTGCGTTAAACCGCACAGTGGTCCCCAGACCCCATAACATCCTGATTTTTAACGCATTTAATCCAACCGTAGGGGGCGGATTCAGGTCGGCTGTAGGTGCCCAAGAGCCAATTGGGTAGGACTAGGTAGTTTGTTTCTGTAACAAAAGTGTCCTATCAAGGCTCTTTCGGGCCTTCTACCGTTGTTGCTCTCATGCAACAAAACGACCCGAAACCCCCAGCAGGTATGTGCAAATCGCACATTTAAGCGATGCAATCCGAAACGAAATCAACTAAAGCCAACTGATTTACTGCTACATGAGGTTGCAGAACAACACAGACTGCATGGTGGTGATCGGTCACATTAGTCCCCGGGAGTTTTATATACACAGGACGCTACTCCCATCCACCCGCCTAACGGGTTTCTCGGGTATCCCCTGTAATTTCAAAATTAAGGACTTAAACGATGGAAATCGAATTTTCACGCATGGCTATTGTGTACATGCACCTAATCGCCTGTTGCGTCGCAATCGGCCTCGTTCTGACCAGTGACATTGCCATGGTCAAACAGCTGCTCAAGGCCGACCCGGCCGAGAAGCTGGACTCCAAACACCTGTCAGACCTGCAGAAAACGGTGTCGCTCGCATTGATAGCCCTGTGGGTCAGCGGGGTGGCCATCGTCTCGCTGGATGCCTCCATCAAGGGCTGGGGCTATTTCGCCAATCCCAAGCTGCAGTCCAAGATTGCCATCGTCTGCCTGCTGACGCTGAACGGCTTTGCCCTGCACAAATATGTGCTGCCGCTGATGCAAAAAGCCGGTTCGCTGCTCAAGCTGTCGTTCAGCCAGCGCATGTTCGCCATCTTCACCGGCGCGGTATCGGGCGTGTCCTGGTTCTATGCCGCCATGCTGGGCATCGGCCGTCCGCTGAACTGGAAATACTCGCTGTTCGAGATCCTGGCGGCCTACCCGGTGCTGATCGTGGGCGGTTTTGTCTCCATGGCCATGCTCACGGCCTGGTCGCAGTACAAGGCCAGTGGCGAATCCCGGGCCTTCCAGGGCACCATGATGGTCGGCGCCCACTAAACCACCCAAGGTTGAACGCCGCCATCGCAGGCCAGCGCCTGCCTGACCGGGTTCTTGAAGCGGCGTCTTGAGTCCCTCAAGCGCCGCTTTTTTCATGGCGCGGCCCTATCCTCAAGGCTGCGCGTCCTGGCTTCTGGCCGCAGCACTGGGCAACCTTTCCACCGGTAGCCGCAGATCATCCAGGTAGTCGCGTGCAATGTTGACGCTGCATTCGCTGCCCAGCGACTTGTAGCGTTTGGCCAGCCATTCCTTGGCGCAGCGCATGCCCAGATCCCGCAGCGCATAAATCAGGCTGGCTTCGGTCGAGGCCTTGGTCGAGGCGCTGAATTTTTCCAGCGCCTCCCCGCCATCAATGCGGTGCATCAGCACATCCTTGTACTGGTGCGGGTCCAGCTTGCCATCGGCCAGCAGCCGCTTGACGAAATCAATGGCGCGCATTTCGGCGACCAGCGCCGCGTTAAAGGTGATCTCGTTGACGCGGTCGGCAATTTCGCCGGGCTCGGTCGGCAGTTCGTCGCGCTGGATCGGGTTGACCTGGACCAGCATGATGTCGCGGCTCTTGCACTGGTAGATCAGCGGGTGCAGCGCCGGGTTGCCGGTGTAGCCGCCATCCCAGAAGTGGTCGCCTTCAATCTCGACCGCCCGAAACACCATGGGCAGGCAGGCAGAGGCCATGACCGCGCTGGCCGTCAGGCGCTTGCCCGAAAACACCTCGGCCTTGCCGGTGCTGACGCGCGTCGCCACCACAAACACCTTGGGCGTGGCCGCGTGCCGGGCCGCCGCCAGCCGCTCAAAATCGACCTGCGCGGCCAGAAAATCCTTCAGCGGATTGAGGTCCAGCGGGTTGCTCTGGTAAGGCGACACGTTGCCGGACCAGTAACGCGCCAGCGCATCGGTCCAGAGTTGGGCGCCGGCGCCCAGTTGCCCGAACAGGATGTTGAACGGCGCGCTCCAGGGCGAATCCAGCGACGGCAAGCCCCTGGACAGCGAAGCAGGCCCGGCGCCCAGCTGAACGATGCCGTTCCAGAACGTCGTCAGCGCCTGGCGCGCCGCATCGTGCCGCGCGGCCCGGGGCTGGCCCCCGGCCTGCGCCAGGCCGTGCGCCAGCACCACCGCGTTCATGGCGCCGGCGCTGGTGCCGCTCACGCCTTCGATGTCGATGCGGCCGTCCGCCAGCAGCGCGTCCAGCACGCCCCAGGTGAACGCGCCGTGCGAGCCGCCGCCCTGCAGCGCCAGGTTGACCAGCGGACGCGCCGCGGGATCGATGGAAGGGGTGACTGAATGGTTCATCGCGCAAGGTTAGCAAGAAACCGGTGCTGAAGCCTGAACCGGCGTCCCGGCTAAAATTGCCGGCTCTTCAGGCAAAAGCCGGCCCTGGCCGCCGTTTTCTGCCCCGCCAGGCCAAAATAGCGACGTTTCAGGCCTGCAGCCCAATCACTACGTGCGTAACCAGCTATCAAAAAGATAGCAATCCAGACCTCATGAAATACCTCAACGGCTATCCCGAGAGCCTGCGCAGCCAGGTGCAGCAGCTCATGACGCAGGACCGGCTGGGGCCCATGCTGCTCAAAAAATACCCGCAGGCGCACGGCGTGCGCACCGACAAGGCGCTGTACGACTACGTGATGGGCCTCAAGAACGAGTTTTTGCGCAGCTCCGAGCCGCTGGCCAAGGTGGCGTTTGACAGCAAGCTGCATGTGATTGCCCATGCGCTGGGCACCCACACCACCGTGTCGCGCGTGCAGGGCAGCAAGCTCAAAGCCAAACGCGAAATCCGCGTCGCCGCGCTGTTCAAGGAAGTGCCGCTGGCGTTTTTAAAGATGATTGCGGTACACGAGCTGGCCCACATCAAGGAAAAAGAGCACGACAAGGACTTTTACAAGCTCTGCACCTATATGGAGCCGCAGTACCACCAGTACGAGTTTGACCTGCGGGTGTACCTGACGCACATGGAGGCGGCGGGGAAGCTGGCGTGGCCGGTGGCCCTCCAGAGCACCGCACAGCCGGGCCCTTCGATTTAGCCCATGGAAACCGGCGGCTGCCACGCCGCCAGCCGCGCCAGCCGCTCAAACGCCAGGTCGGTCACCACGGCCAGCATGCCGACCAGCAGCGCGCCTTGCAGCACATAGGCGGTGTTGAAGCCGCTCAGGCCGACGATGATCGGGGAGCCCAGGGTTTTGGCGCCCACGGTGGAGGCGATGGCGGCGGTGCCGATGTTGATGATGACCGAGGTGCGCACGCCATACAGCCAGACCGGCAGCGCCAGCGGCACCTCGACCTGGCGCAAACGCTGCCACGGCGACATGCCCATGCCGCTCGCCGACTGGCGCACTGATTCGGGCACCGACTGCAGACCCGACAGCGTGCCCTGCAGCACCGGCAGCAGGCCGTACAGGGCCAGCGCAATCAGCGCCGGCAGCTCGCCAAAACCCACCACCGGCACCGCCAGCGCCAGCACCGCCACCGGCGGAAAGGTCTGGCCCATGGACACCAGGCTCTCCACCACCGGCCTAAACTGCCGCCCGGCCGGGCGCGTGATCCAGACCGCAATAGCGCTTCCCAGCAGCACCGAAAACGCGCTGGACAGGCCCACCAGCTTGCAGTGCTGCCACAGCAGCTGCGCAAACGGCTCCTGGCGGTACACCGGGCGATCGAGCTCCGGGAAAAGGCTGGCAAACAGCAACTGCGAATGCGGCAGCCACAGCACCAGCGCCGCCAGCGCCAGCACGGCCCACAGCAGCCTGTCCTGGGCCAGCCCAGCCAGACCGCGCAGCCCGCCCGCGCTAGCCATCAGCCGGCCCGGCCTTGCCGAAAATATCGGCCGCATGCAGCACGCCGGCGTGGGCGCCCGCCGCGTCCGTCAGGTTCACCACCGCCAGCCGCTGCATGGCCAGAAAAGACACGGCTTCGCGCAGCGTGGTGGCTGCGGGCAGGCCCGGGCCGGGACGCTGCGGTTCCGGCCGCGCCAGGCTTTGCGCAGACTGAAGCGACAAGAGCTTGATGCCAATGTCGCTGCGGCCGACAAAATCAACGACAAAGTCGCTGGCCGGCGCGGCCAGCAGCTCCAGCGGCGCCGCCACCTGCACCACCCGGCCCTGGTCCAGCAGCACGATTTTGCTGGCCAGCAGCAAGGCCTCGTCGATGTCGTGGGTGACCCTGACAATGGTTTTGCCCGAAGCCTGATGCACGCGTTTCATCTCCAGCTGCAATGAAGCGCGAATCACCGGGTCGAGCGCGCCAAACGGTTCGTCCATCAGCAGCACATCGGGGTCGGCCGCCAGCGCGCGGGCCACGCCCACGCGCTGCTGCTGGCCGCCCGACAGCTGGTGCGGGTAGCGGCTGCGGTAGATCTCGGGGTCGAGGTCGAACAGCTGCAGCAGCGTGGTCACGCGCTCGCGGATTCTGGCCGCCGTCCAGCCCAGCATCTGCGGCACCACGCCAATGTTGCGCTCCACCGTCCAGTGCGGAAACAGCCCGACCGACTGGATGGCGTAACCCATGCGCAGCCGCAGCTCGCGCACCTTGAAGCTGTAGATTTCCGCGCCGTCCAGCAAAATTTTGCCGGCGTCATGGCTTTCCATGCGGTTGATCATCTTGAGCATGGTGGACTTGCCCGAGCCCGACGCCCCAATCAGCACCACAAACTCGCCGCGCGCTATCTTCAGGCTCAGGCCATCGATGGCTTTCACCGGGCCATAGGATTTGCTGATGCTCTGGAATTCGATCACGGTTGCACGCCGCTTCCGCTGACGCGGGTCAGCCGGATCAAGCCCTTGAAAGCCGCATCGGCCAGCGCGCCCAGCGCAATGATGGGCAGCACGCCCAGCAACACCAGGTCTTGCGCGCTGCTGAACAGGCCCTCAAACATGATGGCGCCCAGCCCACCGGCGCCTATCAGCGCGGTGACGGCGGCCAGGCCCACCGCCTGAATGGTGGCGGTGCGCACCCCGCCCAGCACCACCGGCAGCGCCAGCGGCAGCTCGACGCGCCCGAAAATCTGCGCGCGTGTCATGCCCAGGCCGGTGGCGGCATTGACCACGCTGGCC
Organism: Polaromonas sp.; assembly: GCF_031411155.1. Taxonomy (GTDB): domain Bacteria; phylum Pseudomonadota; class Gammaproteobacteria; order Burkholderiales; family Burkholderiaceae_C; genus Polaromonas. The sequence continues at coordinate 3,656 of NZ_JANOAL010000034.1, read as the reverse complement.
GGCACCTGTTCCAGTCCGGCCACGGTGGCCCGGACCACCGGCAGCAAGCCATACAAGGTCAGCGCAATCACCGCCGGCGCCAGCCCCACACCGCTGATGCCGGCCCTGGCCAGCGCGGGCCAGCGGGCGGCCAGCAGCGCCAGCGGCGCCATCAGCAGGCCAAACAGCGCAATCGAGGGAATGGTTTGAATGATGTTGAGCAAGGGAAACAGCGGGCCGGCAAAACGGCTTTTCTTGCCGGCGGCCCAGCCCAGCGGCAGGCCAATGCACAGGGTAAACAGCAGCGCCAGCAGCACGATTTGCAGGTGCCGGGCCACCACGCCGCCAAACACGTCGGCGCGGTTGGCATACTCTTTCATGATAGACAGCTCGTCGCACCAGCCGGCCGCCAGCATGAAGCCGACCGGAAGCAGCAGCGTCAACACCACGGCCAGCCGCGCCGCGCTGCCGGCCCGCAGGCGCTGCAAGCCATCGGCCGCCACCAGGCCCAGCAACAGCAGCACGGCCCAGAAGGCACTGCCCAACGAGGTCCGGCCAAAGGCCGCCGCGGTCTGGGCCACCAGCGTTGCCTGCCAGCCCGCCAGCCCCACCAGGGCATTGACCAGCCCACAGGCCACGGCCACCACCGCCCACAGCACGGCGCGGTGGGGTTTCAAAAATGCGGCCAGCAGCAAGGCGGCCATGAAAGCCGCCAGCGAGCCCGCCATCAAATACGACTGAAGGGAACCCGGGCCTTGCAGCAGCGCGGCAAAGAAAACCGGCTCGCCCGACACCAGACGGTTGGGCGCCACGCGCAACAAGGGCAAGGCGCAGAGCGCGCCCGCCCCCAGCAGCGACAGGGCCAGCAGCGCCGGGCTCCAGCGCGCGGCTGGCTGCGCCGGATCAACGCCATTGACGGCATCGAAGCCACCATCGGCAGGGTCGGTGTCGGCAGCCCGCATAAGGCCCGTCGGGTTCAACGCAGGCAAACCGTGCTTGCAACAGCGCTTACTTCAGCAGCCCCTTGGCCTTCAGGAAATCCGAAGCCACCTTTTTCGCGTCCTGCCCTTCCAGCTGGATCTTGGCATTCAGGCCCTGCAAGGTGGGGCCGTCCAGCAGCTTGAAGACCGGCGCCAGCACGTCCCGGATTTTCGGGTTCTTTTTGAGCGCTTCCTCGCGAATGATGGGTGCGGGCGCGTAAATCGGTTGCACGCCCTTCGGGTCTTCCATGATCACCAGGCCCAGCGCGGCCACGGCGCCGTCGGTGCCATAGGCCATGGCGGCGTTGACGCCCGAGGTTTTCTCGGCCGCCGCCTTGATGGTGACCGCCGTGTCGCCACCGGCCAGCGTCAAGATCTGCTCGGGCTTGAGCGTGAAGTTGTAGGCCGTCTGAAACGCCGGCAGCGCGTCGGAGCGCTCCACAAACTCGGCCGACGCCGCCAGCTTGAACTGCCCGCCGCCGGTGACCCACTTGCCCATGTCGTCCAGCGTCTTGAGCTTGTTGGCCGCCACCACTTCCTTGCGAATCGCAATCGCCCAGGTGTTGTTGGCCGGCGAGGGCTCGAGCCAGACGATCTTGTTCTTGTCATAGTCCAGCGCCTTCACGCGCTCGTAGCCCGCCCTGGCGTTCTTCCAGACCGGGCTCGACTCTTCTGAAAAGATGAAGGCGCCGTTGCCGGTGTATTCGGGGTAAATATCAATTTCACCGGCCGTGATGGCGCCACGCACGACCTTGGTATTGCCCAGCGAGGCCTTGTTCTCGGTCTTGATGCCATTGGCCTCCAGCACCAGCACCATCATGTTGCCCAGCAGCTTGCCCTCGGTGTCAATTTTGGAGCCGACCCGAAGCGGCGCCGCCGACTGCGCCAGCACCCCGCCAGCCGCCAAAGCCCCGACCAGCAGCATGGCTGCCCTGCGTTGGATTGATTTCATCGATAGCTCCTTCAAACAAAAGGGAAAAGAAGAAGAAAAGGGTTTGACGATACCTCAGACTGACCGGCTTCGGGTAGCGGCGGGGAAATGCAGGGTGGCGCTGCGGCCCTCTGGCTGCCTCCGGACAGCTATTTTGCATAAAAACAGCCTCTAGCCCAAGCAGAATAAGCGCCAACGGCTATTTAAATGATAGCAATAGGGCCACTTCAGAACCGCAGCATTCCCGTGCCTCGACAGCAAGTCAAGCTTGCTCTATTTTTGATAGCCGGTGACGCCCGTTCTGATGGACTGGCCGCTGACTTCATGTATGGCCTCAGCGGAACAGGGAGCGCCTTTAACGCGACGGTATAGTCGGCACCAACCGATTTTTGAGTTGAGGCCAAATTAGCACCTAACTCAATGAAGAAAGATTGCGGGGTTTGATGGCATGATTTATAACTGTACAAAATCAGCATGAAACCCCGCGACTCAGCATGCAAGCCGCGCACCGGAGTTTGAGATGACCCGATTAAGTTGCAGCGCCCAGATTAATCCGCAGGTTTTGCGGCATACATCAAGTTAGGCATCGCAGATTCCACCGTCTCAACGATACGCGGAGAACACAGCAATGACGGACTCAGAGAGTGCGCAAGAACCTGCTGCCAGGCAACGTCTGACGAACAGAGAGGCCTACGCAGCCATGATCCAGATGGTCATCCAAATCGAAAATGTCTCGTGGACCCGTCTATACAACTACCTGATGGGCAGTTCAATCTTGGTGTTGGCCTGGGCCACGGTGTATGCGTCGGCTCTGAAGTCTCCTTGGACTACCGCCGTGCTCTTCTTCCTCGCCCTAGTTGGCGCTCTGGCTGGCCCTGCGTGGGCGAGTCTCGGGACTCGTGCTCGCGGACAACTGGAGTTGGTCTACCAAGCGGCGCGCAGGCTTGAGAGCAACTCCAGTGCGTGGGAGCCGAACGTGGTGAACGGAGACCTGCCTTTGAGCGTGGTCGCGACAGCTAGAGACAGCGCCTCAATCTATAGCAGCAATCCTTTCCTGCTCAAGTGGGCACCCCTCTCGTTCACTGGGCTGAACATAGTCTTCCTGCTTGCAACTGCATGCCGGTGAAGGAGATGCCTAACCCCTCGTATATGGACTCCCCCACAACCGCAAGAAACTGACTGACCTATCTCGGAAACTTGCAGCTCATCGGCAGGCGCTACGCCGAGCCTTACACGCTAAGCACTGGAACCAAGGGAGTGAGCAGAGGCATTCGTTATGAATTTCTCGTTGTGGACGAATTGAGTCGGGCGAGCATACCGTCAGGCGGACCACCGGGAAAGTCACTCATGTTTTATCGTCCGAACATGCTGATCGGAGAGCAGCTTGTCAACCATTGGCGGATTTCAAAAGACCAGGTGATGAAGGAGATCTTTGGGCCGTGATCCTTTTATTCTTAATTCGCAGGCAGACAAGCAGAAGTTCATGCAATACACAGTCAGATGCCGCACAACGCGTCGCAGCCAACCGCCCTTGGCAGCGGCTGAACGCGAATATTGAACTCCACCATCAGTTTTCGGACTTAGTAGGCATTTTCAAAAATACGGTAACGTATTTTGTTGATAAGTTCGAGCGCGTATGGCATTGTGGAGGCAAACCCTGCGAAAGGTTTGCATATGCCAAGGAAAAGCCCGTTCCACATTGATTTGTCAGCCGAGGAAGAGCGCGAGTTGCTGCGCCGATCCGTGAAATATACGTTGCCTTATTT
>NZ_JANOAL010000033.1:0-12662 GCF_031411155.1 Polaromonas sp. | reverse complement strand
TGTGGCGTTATGTGACGGATCAGCGCGCGGCGGCGGCCAGCCTGGATGCGATTGCGTCACCCGACATACGCCATGTGTTTGGCGGCCATGTGCACCAGCAGACCCTGTACTACCGGGGCGCCGACGCCGGTTTGATGAAGTTTTCGCCCACACCGGGCGTGGCGATTCCGCTGCCACGGCATCGCCACTGGCTGGCCACGATTGGCTCGGTGGGGCAGCCGCGTGACGGCAACCCGCAGGCCATGTACGCGCTGTTTGACAGCAGCCGCCTGCGGCTGGCGTTTCAGCGGGTGGACTATGACCACCAGGGCGCGGCGGCGGCGATACGGCGGGCGGGCCTGCCCGAACACTTTGCCAGCCGGCTGGAGACCGGGCAATGAAGCTGATGGCGCCGGGCACCGAGCTGGACGGCTTCACGATTGAAGACTGCATCCACTCGGGCGGCATGGCGCATATCTACCGGGTGCGTTACAGCCGGGGCGCGCCCGACCCGGGCTTTGCCATGGTGATGAAAGTGCCGCGCATGACAGCGGGCGACGGCGCCGAAAACATCGTCAGCTTCGAGGTCGAGCACCAGATCTTGCAGATCGTGGCGGGCCCCCATGTGCCACGCTTCGTGGCGGCGGGCGACCTGCAACACGTGCCCTACCTGGTGATGGAATATGTGCAAGGGCAGACCCTGCAGCACTGGCTCGATCTGCCGCAGCGCCCCGGCGCCGACGAGGTAGCGCGGCTGGGCGTGGCGGTGGCGCTGGCCGCGCACAGCCTGCACCAGCAAAACACCGTGCACCTTGATTTGAAGCCCGCCAATGTGCTGATGCGGACCGATGGCACGGCGGTGCTGCTGGACTTTGGCTTGTCGTGCAATGCGCTATACCCGGATCTGCTGGCCGAGCAGCTGCGCAAGGCCGTCGGTTCGCCGGCCTGGATCGCGCCGGAGCAGGTGGTGGGCATACGCGGTGACCCGCGCAGTGATATTTTTGCCATCGGCGTGATGCTGTACCAGTTGGCCACCGGCGAGCTGCCGTTTGGCACGCCGGAGACCGCAGGCGGGCTGCGCCAGCGCCTGTGGATGGATCCGCTGCCGCCGCGCAAGCGGCAGCCGCAGTTGCCGCCGTGGCTGCAGGAGGTCATTCTGCGCTGTCTGGAGCCCGAAGCCGCCAAACGCTACCCGTCGGCGGCGCACCTGGCGCTGGACCTGCGCCACCCCGAACAAGTGGTGCTGACCGAGCGCGGCCGGCGCACCGAGGGCACCGGCCTGGGCACGCATCTGAAACGCTGGCTCAAGGCGGCGGGCATGGACTACCGGCCCAGCCCGCTGCCGGCACGGCAGATTGCCGAGGTGCCCATCGTCATGGTGGCGCTGCCGCATGAAGACATCACCGACGCGACGCTGTACTCGCTGCGCCAGGCGGCGGCGCGTTCGCTCGGCACGCGGCCCGGCGCCCGGCTGGCCTGCGTCACGGTGATCTCGCCCGGCCAGACCAGCCCCGCCAGCGACGACAGCAGTGAAACCAGCGTGCACCGCCGGCATCTGGCGCGCCTGCAGCTGTGGGCGCAGCCGCTGGCGCTGCCGGGGCACCAAAGCTCGTGCCATGTGATCGAGTCGGGCGATGTGGCCGAGGCGCTGGTGAATTTTGCGGTCGGCAACCGGGTCAACGTGCTGGTGCTGGGCGCCGCCACCCACGGCCTGAAGCTGCAGCGCCTGCTGGCGACCGTGCCGATCAAGGTGGCGATGGCGGCACCGTGCACCGTGGTGCTGGTGAAACAGGCGCTGCCGTTCGAGCTGCTGACGGAGCCGCCGCCCGACGGGCCGGCGGCACGCTAGCACGCCCCGCCGCCGCGGTTCATGCCACGGAACTAGCGGGACGGCACGAGCCAGTCGCCGGTGGTGGCCAGCCGGGTGAAGTCGGGCGCCTGGTAGTGCCTGATGAAAGCGCCCCGGGAGCCGTGGCGCTGGCCGGGCCCGAGGGTAAAGCGCGGGTAGGCGGTGGCGACCGCGGCTTCGTCGGCGGCCTCAAGCAGCTCGACAAAATACTCGCGCGAGTAGCGCTCGCGCATGGTCTGGAGCGCGCGCACGCTGACTTCGCAGGCCGAATAGGTGTTGCCCTGCAGGCGGCTTAGCGCGGGTTGCAGCGCCAGGCCCTGGCGGCCCATCCAGTGGCCGCTATTGAGCGTGATCCGGGCGCCCCGGCGCTCGGCCGCTTCATAGGGGTAGAGCATCCAGGCGCGCTCGCGCCAGGCCATGGCGAGCGGGGCCTCGTCAAGCCCCGCCAGTTCGCCAGAGATGATGACCCGGCCCGCCTGCGGGGCGGCGGCCGTGGCGGTGAAAGCGCGCAGCGCGGCAGGCTTGAGCCACAGCACCAGCGCATCGCGCTCGGTCAGTTGGCTGCCCAGCAGGCGGTCGGCTTGCGGCTCGTGTTGTTGCTGATCGATCTCGGCGCTGATGCCCAGCTCGCGCACATGCCGGCGCAGGGCATCGGCCGCCAAGCGTGCCGGCTCAGAGTCGTCACTGCGCTGAACAATGCGGCGCCACCCGCCAGGCGGCGCTTCATCGGCCAGGCGCTGGGCCAGCGCGGCGGCTTCCAGGCTGACGCCGCGCGAAAAGTAAAACGACCAGTGCGAGGCCATGCCGTCGTCCACCGCCGCCGTGTTGGGCAGCACACAGGGCATTTTTTCGCGTTCGCAGAACTGGTGGATCGGGGTCCAGCTGCCGCCGCTGATGCCCGACACGACGGCGAACACCGGTTGCTGGCGCTGGAGCTGCGCCAGTTCCTGCGGCCACAGCGCCGGGTCGGCGCCGAGCTGCCAGACATGGTGCTGCCAGGGTTGTGGCGCACCGGTGTGGCCGGACGGGCGCGGGCCGCGCTCCACCAGGCAGCGCGAGATGATGGCCAGCGTTGCGTCGCGTTCGGCGGCGGGGGCGTCGGCCGTGACGATGGTCGCCAGGTGCAGCGCCTTGTCATCGACCCCCGGGGCCTGGCCCAGCGGCAGGGTGTCCAGGTAGGCCAGCAGCTGGGCCAGCGAGGCCGCATCGAGTTCGTAGCGCGGCATCAGGTAGCCCAGGGCGGTGCCAGAAGGGCGCAGGCCAGCGACCAGCGCCTGCTCAAAACTTTGCGCCGTGTAGGCGGCGCGGGTATGCGCCGGATGTTCGCTGCGCGACACGCCGGCCGGCACGCGCCCGGCGCGCTCGGCCGGGCGCTGGCCGGGTGCCCGCAGCAGCGAGCCGAGCACCGGCGGAATCAGCTGGTTGCCTTCGGCGCCGCCCAGGCCGCTGGCCCGGTGGCAGGTGATGCAGGCGGCCGCCGCACCCGCCACGCGCACGCCATCAACGCGGCTGCCGGCCAGCGGCATGCCGTTGGCCAGCACGCCGTCGCGGTAGATGCGCTCGCCGCGCTGCACGTCCAGGCGCTGGTCCTTATCCGCCGCGCCGGCGGGCAGGCACGCCAGCATGACCGCGCTGGCGGCAAGGCCGAGCCGGGCCCGCCGAAGCAGCCTTGCCCCGGCGCGTGTCATGGGGACGCCGTAGCCTGGGCTTGCCCCTGACCATGGGCCTGGGCCTCGCGGATCAGCTGGTCCGGCGACGGGAAGCCATCGAGCCGCACCCATTGGCGAGAACCACGCGGCCGCACGAAGGTGACCGGGGTATGGCTCATCTTGTCGGGCCGATAGACGTTGAAGGCGCGCTGGATCGCATCGATCGCGTCCTGGCTGCCGGTGTCAAAGGTCCACTGCGGGCCGGCGGCGAAGCGGCCGGCGTACTCGGCAAGGCGCGCCGGGGTGTCCTGGCCCGGATCGATCGACACCGAGACCATCTGTAGCTGGTCGGCCTGCGCGCCCAGGCGCTCCTGGGCAGCCGCGAACAGCTGCGACATCGGCAGGCAGATGCCGGTGCAGGTGGTGAACACGAAGTTCAGCAACACCGGCCGGGTATCGTCCATGGTCGCGTCAAAGGCCACGAGCTTGCCGTTGTGCTGGCGCACCCGCACCGCCGGAAGCCGGACCTGCACCATGCTGCGGGAAACGGCGGCGCCGTCCTGCGGCAGGCTGGCGGATGGCGCCGCGTGGGGTCCCTGGTGGGCCGACGCGGCCGGCCATCCGGCCACGGCCAGCAGGGCCGCGAGCAGAAAAGCCGGCGCGCGGGGGACCGGGCATGGGAACGGATGCATGGGTGTGTCTCCTTTGCGTTGGCCCGGTTCCGTCGCTGTGGCTCAGGTGACGATGAAGCGGCGCATCATTTCATGGTCTTCATGCGACAGGATGTGGCAATGCCAGACGTATTCGCCGGGCCGCGCGAAGCTCACCAGAATGCGGGTCACCTCACCGGGATAGGTGATCACCGTGTCCTTGCGTCCCGCCTCGTTGGGCTCGGCGTGGCGCTGCGGGCCTGGCAGCGCGATCTGGGTGAGGTAGCCACCGCTGGTGCTGCCGCCCGGGCCCATGGGTTTGTCGACCACGGTGCCGGTAAAGGGCTCGCGGCTGAGGATGCGGAAATCCACCAGGTGCAGATGAATCGGGTGGGCATCCACCGTGGTGTTGTGCAATTCCCAGATCTCGGTGCTGCCGGCGCTCATGTACTCGGTCACCGGGTCGGAGTAGAAGAAGGTGCCAAAGGCCGGGTTCGCCGGATTGCCCGGTGCCGGGTTGACCGTGCCCAGCATGGTCTGCAGCCGCCCCAGCGGGTCGGTGCCCTCAAACAGCATCAGCTTGCGCCGCGGCACGCCCGCCGTGCGCGGCGCTGGCAGCAGGCCGAGAAGGGGGCGCAGGTACACCGGCAGCACGCTCTGCGGCACCGTGGTGTTGAGCGGCAAGGCCACCTTGAAGGCCATGATCTTGCCGGCCGTGAGCGGGTCGACCGGATCGCCGTCGGGGAAGGGGATATTGGCGGAGTTGCCGACCGTGATGGTCTGCTGGGCCAGGCCGGCAAAGTTGATGACCAGGTCGGCACGCTCGCCCGGAGCCAGAATCAGGTGATTGAGCCCGACGGGTGCGTCCATCAGGCCGAGTTCGGTGCCGACCTGGTGAAATGGCAGCGCGCTGCCATTGGGGCGCTGGAACTTCAGGTCGTAGAAACGCGAATCCGAGGCGTTGAGCAGGCGCAGCCGGTAGGGGCGCGGTTCGACCTCGCATTTCGGCCAGGGCACGCCATTGACCAGAATGAAATCGCCAAAAAACTCCGGCAGGTGGGTGATGGCGGGCGCATTCGGGTAGGTTGCCGTGTCGGACGACGGGTAATAGACCTTGCCGGTGGCATCGAACATGCGGTCCTGGATCACCAGCGGCAGCTCGTAGGCCGGCGCGGGCAGCATGTTGCGCGTGATCAGGTAGTCCTCGTTCGCGTCACGGATCAGGTAGTTGCCGGTCAGGCCCATGCTGACGTTCAGCCGGGTCACGCCCAGCGCATGGTCATGAAACCACAGGTGGCCGGCTTCCTGGTTGTTGTTGAAGACGTAGGGCGTGCTGTAGAGGCGGCCGCGGAAATCGGGCGTGCCGTCGCGGTTCGCGTCGGGCGTGGCCCAGGCGTCGGGCAGGCCGTCGACGGCCGAATCAATGGAGCCACCGCCGTGACGATGCGCCACCAGCGGCACGGGCGCCTGGCCGCCCAGGTTGCCCGGGTTGGCCCACATCAGCGTGGTGTCTATCGGCAGCCGGTGCGGCAGCGGCGCGCCACTGCCATTGAGCAGCTGGTTGACATAGCTGACCTGGATGCTGGCGCCTGAGCGCACGGCGAAGCTGCGCGCCGGCGAGGTTGGCGGCTGGAGGGCGGTGCCATAGCCCCACAGCACGGTGGTCAGGGGTTTGCCTTTGGCATCGACGAGGCCGATGTGGGAGCTGAACTCCCTGATCTGCAGGGTATAGCTCGACGGGCCCGGCCCGGTCGGCATGAAGCGGTTGATGGGGCTCAGCGGGTTGGGCAGGGGTTGCACGAACTTGGGATGGGCCGCGGCGTCGAGCAGGGCCACCGGCGTGCCGGGCGGCAGCAGCGTGACCGGCCCCGCGCCGGGGGCCACCGTGGGCAAGCTGACGGCGGGGCTCACCGACACCGCGGAATCGACGGCAGCGGTCGGCGTCAGGGCGTGGGCTTTCAGGCCGGGCAGGCCCGAGGCCCCGAGGGCAAGCGCACCGGCGATAAAGGTCCGGCGCCCGGTGACCCTTTCAGGGGCGGGGCGGTCCGGATCGGCGGGAGTGAACTCACGATCGCTGGTACCGAATGTGAATGACGCCATGGTTGTTCTCCGTTTTATGGTTTTTCGGTAGCGACAAACAACACATTTGCACACGCTTTTTACGGATGTCCATGCGTTGTCGAACGCTGGCACCAGTGTGTTGCGTGGTTCAGGGGGCGTAAATCCCGAAAAAACTACCTATTTTTTCTTAATTTAAGCTGAAGGCTACGCAAAAGTTAGCTTTCACTCACGGCCTGTCCATGGAGGGTGCGAATTACCTGAGATGATCGGACTGGATGTTGGGAATCTCAATAAGTAACATTTGTATCGGTAACTAAACGTAAATAAAACTACTGATTGTGAGTTTTGAATCAGGTTTTTTGGCTGTAACCCGGATGGGCGGCAGATCAGGGCGTAGTGATGTTCGCCGGCGCGCGGGAAGGCGAAAAAATGCCTTTTTCAGGCAAATAACGGCATTAGCCCAATAAAACTAAGCATAGTTTGCTACTAATTTAGTAGCAAATAATTTTGCTAACGGCCCCGCGTCAGCCGCTTGCCTGCCTTGCGCAGGCGGGCCGCCTGTCTAACGGACCCGGTCGGATGCCGAACTGGAAGATGCCACGCCGGCATGACGCGGCAACTCCCCGGCGGCAGGAGGGACAGCCCCGCGCTTCGGTGCGCCGTGCTGTCCGCGCGGCGTCACCCAACGCATTCCGGCGGCAATGCTGGCCAGCACCACGACATAAAACACAATCTGCATGCCTGCCGGTTGGGCGTCGTAACCGATCAGTCCGTGCAGCAGCGTTCCGACCGCCGTGGTCTGGGGCAGCACCGCGGAGGTATCCCACAGCGGTGCGCCCAGGCTGGGCAGCAGATCGGCCTGGATCAGGAAGCGCGCCGCTTGAGAGGCCATGCTGGCGGCCAGCAGCAGCACGAGGATGCCGGTGACCGAGAAGAACCAGCGCAATGGAATGCGCAGCAGCCCGGCGTACAGCAGCCCGCCCACCAGCAAGCCAGCGGCCAGACCGCTAAGGCCGCCGCCCACGGTGGTGCGCAAGCCGTCCTCGCTGCTGGTGGCCAGGCTGTAGAGAAACAGCACGGTTTCCGAGCCTTCGCGCAAAACGGCGAGGGCAACAATGATGAAAATCACCGAACGTTCGCGCGTGCCGTCATTGATGGCGCGCGCCGCGCTCGCGGCCTGCGCCGCCATTTCGCGGCCATGCACCGCCATCCAGATGTTGTGCCAGGCAAGCATGCCCACCGCCAGCGTCAAAATCGCGGCATTGAACAGCTCCTGGCCCATGCCGCTGGCCGTGCTGGAAATAAGCTCCATGCTGGAAGCCACCAGTGCCGCGCCCGTGAGCCCGGCGAGTATTCCGGCCACCACCCAGCGCGCGCGCGAGGGTATGCCACGCGTGGCGGCGAACATGATGCTGATGATCAGCGAGGCTTCCAGTGATTCACGAAAAACGATGAGGGCAGCGGCGAACATGCGGGCTCCTGGTCAGGTTTCATTCGACGATGAGGGTGCCTTGCGCGGCGGCGTTGTTTTCGTGATATTCCTCGACGAAGGAATAGCGGCCAGGCTTTAAGGGGCCAAGGTTGATGGTGGCGGTGGATTTGCCGGGAATGACTTTCTCGCGGCCCAGCGATTTGCTTTCAAACTCTGCGGGGGTGGCATCCTTGTTCACCACCAGCAACTTGATTTTCTTGCCAGCCGGGATCGTGATCTGCTTCGGCTCGAAGGCGTGATCCTTGATCGTGAGCGTAACTTCATCAACGGCGGCAAAAGCGGTGGCGGCCGCCAACGACAAAAGAGTGAGGGACAAAAAACGCTTCATGGGATTCCTTGGTGCTAAGGACGTTAATGATAATCATTATTATTGTTATCCGCCAGCTAATTCTGGCGATTCGCTGGGGGTCAGGACATCTCAGCGTCCACGTCCCCAGATATCACTGTATTAATTACAAATAAAAACATTTAATACAATTTGAAACTAATAGTCGCTGAAGTTGTTACGGCTTTGGAGCGGTGACCTCCCATCCCGGGCAAGCCATACATTTCGTCACAAATAATCAGAGTGAACGCCAACTTAAAAAAGTTTTGCGAAAGTTTGTCCAAAAAAAAGGGGTGTTTTTTTGGTATTGCACCGGCCAACAACGGCCGCGACACTGAAATTGGCAGCGATTTAAAGAGGGATGCGGAGTTTTTTTTGTTGGCAAATGTTTTTTTGCGCTGCGAAATGTCCCAAACGCTGGACAGCACGCCAACCCGGCGTTGACTGCCGTGGACAGCTGTTTGGGTTACCGGATCAGGCGCTCGTGGCCTCACAACACGCACGCCGAAGTCCACGTCGAAGGGGAACTGTTATGGCGTTACTCAGCAGTAATGATTTTGAGTCCGTTCCACCAGATAGCGACACCCGCAGCACCGGGAGGTTTGCCCGATGCGTGGATTTTCTTGCCGGACCTCTGGCGATGGGGGCTTCGGGCCTGACATTTTTTTTGGCCTACACGCTCACGGTGCCGCCCGCGGACGATTTGCTGGGCTCGGTAAAACCGGCGCTCATCGTGGCGGCAGCGGAGCCAGGCGCAGCACCCGTCACGATGCCGGCGACGGGCCTGAGCGAGGTGTCGCAGCCGGTGCCTGCAAAGACGTCGGCACCGCCATTTCAACCGCCGATAGACCGTGGCGCCCGCCGGTGAGCGGCCTTATCTGGCCAGCAGTGAATTGATCTGCTGCAGGTCTTCCGGGCTTAGCGTGCCGTTGGCCTGGCGCAGCCGCAGGCCGCCCAGCAGCACGTTGTAGCGCGCCTGCGCCAGGTCGCGCTTGGTCTGAAACAGCTGGCTTTGCGCGTTGAGCACGTCGATGTTGATGCGCACACCGACCTGGTAGCCGAGCTTGTTGGCATCGAGCGCGCTCTGGCTCGACAGCTCGGCGGCTTCGAGCGCCTTGACCTGGCCCTGTCCCGACAGCACGCCAAAGTAGGCGGTGCGAGTGCTTTGAGCCACGCTGCGCCTGGCGCCTTCCAGGTCGCTGCGCGCCTTGTCTTTCAGCGACAGCGTTTCCCTGATGCGGTTTTGCGTGGAAAAGCCGGCGAACAGCGGCACATTGAGCACCAGCCCGACCGTGGTGGCGTTGGTGCGCGAGGATGTCTGCGCGGCGGAGGTGGCCGTGCCCGCCGGGTTGCGGGTGATGTTGTAGCTGGCGGTGGCGTCCAGCGTGGGCTTGTGGCCGGCCTCGGCCTTGGTCACTTCCAGCTCGGCAATGTCCAGCCCGCTTTGCGCCTGGCGAATACCCGGATGCACCGCTTCGGATTGCTGCACCCAGGCGTTCACATCGGCCGGCTGCACCGGCGGAAGAGCAACCGGTGCCAGCAGGCCCCTGGGCTGGGTTTCATTTTTTCCGACCAGCTGGTCGAGCGCGATTTTCTTGACGCGCAAGTCGTTTTCGGCGGCGATTTCCTGCGCAATCACCAGGTCGTAGCGCGCCTGCGCCTCGCGGCTGTCGGTGATGGTCGAGGTGCCCACCTCGAAGTTGCGTTTGGCAAAGGCCAGCTGCTCGGCCACGGCGGCTTTTTGCGCCTGCACGAAAGTCAGCGTGTCCTGCGCGGCCAGCACGTCAAAGTAAGCCTGGCTGCTGCGCACAATCAGGTCCTGCTCGGCGCTGTCGAGCTGGGCGCGGGCCAGGTCGACCTGCTTGAAGCCCTGCTCGTAGCTGGCCCAGTTGGCCGGCCGGTATAGCGGCTGCGAGGCGCTGAGCGTGGCGTTCTGGGTATTGAAGTTGCGCTCTATGGCCGGATTGGTGTTTTCGAAGCCGGTACGCGATGCGCCGGCCGCAAGGCCCGCCGCGGGCAGGATGCCGGCCTTGGCCTGCGCGGCACGGGCCAGGTTGGCGTCGTACTGCAGCCGGGCCGACTGGTAGGTGGCGTCAAACGCGCGGGCTGACTCGTACAGCTCCACCAGACTCTGGGCCTGCGCCATCGGGCCGGCTGCCAGCAGCGCAGCGGCTATCGACAGGGACAACAGCAGCGGGCGGGCCGGCAGTGCGGGGGGCGTGGTCATAGGCGTCCTGGGGAAATGAATGAGTCAGCGATCAGCAAAAAGGGCATCAATATTGCGGCACGGTCGGGTCCACCTGCTGCGACCAGGCGTCAATGCCGCCCTGCAGGTTGACGACTTCTGTGAAGCCGCTTTGCGTCAAATAATTGGCCACCTGCAGGCTGCGCATGCCGTGGTGGCACAGGCAGGCAATCGGCTGATGGCTGCCGTGGGCCTGCTGCAGCTCGGCCAGGCGCGCCGGAATCTCGCGCATCGGAATGTGCAGCAGCGTAAAACCGTCGCCCCTGACCGAGGCGGTCTGCAGTTCCCACGGTTCGCGCACGTCGAGCACCAGGGCGGGTGCGGCGGCGGGTGTCGTGGCATTGACGCGGTCGCGCCAGGCGGCGAAATCGGCGGGGCTGATCTGGGCAATCATGGGCGGCTTGCTCGGCGGTTTCAAAAGGTGAATCGGGACGGCTCGGGAAAGTTCATCAGCCGGGGCGCCACCGTGTCCCAGGCCTGGGTGGTGCGCCAGCCGTCTTCGCTGGGCCGGGTCACCAGGGTGGCGCGCATCATCGGCTCAAAGCCGACGATGGCGCTCAGGCGGCCGCCAACCTTGAGCAGGGACAGCAGCGAGGCCGGCACTTCGGCCACCGAGCCGCTGAGCACGATGACATCAAACGGGCCGCCCAGCGCAGCGCTGCCCGGCACGGCCGCGCCGTCACCGGTGCGCACTTCGGCGTTGTAGATGCCGGCTTTTTGCAGATTGTGGCGGGCGGTCTGGGCCAGCGCGGCGTCGATCTCGAAGCTCAGCACCTGCTGCGCGCGGTGCGCCAGCAGCGCGGCCATGTAGCCCGAGCCGGTGCCGATTTCGAGCACTTTCTCGTGTTTCTGCACCGCCAGGTCCTGCAAGATGCGGGCTTCGACCTTGGGCGCCAGCATGCACTGGCCGGGGTCTTGTTGCGCCGGGCCGGCGGGGCTCAGCGGAATTTCCATGTCGACAAAGGCCAGCGCCTTGTGCGCCAGCGGCACAAAATCTTCGCGCTTGATCATCGCGAGCAGGGAAAGGACCTGGTTGTCCAGCACTTCCCAGGGGCGGATTTGCTGCTCAATCATGTTGAAACGGGCTTGTTCGTAGTTCATGGCGGGTCTGGTGTTTGACTGTGACAGGTAAGAAGCGGAGTGCATCGGGCGAAACCTCTGGATTTTAGTCGGCGGCTGTGGCGATGACCGGCGCCGCGGGGGCGCTGGCGCCAAACCGGCGCCTGAGCCATTGGGCCAGGTCGTCCAGGTAGCAATAGGTCACCGGCACCACCACCAGCGTCAGCAGCGAGGAGGTAATCACGCCGCCAATCACCGCCTGGCCCATGGGGGCGCGCTGCTCGGCACCCTCGGACAGGGCAAAGGCCAGCGGCACCATGCCGAAAATCATGGCCAGCGTGGTCATCAGGATCGGGCGCAGGCGGACCCTGGCGGCTTCCAGCAGGGCTTCGCTGCGGGGCATGCCTTCGAGGCGGCGGCCGTCCGCGTCGACGCCGGGTTGCCGCATTCGAATCGCAAAGTCCACCAGCAAAATCGCGTTCTTGGTGACCAGGCCCATCAGCATCACCACCCCGATGACGGAAAACATCGACAGCGTGGAGCGAAACAGCAGCAGGGCCAGCACCACGCCAATCAGCGTCAGCGGCAGCGAGGTCATCAGCGCCATGGGCTGCAGGAAGCTCTTGAACTGGCTGGCCAGAATCATGTAGATGAACAAAACCGCCATCACCAGCGCCGAGACGGCATAGCCAAAGGATTCGGCCATGTTTTTGGTCGAGCCGCTGAACTGGTAGCGGTAGCCGGGTGGAAAGTTCACACCTTCGAGCGCCGCCTTGATGTCGCCCGACACCTCGCCGGCCGAACGCTTGTAAACATTGGCAGTGATGGCGACTTCGCGCGTCAGGTCGCGCCGGTTGATCTGGTTCGGGCCAGTCGATTCGCTGACGCTGGCGACCTGGCTCAAGCGAACGATACGGGCCGAGCCGTCGGCATTGCTGCCCAAGGTGCTGTTCATAAATGGCAAGCGCTCCAGGTCTTGCAGTGCGTTGCGCGCATCGGGCGCCAGCCGCACATTGACGTTGTAGGTCTGGTCATCGGGCGCGCGCCAATTGCCAACGGTCTGGCCCGCAACCAGCGTTCGCAATGCCGCCGCAATCTGCGAAGCCGACAAGCCCAGGTCCGATGCCGCATCGCGCCGCACCGCGATGTCGAGCACCGGCTGATCGGCCTTCAGGCTGGTATCCAGATCGACCAGGCCGGGAATGGTCCGGATTTTTTCAGTAACGATACGCGTTAGCCGGCCCAGTTCCTGCAGATCAGGCCCCTGCATCGAAAACTCCACCTGCTTGTTGCCGCCCACCGCGTCGAGCAGGCCGGCATGCGTGACGGTGATGCCGGGCACCTGTTTCAGCC
>NZ_JANOAL010000032.1:0-5521 GCF_031411155.1 Polaromonas sp. | reverse complement strand
CGAGGGCGAGCAGCTGGAACTTCCCGTCACGGTCGGTGAAGAACGTGAACATGAAGAAGGAGAGCCAATCGGTGCACGGCTCGTTGAACGCGCCGAGGATGCGCGGCTTGTCCGGATCACCGGAGCGGCGCTCGAGGAGAGCCTCGGCCTCCTCGCGACCGTCGCGACCGAAATAGGTGTGGAGGAGATAGACCATCGCCCAGAGGTGACGGCCTTCCTCGACGTTGATCTGGAACAGGTTCCTCAGGTCGTACATCGACGGCGCGGTGAGGCCGAGATGGCGCTGCTGCTCCACCGAGGCCGGCTCGGTGTCGCCCTGGGTGACGATGAGGCGGCGAAAGGTGGAACGGTATTCGCCGGGCACATCCTGCCAGACGTCTTCACCGAGGTGGTCGCCGAAACCAATCTTGCGGCCCTCTTCCCGGTCGGCCAGGAAGATGCCCCAGCGGTAGTCGGGCATGGGGGTGTAGCCATAGCTGGCCCAGCCCGAGGCATCGACGCCGACCGCGGTGCGCAGGTAGACCTCCCTGGCCTTGAAGTCGCTGGGGCCCATCTCGTCCCACCAGCTTAAAAAGGCCGGCTGCCAGTGTTCCAGTGCACGCTGCAATTGGCGGTTTTCGCCGAGGTCGACGTTGTTGGGGATCAGGGCTTGCAGGTCAATGCTGCTCATGGTTCTTCCATCAAACAAGTTGCGAGCGACAGTGGCGATCTCAAGGCCAGTGCCAGCACGGAGACGGCTCAGCCGGGCCGCGGGTGGCGCCCCTTGGGGGAGGCGCCGCAGGCGCTTAGTGGGGTTACACCCTCTGTCAGTCGAATTTGGCTTTCTTGCCGGTGCCAAAGAGCTTCAAGACGCCCTCCTCGCCCACCGCGTTGGGCCGGATGAAAATCCAGTTCTGCCAGGCTGACAGTCGGCCAAAAATACGTGTCTCCATGGTCTCCCTGCCCGGAAAGCGCAGCGAAGCTTCGAGGCCGGTCATGGCGTCGGGCGACAGGCTGGCGCGCTCCTCGAGCATGATGCGGATCTCGTCGTCCCAGTCGATGTCGTCGGGCGTCAGGGTGACCAGGCCCAGCGCCAGCGCCTGGTCGGCGCGCAGCGGGCTGTCGCCCAAACCCTTCAATTGCGCGATGGTGGATTCGTCTTCGCAAAAGCGGGTTTGCAGCCGCGTCAGGCCGTTGACCGCGGCAAACCAGCCGAAGTTGGCGGCGCTCAGCTGCAGTGCCGGCGCGCTGTCCGGCGCGTCGGGCAGGTCCATCATATAGATGCGGTCGCAGGCCAGCGCCAGTTCATAAAACGTGCCGGCAAAGCACGAGCCGCAGTCCACCAGCGCAATCAGCGAGCGGCTGGTCACATCCAGCCGCGCCAGCGTGCGGCGCAAGGCGCCCGTGGTTTCCTTCACCAGCCAGTGGGCTTTCAGGCTGCCCAGCACCTGGTCCATCTTGACGACCAGCCCGGCGTCGCCGCGGGTTTTGATCACCCAGGTGCCGACGTCAGGCTCGTTGGTGCGCAGGTTCAGGATGGCATCGTCGAGTTCGCGCTGCAGCTGGAGCGGGTACCAGTTGGCGCCGGCCGCTTCAATCGCGTCGGGCGTGGACTCGACGGGCGCGGCGGGCGCCTCGAGGGTCAGGGTGGCGATGCGGCGGGCGCGGTCCACCTGCGCATCGACCGTGCTGTAGTGGTAGCCGGCGTCGTCGATGAGCCGCTTCAGGGGCGTCAGTTGAATGCATTTTAGGGTTGCAGCCCTGGTAAAACGTGTGCGGAGTGCTTCTATTTCGATAGCAAGCAGCTGGTTGAACTGCTGCGGCCTGGCGTGGGCGTCAATCAGTTTCCAGTCTTTGGCGCGGTCCGCGCGCACGCCTTCCGAGGTGCTGCAAAAGATGTCGGCCAGGTCGCGCCGCACCTTGCGCTTGTCGGTGATGCGGGTCAGTCCGCCAGTGCCGGGCAGCACGCCCAGCAGCGGCACCTCGGGCAGGCTCACCGTGCTGGAACGGTCATCCACCATCACGATGCGGTCGCAGGCCAGCGCCAGCTCATAGCCGCCGCCGGCGCAGGCGCCGGTCACGGCGGCAATCGACTGCAGGCCGTCGTGGCGTGAAGAGTCTTCGAGGCCGTTGCGGGTTTCGTTGGTGAACTTGCAAAAGTTGACCTTCCAGCCATGGGTAGACAAGCCCGGCATGTAGATGTTGGCGCCCGAGCACCAGATTTTTCCTTGCCCGACTCAAACACCACCACCTTGACCGCCGGGTGCTCAAAACGGATGCGGTTGAGCGCGTCGTGCAGTTCAATGTCGACGCCCAGGTCGTAGCTATTGAGCTTGAGCTTGTAGCCCGGCCTGATGCCGCCGTCTTCATTGATGTCGAGTTTCAGGCGCGCCACGTCGGGCTGGTCGCCGTCCACGCGCAGCGTCCAGTGCTGGTAGCGGCTCGGGTCGGTGGCAAAGCTGACCAGTTCGCGCTGCTGGCCGTCAATCAGCTGTTTGAACATCAGCGGTTCCGTCATGGTGTTCACTTCATTTCGTTGGGGGTTTGGGCCACGGCCCGGGTCAGATCCGACAGGCTTTGTTTCAGGCTGCGCGCCGCCGTGTCGACCACCGCATCGGCGCGCGCATACAGCGCTTCGCGGCTGGCCAGAATGCGGCGAATGTCGTCCAGCGCTTCGCTGGTGGCGCCGCGCGTCACGTCAAACGGCCGCATGTCGCCCTGGGCCACCACACGGGCCATGTGCTCTTCGGGGCTGGCCTTGAGCCAGACGCAGTAAAAACGGCTTTGCAGCAGGTCGAAGGTGTCGCGCTCGCTGACAATGCTGCCGCCAGTGGTCATCACCACGCCCTCGGGGTGGTCCTCGGCAATGCGAAACAGCGCGCGGCGCTCGTAGCGGCGGTAACCGCCCTGCCCGTGCAGCAGCAAGATCTCGTTCATGCTGGTGCCGGCCTCGCGCTCGATCTCGCGGTCCAGCTCGATAAACGGCACGCCGCGCTGGGCCGCGAGTTGCACCCCCAGCGTGGACTTGCCGGCGCCGCGCAAGCCGATCAGTGCCACCCGCTGCTCGCGCCCCAGCATATCCGTCAGGCCAAACGTGTTGCCCAGCAGGCTGTAAGCCTGGTCCAGCTGCGCATCGTCCAGCCTTGAGAGCAGGCCCTGCACCCGCGCCAGCGCCTGGCGCGGCGCGTCCTGCAGCAGTTCCAGCATGGAAATATTCAGCGCGCGGGCGGCGGCGGCCAGCGAGTTGATCGAGACATTGCCCTTGCCGCTTTCCACATCGGCCAGAAAGCGCTCGCTCAGGCCCGAGTCAGACGCCAGCTGTTTGCGCGTCATGCCGCGCCGGGCACGCCAGGCGCGCACACGGCTGCCGAGCTCGCTCAGCGTGGCTTTTGAATCCTGCTCCGAGATGATTTCCACAAGAACCACCGGCTTTTAAAGCTATTTGCACAAGGGGAAAATCGCAGTATGCTTCACGTAAATTCGATGTCAAGCAGTTTATTGCATCTTTTTCTGGAGATCTTTGATGAAGCTCAAAATCCTGGTGGGCACCATGACCAGCACGGCAGACTATGTGGCGCAGGCGATCCAGATGGATTGCGCCGACCTGGCGAGCGAGATCGAGGTGCTGCTGATGGACGACCTGGACATCAGCGTGTTTGATGCAGACAAGGCCGAAGATGCACTTTATCTCATCTGTTCGTCCACTTACGGCTCGGGCGACGTGCCCGACAACGCCCGCGCGCTGTACGACTCGCTGGGTTCCCAGCCGCAGTTTCTGGGCCATGTGCGCTATGGCGTGATCGCGCTGGGCGACCGCACCTATATGCAGACCTTCTGCTTTGGCGGCAAAAAATTCGACGAGCGGCTGCAGGACCTGGGCGCCCGGCGCATCGGCGAGGTCTGGTGCCACGACGCCAGCAGCGGCACCATGCCGGAAACTGAGGGCACCGGGTGGTGCCGCGAGTGGCTGGCGCAGGCCGTGCAGGCCATGGATGCCCCCGCGGCCACGGTTTAATAGCCAAATACGGCCCTAGCCCAGGTGGAACGGGCGCAGATAGCTACAAAAATAATAGCAACCGAAGACCTTCATGCAAGCCAGCCGCGCCGACCATTCGGTGAGCCCACCGGTGGTGGAGATTCCCCGCGACTACAACGCCGCGCACGACCTGCTGGCGCGCAACGCCCAGCGGCCCGGCAAGGTCGCCTTCATCAATGCGCTGAGCGGCGAGCAGCTGAGCTACGGCGAGCTGGCCGACCAGGCCCAGCGTTTGGCCAACGGCCTGCGGGCCATGGGCCTTGCGCCCGAAAGCCGCGTGATGCTGGCGTTGCTGGACACGCCCGAATGGCCGGTGGCGTTTCTTGGCTGCATTCTGGCCGGCGTGGTGCCGGTGGCGGCCAACACGCTGTTGACGCCGCAGGACTTCGACTTCATGCTGCGCGACTCGCGCGCCCAGGGCCTGATCGTCTCGCAAGCCCTGCTGCCCAGCTTTGAGCCACTGCTGGGCCAGATCGACACGCTCAAGGCCGTGATTCTGGCCGGGGCCGACAATTTGGCATCCAACACGACGCTAGCTGAGGTCATACGCGCATCACCAGCTACCAAAACAATAGCAGACACCTGTGCCGACGATGCCTGCTTCTGGCTCTATTCCAGCGGCTCCACCGGCACGCCCAAGGGCACGGTGCACCTGCACAGCCATTTGATCCAGACCGCCGAACTCTATGGCCGCGCGGTGCTGGGGATTGAAGAATCCGACGTGGTGTATTCGGCCGCCAAGCTGTTTTTTGCCTATGGCCTGGGCAACGCGCTGACCTTTCCGATGAGTGTGGGCGCCACCACCGTGCTGCTGCCGGCCCGGCCCACGCCGGCCGACGTGTTCGGCATCCTGAAAAAATACCAGCCCACGATTTTTTACGGCGTGCCCACGCTGTACGCCGCCCTGCTGGCCGACCCGGCCCGGCCCGACAAATCCGCGCTCGGGCTGCGCGTCTGCGCCAGCGCCGGCGAGGCCTTGCCGGCCCAGATCGGTCAGAAATGGGCGACCCAGTATGGCTGCGACATTCTGGACGGCATCGGCTCGACCGAAATGCTGCACATCTTCTTGAGCAACCGGCCCGGCCAGGTGCGTTACGGCACGACCGGCCAGGCGGTGCCGGGCTACCGGCTGCGCATCGTGGCCGACGACGGCCATGAATGCGCCGACGGCGAGATCGGCGAGCTGCAGATCAGCGGCCCCAGCGCCGCGCTGATGTACTGGAACAACCGCGCCAAAACCAAGGCGACCTTTGCCGGCGAATGGACCCGAAGCGGCGACAAGTACATCCGCGATGCCGATGGCTACTACACCTATGGCGGGCGCAGTGACGACATGCTCAAGGTCGGCGGCATCTATGTCTCGCCGTTCGAGGTCGAGGCCTGCCTGGCAAGCCACGCCGCCGTGCTGGAGGCGGCCGTGATTGGCCTGGCCGATGCCGATGCGCTGGTCAAGCCCAAGGCCTATGTGGTGCTCAAGGCCGGCCAGAGCGTGACGGCCGATGAACT
>NZ_JANOAL010000031.1:0-1855 GCF_031411155.1 Polaromonas sp. | reverse complement strand
TGAACCAGGTGGCGCGCATTGCCGATGGCGCCCAGGAGCTGGACAGCCTGGCCTTGTACAACGGCCAGCGCACCCTGCTGCTGACGGTGCAAAAAGCCCAGGACGAAAACACCATTGCGGTGGTGGACGGTCTCAACAAGGCGGTGGCCGAGCTGACGCCGCTGCTGCCGACGGGCGCCCGGCTGGCGCTGGTCACCGACGGCGCGCGGCCGATCCGGGTGGCGGTGGAGAACGTGCGCCGCACCCTGATTGAAGGCGCGCTGCTGACGGTTCTGATCGTGTTCCTGTTCCTCAATTCATGGCGCTCGACCGTCATCACCGGGCTGACCCTGCCGATCTCCATCATCGGCACGTTTTTGTTCATGAACCTGTTCGGCTTCACCATCAACATGATCACGCTGATGGCGCTGAGCCTGTGCGTGGGCCTGCTGATTGACGATGCGATTGTGGTGCGCGAGAACATCGTGCGCCATGTGCAGATGGGCAAGACGCCCTACCAGGCGTCGCTCGATGGCACGCAGGAGATTGGCCTGGCGGTGCTGGCCACCACCTTTTCCATCGTCGCGGTGTTTCTGCCGATTGGCTTCATGGGCGGCATCATCGGCAAGTTTTTTCACGAATTCGGCATCACGATCGTGGCGGCGGTGCTGATCTCGATGTTTGTCAGTTTCACGCTGGACCCGATGCTGTCGAGCATCTGGCACGACCCGGCCATTGACCTGCACGGCAAACCCGCCTCACGCATCACGTTTTACGACAAGACCCTGGGCCGCGTCACGGGCTGGTTCGACCACGCCACCGACGCGCTGAGCAACAGCTACCAGGGCATTTTGCGCTGGGCGCTGGGCCACAAGCTGGCCACGCTGGCGCTGGCGCTGGTGATTTTCGTCACCAGCATTTTCATGGTGCCGCTGCTGGGCACCGAGTTTGTGCCCAAGGCCGACTTTTCGGAAACCTCGCTCAATTTTTACACGCCGGTGGGCTCGTCGCTGGAAGCCACCGAGGCCAAGGCGCGCCAGCTGGAAACCATTGTTCGCGAATTCCCGGAAGTGAGCTACACCCTGGCCACCTTGAACACCGGCAACGCCCAGGGCAAGAATTCTGCCAACCTCTATGTGCGGCTGGTGGACCGCAAGGCGCGCAAGCGCAGTGTCGACGAGATGTCGGTCGTGCTGCGCCAGCGGCTGGCGCAGGTGCCCGGCATCACGGTCACCCATGTGGGCCTGCTCGATACGGTGGGCGGCAACAAGCAGGTCGAGTTTTCACTGCAGGGCCCGGACCTGAAAGAGCTGGATCGGCTGAGCCGCCTCGTCACCGAAAAAATCCGCAGCATCCCGGGCCTGGTCGACCTGGATTCGAGCGTGAAGGCCGACAAGCCGGTGATTCAGGTCGATGTGCGGCGCGATGCCGCGTCGGACCTGGGGCTGTCGGTGCCGCAGATTGGCGCTGCGCTGCGCACCTTGGTGGCCGGGCAAACCGTGGGCAACTGGCGCGCGCCCGACGACCAGACCTATGACGTCAACGTGCGCCTGGCGCCCGATGCGCGCAATGCACCGCAAGACCTGGAGCGCCTGCCCTTCATGAGCAGCAGCCTGGGCAGCAATGCCGACGGCTCGGCGCGCATCGTGCGGCTCAGCCAGGTCGCCAGCGTCAGGGAGTCGACCGGCCCGAACCAGATCAACCGGCGCGACATGACGCGCGAGGTCGCGATCAACGGCAACGTGCAAAACCGCTCGGCCGGCGAAGTCTCGGGCGACATCAAGGCCGCGCTGGACGGCATGCGTTTTCCGCCCGGTTACCGCTACCAGTTCAGCGGCTCGACCAAAAACATGGCCGAGTCGTTTGGCTACGCGGT
>NZ_JANOAL010000030.1:0-15230 GCF_031411155.1 Polaromonas sp. | reverse complement strand
TCGGGGGTCAGCAGTGGCGGGATGTTTTTCAGCATGAAAAGACCGGGAGCGTGTCGCCTTGTGAAAGTCACTCAGATTTTGGGAAACCACGGGATTTCCCCGTGTTGAGGACTGACATGTTAGCTGTAGCATGACTAAACTTTTATTGGGATTTACCCTGAAATGACACCTTTCTTTCCTCCTTGTGCTGGCAGCCAGCTGCGGCTGGGTCTGGGCGGCGCTCCGCTCGGCAACCTGTTTGTGGCCGTCAGCGACGACGACGCCAGGGCGCTGGTCGACGCCGCCTGGGCCAGCGGTTGCCGCACGTTTGACACCGCGCCGCATTACGGCCACGGCCTGTCGGAGCGGCGGCTGGGCGATGCGCTGCGCAGCCACCCGCGTGATGACTTTGTGCTGTCGAGCAAGGTAGGGCGCCTGTTGCGGCCCGATGCCGCGGCACCGCGCGCCCAGCATGGCTATGTGGATATCCTGCCGTTCAATCAATCGTGGGATTTCAGCGCCGCCGGGACTCGCCGCAGCGTGGAGGACAGCCTGCAGCGCCTGGGCCTGTCCCGGCTGGACGTGGCCTATGTGCATGACCCCGATGCGGCCAGCCACGGCGCCAGGGCGCCCGAAGTGCTGCGGCAGGTGATCGATGAAACCCTGCCGGCGCTGCAGCAGCTGAAAAAAGAAGGCCTGCTGCGCGCCATTGGCTTGGGCACCAATGATGTGGCTGTGGTGCTGCAGGTGCTCAACGAAGCCGAGCTGGATGTGCTGATGCTGGCCGGGCGCTACAGCCTGCTGGACCACAGCGCGCTGCCCGATCTGCTGCCGCAGTGTGTGGCGCGCGGTGTGCGCATTGCGCTGGGCGGCGTCTTCAACTCGGGCATTCTGGCCACCGGAACCCGCGAAGGAAGGGCCACTTTCAATTACGCCCCGGCTGCGCAGGAGTGGCTGGAGCGCACGGCGCAGATCGAAGCGGTGTGCGAAGCCCACGCGGTTCCGTTGCGGGCGGCGGCGCTGCAGTTTCCGCTGGCACACCCGGCGGTCGACATCGTGATGCTGGGTGCGCGCAAGGAAGCCGAGTGGGACGATGCGCAGGCCATGCTGCGGCAGCCGATTGCGCCGGAATTTTGGGCCGCGCTGCGGGCGCAGGGCCTGCTGCCCGCCGGGGCGCCGACGCCATGAGTATTGATGCGCACTTTCATTGCTGGCAGCTGGCGCGCGGCGACTATGGCTGGCTCAATCCAGCGATTGAACCCGCGCTGGCACCGATCTACCGCGACGTGAGCGTCAACGACTGGCGCGCCGAGTCTGCGCCGCTGGGCGTGAGCGGCGGCGTGCTGGTGCAGGCCGCGCCGACCGAGGCTGAAACCCATTTTTTGCTGGCGCAGGCCGATGCACACCCGCAGGTTCTGGGCGTGGTGGGCTGGGTTGATTGGCTGGCCGCCGATGCACCCGCCCGGATCGAAGCGTTGGCGCGCCATCCCAGGCTCAAGGGCTTGCGCCCCATGCTGCAGGACATTGCTGATCCGGCGTGGATCCTGCAGCCCTTGCTGGCCCCGGCGCTGCAGGCCATGTCGGATGCCGGACTGGTGCTGGATGCCCTGGTGAAGTCGGCCCACCTGCCGCACCTCCTGACCCTGGCCGGACGTTACCCCGATTTGCGCCTGGTGATAGACCATGCGGCCAAGCCCGACATTGCCGCCGCTGAGTGGCAGCCCTGGGCCGACGGCATGGCGCGGCTGGCTGCCGAAACCGGGGCGATGTGCAAGTTGTCAGGGCTGCTGACGGAGGCCGGCCCGGCACCCGCGCCCGCTGCCGTGCGGCGCTGGGCCGCGCATGTGCTGGCCAGCTTCGGGGCTGCACGGGTGCTGTGGGGCAGTGACTGGCCGGTGCTGGAACTGGTCAGCACTTACCCGCTGTGGTGGCGCGAGACGCAATACCTGCTGGCAGGCTTTAGCGCGCAGGAGCAAGCGGCC
This sequence comes from Polaromonas sp., assembly GCF_031411155.1. Lineage (GTDB taxonomy): Bacteria > Pseudomonadota > Gammaproteobacteria > Burkholderiales > Burkholderiaceae_C > Polaromonas. The sequence continues at coordinate 13,269 of NZ_JANOAL010000030.1, read as the reverse complement.
ATCCTGGAGGAGAACGCGCGGCAGATCTACCGTCTATAAAATCGCGCAGTCATTTTTCACCCAGAAGGCCTCACGCGTGACTGAAACGTTTTCATCGTCCCCGCTGCATGTTTGCCGCGCCAACTACGCCGATCCGGCACACGCCCTGGCGGTCGTCCAGTTGCTCGACGCCTACGCGCGGGACCCGGCCGGCGGCGGCGAGCCGCTCAGTGATTTTGCAAAAACCCATTTGGTCGGGGAGTTGGCGGGCCGGCCCCACGCCTTCAGCGTGCTGGCGTTTGACGGCGCGCAGCCCGTGGGCCTGGTCAATTGCATAGAAGGCTTTTCGACCTTCGCCTGCCGCCCGCTGGTCAATGTGCATGACGTGGCGGTACTGCCCAGCCACCGCGGCCAGCGGGTGGGCGAGCAGATGCTGGCGCTGGTGGACCAGATTGCGCGTGAACGCGGCGCCTGCAAGCTGACGCTGGAAGTGCTGCAGGGCAACCACAGCGCCATCCGGCTCTATGAACGGGTCGGTTTTGCCGCCTACCGGCTCGACCCGGCCATGGGCCAGGCGCAGTTTTTTCAGAAGTGGCTCGATTAAGCGGCGGCCTTGCCCAGGCCCCGGTCCAGCAGCACGCCTATTGCCGCGCCGACGGTTTGGGCGATCACAAAGCCCGCGGCACTGGCCGGCGCAATGCCGGCAAAGCTGTCCGACAGCATGCGGCCCAGCACGGCGGCCGGGTTGGCAAACGAGGTGCTGGCGGTGAACCAGTAGGCCGCGCCTATGTAGCAGGCCACCAGCCCCGCCGCCTTGTGCGCGGGCGCGCGCAGCACCACCAGAATCAGCCCGGCGGTGGCCACGCCCTCGGCCAGCCACTGGCCCCAGCCGCTGCGCAGCTTGCTGCTGAACTGCAACACCGGGGTGTCGAACATGGCGTGCGCAGCCCAGGCACCGATCACCGCCCCCAGCAACTGGACTGCTATAAAAAACATAGCTAGATGTGCACGTTTTACCTGGGCTGAAGGCCTATTTAGTGCCAAAACCAGGGTCACCAGCGGGTTCAGGTGCGCGCCGCTCACCGGTCCCAGCAGCTCGATCAGCACATACAGCGCCAACACGGTGGCCAGCGTGTTGGCCAGCAGCGCAATCGCGGTGTTGCCACCGCTCAGGCGCTCGGCCATGATGCCCGAACCGATCACGGCGCAGAGCAGGGCGGCGGTGCCTGAAAATTCGGCCAGCAGCTGGCGATGCAGCACCAATTCGGCAGAGACAGAGCGCGCGCCATGAGTTTGCGCCGTGGCAGTCGGCTCGCTCATGATTGCGCCAGCTCCCGCGCCCTGTCTTGCAGCATCGGTTTGTCCAGGCTGGCGGGTGGCAGGTCGGGCATGAGAATTCTCCGGCGGGTTATGTTGTTGGTCAGCAGGCCGTGCCCGCAGCACCAGCGCAGGGGCTGTCGCTGGACGGCACGGTTGATAGTGGTGGTGACAGGCGGCCGTCGAGGGCGGGCAGCACCACCACCGGAGAGAAGCCGCCGCCGGCTGTGCGGAAGTTGGTGGTCTGGCCGGTGTAGGTGCGCGCCGCCAGCAGCTGCACCTGCGAGCGGTACGTGTAGGCGCGCAGGTCCAGCTTCAGCCGGGTGGCCACGCCATCGACGTCGACCAGCCGTTCGCTGGGCGGCACCAGCGCCTGGGCCACGAAATCGCCGGCCAGTATGTCGCTCCAGACGCCGCGTGTGAGTTTGTCGCCGCGGTAGGCGGCTTTCGCGCCGTAACCCGCCACCGGCTTGAAGAACAGCTGGCGCCGGCGGGCCCAGAGGGCGTCGGCATGCTCGGCCGTGACCCGCTCGGTCTGCGGAATGGTGGCCTGCAAAATGCGGCGGTCTTCAGCGCTAATGTCCCATGAGGCGAGTAGTGCGTCGTCGCCCAGCGTGATGAGATTGCGCTTGTCGGCGTAAAGCGCATGGGCGCGCGGATGCGGCGTGACGACCACGGCACCGGCTACGTAGGCGCTGCGCAGGTCGGCGTGGGCCGGCTCGGACAGGCTGAAGTCGGTCAGGCGGTTGTAGACCAGCTCCACCGGCTGGCCCGCGGGCAGGGCGGGGTGCCACAGCGCCCCGTCTTTCCATTGCAACTCGCGCGCGTCGGCCACGGCGGCCGTGATGCCGTGGCGCAGAAACAGCTGGCGTGCCAGCGCAAATTCCGGCGCCAGGTATTGCGTGAGAGGCGCGTCGTCGATGATCAGCACGCTGCGCAGCGGCTGCGTCCCGCGCTGGGCCCGCCATTCGGTGCGGAACATGTCCACAAAGCGCTGGTCGAGCGGCGCCAAATCGGTCGACGCGTCCATCAGCCCCTGCATCGGTTCGCAGCACTCACGATGCGCGCGGGCCAGCGCGGCGTTGAGCAGGGCGCCGCCGGCATTGGTGTTGATTTCGATCAGGCGCGGGCCGTCGGCGCCCAGGTGAAAGTCATAGCCCATGAAGACGCCGGCGGGGCCGAAAGCATGGCGGGCAATCTCGGGCGCCTTGGCCAGCGCCAGTTGCTGGTAGGCGGGCAGGGCGATGACGCGCTCTATGGCGCGGATGGCCTGGCCCAGCGTCGCGCGGATCGCCGGGTCCAGAAAGACGGCGCTTGCGGAGAACAGGTGCGGATGCGTCGCGGCCAACCCGGCCACCATGCCTTGCAGGCTCGGGTCGGTCTCCAGTCGTTCGCGCAGGCGCTCCGGGTTCAGGGTGCGGCACAGGCACCCCAGGTTCAATGCCTCGGCCATGTTCATGACGGCGCCTCGTTGGTCGGTCAGCACGCCGCGCAGGAGGCGCTGTCGGCCACCTCGCAGGCTTCGCCCTGGCAGCAATGCTCGCTCAGGTAGGCCAGCAGCGCATTCATCTGGCCGAAGCTGGCGCGGTAAATCAGGTTGCGGCCGCGTGCCTCGCTGCTGACCAAGCCGGCGTGGGTCAGTTCCTTGAGGTGAAAAGACAGCGCACTGGGCGCCACGTCGAGTTGCTCGGCGATGGCGCCGGGCGTCAGTCCGGCCGGGCCGGCCACCACCAGCGCGCGAAAGGTGCGCAGGCGCTGGGCCTGCGCCAGCGCGGCCAGGGCTTTCAGCACCGCGTTTTCTTCAGGGCTTGTTGTTTCCATAATTCAAATATAATTGAATTATCAAATCGATGCAATTGATACCTCTTCAAACTTCTTTATCTGGAGCTGGCAGATGCCCGACATCACGATTTACCACAACCCCCGCTGCGGCACCTCGCGCAATGTGCTGGCTTTGATCAAAAACACCGGCGCCCAGCCCGAGGTGATTGACTACCTCAAAACCCCGCCCACCCGCGAACAACTGTTGGCGCTGCTGGCGCAGATGGCGATACCGGTGCGCGAGTTGATGCGGCAAAAGGAAAGCCTGTACGGCGAACTCGGCCTGGACAATGCGGCGCTCAGCCACGACGCGCTGATTGACGCCATGCTGGCCCACCCGATTCTGATGAACCGGCCGGTGGTGGTGACGCCACTGGGCACGCGCCTGTGCCGCCCGTCCGAGGCGGTGCTGGACATCCTGCCGCTGCCGCAGCGCGGCGCCTTCGCCAAGGAAGACGGCGAGCCCGTCATCAACGAGCGGGGAGAACGCATTGCCGGCCGTTAAACGGCTGGCCGCCACGACGCCCCATCTGGATGCAGCGCTGTTTGTGGCGCCTGGCCATGAGCAGCTGCAGGCGGCCCGGCCTGCCGCCCCCAGCAGCCACGCGCCGCGCATCTTGCTGCTTTATGGCTCGGTGCGCGAGCGCTCCTACAGCCGGCTCGCCAGCGAAGAAGCGGCGCGGTTGCTGCAGGCCATGGGCGCCGAAACCCGCACCTTTGACCCACGCGGCATGCCGCTGCCCGACGACGCGCCCGACGCGCACCCCAAGGTGCAGGAACTGCGGCAACTGGCCGCCTGGGCCGAGGGCATGGTCTGGTGTTCGCCCGAGCGCCACGGCGCCATGACCGGCATCATGAAGTCGCAGATTGACTGGATTCCGCTGGCCGATGGCGCGGTGCGGCCGACCCAGGGCAAAACGCTGGCCCTGATGCAGGTCTCGGGCGGCTCGCAGTCCTTCAATGCCGTCAACCAGATGCGGATTCTGGGCCGCTGGATGCGCATGCTGACGATTCCCAACCAATCGTCGGTGGCCAAGGCCTTTCTGGAGTTTGACGAAGCCGGCCGCATGAAACCCTCGGCCTATTACGACCGGGTCGTTGACGTGATGGAAGAGCTGGTCAAGTTCACCCTGCTGACGCGCGACGTGTCGCCCTGGCTGACCGACCGCTACAGCGAGCGCAGGGAAAGCGCCGAGGCGCTGTCAAAACGGGTCAACCAGCGCGCGCTGTGAGTCCGCTGCCGCGGCGCTGCCCGAAAACGGTCTGGAGTCGCCATTTTCTAGTCATTTAGGCCTCTAGCCCAGGCGTTATGCGCGCATACAGCTATTGATTTGATAGCAAGCTGGCGTGGCACCGGCCGCGCGCTGTCACACAAGCGCCATCGAAGTGACACGCGGGCGTCACCTGCGGCTTTCACAATCTGCGCATGACAAACACAACGGAGTACGCCATGGCGCTGAACTGGACCCCTGGCCTGACCCACGCGAGCCACGAACTCGACACCCAGCGATTGCGCATTCTTCGCATCCTGCGCTGCACGGCCCAGGCCATGGCCAGCAGCCCCGGCGGCCTGCGCTTCAAGGCTGGCACCCGGCCCTGGCTGGAGGGCCTGTCCGGCGGGCGACCGGCGGCCCAGGCAGGCGCGGGCCGGCGCAACTTGGCGGCGGCACTGCCCCTCGCAGACTAGACATCTTTTCTTCAGGCCCCTTTTTTGGGGCTTTTTTACAGCCGCGTTTCAGGCCTGCACATCGACGACCAGCCAGGCGCCTGCCGTTTCAAAAGACCACCGGACCACCAGACCACCAGGAGTTAGCCATGAAAGAACTGCCCAATCCCACCTTCGCACTGTCGCCCGTCGCTTCGCCCCATTTCACTCGGGGGTCACTTCATCAAAGCCGTCATGCTGTCGCTTCCCCCGCTGTTCAAGGGCCTGCCGTGGGCAAAATCTCGGTCGGCTGGGCCAGGCACCAGGACGAGGTCCGGCAGGCGCAGCGCCTGAGGTACCAGGTCTTCGCGGTCGAGATGGGCGCCACACTGCCCAATACCTTGCCCGGCCACGATGTGGACCTGTTCGATGATTTCTGCGAGCACCTGCTGGTGCGCGACGCGGCCAGCCGGGAGGTGATTGGCACCTACCGCGTGCTGACCCCGACCCAGGCCAGCCGCGTCGGCAGCACCTACAGCGACACCGAGTTTGACCTGACGCGGCTGCGCAGCCTGCGCGAGCGCATGGTCGAGCTGGGCCGCAGTTGCGTGCATGCCGGGCACCGGCACGGCGGTGTCATCTTGGCGCTGTGGGGCGCGCTGGCCGAGTTCATGGCGCGCAACCAGCTCGACACCATGATGGGCTGCGCCAGCATCCCGATGCAGCACCAGGGCGCCGGCAGCGGGCAGGCCGCCGCCAGCATCTGGCGCCAGTTGCGGCAAACCCACCTGGCGGCGATTGAGTACCACGTCACGCCGCGCCTGGCGCTGCCGGTGGAGCGGCTCGATGATTCGCTGGCGGTGGAGCCGCCCGCGCTGATCAAGGGCTACCTGCGCCTGGGCGCCAAGGTGCTGGGGCCGCCGGCCTGGGACCCGGAGTTCAATTCGGCCGACCTGCCGATGATGATGCGCATTGCCGACCTGCCGCCGCGCTACCTCAAGCATTTTTCCGGCTAGGCTGCGTTGGCAAGCTGAAAAGCCAGCACTTGCCAGCCCGCTCAAGCGGGGGCACCATCAGTCAAAAGTACTGTCACACCGTTGTCATCAAACCGGTAAACACTGCGGCTTGCCTTTGATGACAAAAAATTCATGCTGCTGATGCCTCTTTCACCCGCTTTGCCCGCCGCCCCGCCAGCCGCGCCAGCCCCTGCAGCCACACCGGCGACGGTTCAGTTTCTGGACCGGGACCACAGCATACTGGCTTTCAATGAGCGCGTGCTGGACTGGGCCAGGCGAGCCGAGGTGCCGCTGCTGGAGCGGCTGCGCTATCTGTGCATCGTGTCGTCCAACCTGGACGAGTTTTTTGAGGTGCGGGCGGCGCCCCACCTGACGGCCCCCGGCGCCGACGATGCCAAGAGCGCCTACAGCGCCGAGTCCTTCAAGGTCCTGTCGTCCATGGCGCACGGCATGGTGGCGCGCCAGTATTCGCTGTACAACGACGAGTTGCTGCCCGCGTTTGCGCAGCGCGGCATTCACATCGTCTCGCATGGTGATCGCACCACAGCCCAGCGGCGCTGGGTCAAGGCCTATTTTGAGCGCGAAGTGCGGCCGCTGCTGATTCCGGTCGGGCTGGACCCGTCGCACCCGTTTCCGCAGGTGGCCAACAAGTCGCTCAATTTCATTGTGCGGCTCAGCGGCCGCGATGCCTTTGGCCGCGAGAACGACATCGCCATCGTCAAGGTGCCGCGCGTGCTGCCGCGCTTCATCCACATGCCCAGTGGCGGTGACAAGGGTTCGGGCAAGGGCAAGCTGTTCGTGTCCCTGTCCAGCATCATTCGGGCGCACCTGGCCGAGCTGTTTCCGGGCCGGGTCGTCGGGCAGTTTTCGCAGTTCCGCGTCACCCGTCATTCCGACCTGGCGGTGGACGAAGACGATGTCAAAAACCTGCGTACCGCGCTGCGCCAGGGGCTGGAGCAGCGCCATTACGGCCAGGCCGTGCGGCTGGAGGTGTCGGCCAGCTGCTCCGAGCACCTGTCGGGCTTTCTGCTCAAGCAGTTCAACCTGCCCACGCTGGCGCTGTACCGCGTGCATGGCCCGGTCAATCTGGTGCGGCTGACGCAGCTGGTCGATCTGATCAACGACCCGAAGCTGCTGTTTCCGCGCCACAAGGGCTGCTACCCGACCCAGCTGCAGGCCGGGCAATCGTTTTTTGATCGGCTCAAGCAGGGCGATGTGGCGATTCACCAGCCGTTCGAGAGCTTTGACGGCGTGCTGGCCTTCTTGCGCGAGGCCGTCAACGACCCGCAGGTGCTGTCGATCCGGCAAACCATTTACCGCACCGGCACCGACTCCGAACTGATGGTGCTGCTGCGCGAGGCGGTGCGCCTGGGCAAGGAAGTGACGGTGGTGGTGGAGCTGAAGGCGCGCTTTGACGAGGAAGCCAACATCAACTGGGCCGAAATGCTGGAGTCGATTGGGGCCCAGGTGGTGTACGGCGTGGTCGGCCTGAAAACCCACGCCAAGATGCTGCTGGTGACGCGCCGCGAGGGCCGGCATCTGCGCCGCTATGCGCACCTGTCGACCGGCAACTACAACCCGCGCACCGCGCGCCTGTACACCGACATCAGCTACCTGAGTGCCGACCCGCTGCTGACGCTGGACGTCGACAACGTCTTTGTGCACCTGGCCAGCCAGAGCCGGCTGCCCAAGCTGCACCGGCTGCTGCTGGCGCCGTTTCACCTGCAGCGCCGGCTGGTCGAGAAAATCGATGCGCTGGCCGAGGCGGCGCGCCAGGGCAAGGACAGCCGCATCGTGCTCAAGATGAATGCGCTGACCGACGAGGCCCTGATGCTGGCGCTGGTGCGGGCGGGGCAGAGCGGTGTCAAGATTGACCTGATCGTGCGCGGCGCCTGCATGCTGCCGGCCCAGGTGCCGGGGGTGAGCGACAACATCCGCGTGCGCTCCATCATTGGCCGCTTTCTGGAGCATTCGCGGGTGTTTTATTTTCGCTGCGGCGACGAGGAAACCTTGTTGCTGTCGAGCGCCGACTGGATGAACCGCAACATGCTGCGCCGGGTCGAACTGGCCTGGCCGGTCAACGATGCGGTGATTCGCCAGCGCCTCATCGATGAGTGCCTGGTGGCCTACCTGCATGACGGGCTGGACGCCTGGGACCTGCAGGCCGACGGCAGCTATCTGCGCGTGGATGCGCGGCCAGAGCCAGCGCCATCCGCCGCGCGCCATGGCGCGCAGGCGGCGCTGGTGGCCCGCTATTCGGCACCGCTATAAAGTGGACGCACTGCCATGGACCTGATCTTGTGGCGCCACGCAGAGGCGCAGGATGCGCCGCCAGGCGAACCGCAAGCCGGCAGCGACCTGGAGCGCGCACTGACGCCGCGCGGTGAAAAGCAGGCCGTCCGCATGGCCGGCTGGCTGGACCGGCAACTGCCCGAAGGCACGCGCATTCTGGTCAGCCCGGCGCGGCGCTGCGAGCAGACCGCGCTGGCGCTGGGCCGCAAGTACAAAGTCCGCCCCGAGCTGGCGCCCGACGCCACGGCCGCGCAACTGCTGGAACTGGTGCAGTGGCCGCAGGGCAAGTCGCCGATCCTGGTGATCGGCCATCAGCCCACCCTGGGCCAGACGATTGCGCGCCTGCTGGGCCTGCAGGAAAGCGACTGCCCGGTTAAAAAGGGCTCTGTCTGGTGGCTGCGCACGCGGCAGCGCGACGGCCAGAGCCAGACCGTGGTGGTCACGGTGCAGTCGCCGGAAGTGCTCTGATCAGAGGCCGGAAACGCTCAGGGCCCACGGCGTTTTCTGCCAGGCCAGCACTTCCTCGCGCAGCAGGTGGGCCGACTGGGGAAAGGCCTGGGCCCAGCCGGGCCGGCAGTTCAGCACAAAAAACCGCGCCGGTTCGGCGCCGCCATCGAGTTGCAGGCCCTTGAGGTCGGGTTCGCGCCGCGCATGGCACAAAATGACCGCCATGCGCAGGCACAGCAGCTGCTGGATGAAGACGCGGTCTTCAAAATCGACTTCGAGCTTGCGCAACTTGCCGCGGTGGCCCAGCACCAGCAGGCTCAGCCGGTGCAGCTCTGATTGCGCAAAGCCCGGCGCGTCGGCATTGTCCAGAATATAGGCGCCGTGTTTGTGGTAGTCGCTGTGCGCGATCTGGCTGCCAATTTCATGCAGCTGCGCGGCCCATTCGAGCTTGCGCTGAAAATGCTCTGATTCGGCCATAGGCCGGCCGCTGCGGGCCATTAAAAACAGCTGGCGCGCGACCTTGCTGACGCGCTGCGCCTGCGCGGAATCGGCATGAAAGCGGGCCGCCAGGCGCTGCACGGTGGTGGCGCGCAAGTCGGTGCCTTCCTGCTCGCGGTCCAGCAGGTCATACAGCACGCCGTGGCGCAGCGCGCCCTGAGCGGCCTGCATCTGCTCGATCTCCAGCAGCTCAAACACCGCGCGCAGCACGCTGACGCCGCCGCCTATCACGGCGCGCCGGTCATCCTTCATGCCGTCTAGCTTGACGCGGTCGGCGCTCTGCGCTTTCAGCAGGCGATCGAGCAGCCAGTTCAGGCCGTCGCACGTCACCAGGCCGGGCGGCCAGCCCGCCGCCGTCAGCACATCGCCGACCGCGCCTATGGTGCCCGACGAGCCATAGGCCACTTGCCAGGCGCCGGCGCGGTAGGTGCTGACGGCTTCGTCCAGCACGGCCTTGGCGGCAATCTCGGCGGTTTCAAACGCTCGCGGCGTGAACAGGCCCTCGGCAAAGTATTTCATCGACCAGGCCACGCTGCCAACCCGGTAAGACTCCATGCTGCGGGCCTGCAGGCCCTGGCCCAGAATCAGCTCGGTCGAGCGCCCGCCAATGTCCACCACCAGCCGGCGCTCGTCCGACTGCGGCAGCGCATGGGCCACGCCCTGGTAAATCAGGCGGGCTTCCTCGCGGCCCGAAATCACGTCAATCGGAAAGCCCAGAATCTGGTGGGCGCACGCCAGAAATTCGTCGCGGTTGCGCGCCTCGCGCAGGGTCTGGGTCGCCACCGCCCTGACCTGGGACTTGTCAAAGCCCGCCAGCCGCTCGCCAAAGCGGGCCAGACAGTCCCAGCCGCGCTGCATGGCGTCGGCGGTCAGGTTGCGGTCCGCGTCCAGCCCGTTGCCCTGGCGCACCGTTTCCTTGAGGTATTCGGTGCGCAGGATGCGGCCGTGGTCGAGCCGGCCGATTTCAAGGCGAAAGCTGTTGGAGCCCAGATCCACCCCGGCCAGTAGCGTTCCATTTTGCATGTCTGCGTCTTGTGTTTTCAGGCTGAGCATAGCACCCGAAAGCGGCTCAAAAACGCTAGCCAACCAGCCGGCCGTCGCTGCTCGTCATGCTTTGGGTGACATAGCTGCTGCCGCGCCGCTGGCTGTTGAAACTGACGCGAAAACCACCGAGATCCAGGCTGGCCCGCTGCTGAAAAGCCGCCAGCGCGCTCTGGCGGGTCAGCGGGCCGTCCACCGCCTGCAGCACTTCAAAGGTGTAGCGGGCCGCGATATAGCCGGCCAGGCTCAGCGGCGTGGGCGCTTCGTCGTACAGGCGGGCCAGGGTGTCGCGGTAGTTTCTGACAATCGGCAAGCCGGCATTGAGCAGCGGCACCGGCTGGGTCGCAATCACCGGCGCGCCGCGCGCCGCGCCCATTTGCAGCAGGGTCTGCAGGTTCACGTCGGCCAGGGCCACCAGATAGCGCTGGCGTGCCTGCCGTTGCAGGCCCTGGGTGAACTCGGCCAGTTCGGGTGTGCCGCCCACAAACAGCAGCACGGCAGGGGTGGTCGGCGTCAGTTGCTGGCCCAGCAGGCGCAGCTTGCCAGCGCCTTGAAAAGATTGCAGGCCGAGCTGCAGCTGGCTGGCAATGCGCTCGACCTCGACATGGTAGGCCGCGTGGTCGCGCGTCGAGCCATACACCGCGCCCAGGGTTCTGAGACCCATGAGCGCCAGGGTTTTCAGGGCATGGGCAATCTGTTCCTGCCGGCTGGCGAAGATCGGAAAGGTCTGCTCGTCGACCTCCAGGCTGGAATTTTGCAGCCAGGGCGCCGCGTGCGCCAGCCTGAGCCCGTCCTGGCGCAACAGCGCGGCGGCCTGACCGGCCAGTTCATCGCCGACGCTGCCGGACAAGGCCACGCAGAAAGGGTTGTTTTTCACCGCGTCCAGTGCGCTGCGCAGGCTGGCCGCTGTGCCGTCGGTCTCCAGCGCCAGGTGTTGCACCGGCCGGCCGCGAATGCCGCCGCGCGCATTGATGTCCTGCCAGGCGGCGCGCGAGCCCACCAGGAAGTCGCGCGAGACGTCCTGCTGCGCGGGTGAAAAGTCCACCACCTGCGCGACGACCAGGGGGCGCCCGGCAGTGGCGGACTTGCCGGGCTGGGCCCAGGCAGCGGGGGCGGCGCCGGCCGCGAGCAGGCTGGCGCGCTGGAGCAATTGGCGGCGGCTCAAGCCGGGGCAGACGAGGGGCATGCGCGATTCTCCGGCAGTGCAGGGTGGTGATGGGTTTGTGGTGCTATTAAATGAATAGCGGCGTGCGCCCGTTATTCGAGGGCTGGAGCCCTAAATGATGCTGAAAACGGGGCTGCGGGCCTGCAAAGCCTGCAGCCGCAAGCCTAAAAGCGGCCGATGACAGATTCGTGACGCCGGTTTGAAAGTTTTGTGACAGGCGGGCGGGTCAGTGACGCGCCCCCGCGAAAAGGCCGGTTTGACGGCTTTGTCACGCCGTTGTCACACAAGGTTTTTACAGTCAAGCCATCTTTTCTACCAACCCAAGAGGTAATCCGATGAAATTGACCCTGAAAGCTTCCCTCACCGCCCTGATGGGCGTTGCCGCCCTGTCGTTTGCCACGCTGTCAGCTGCCCAGGACGTGACCGGCGCTGGTGCCAGTTTCCCGGCGCCACTGTATTCCAAGTGGGCCGCGGACTACAACAAGGCCACGGGCGTCAAGATCAACTACCAGTCGGTCGGTTCCGGCGCCGGTCTGCGCCAGATCGAGGCCAAAACCGTCGATTTTGGCGCCTCGGATGCGCCGCTGAAGGACGACGAGCTGGCCAAAAAAGGGCTGGTGCAGTTTCCCACCGTGATCGGCGGCGTGGTGCCGGTGGTCAACATTGCCGGCGTCACCCCAGGCCAGCTCAAGCTCAGCGGCCAGGTGCTGGGCGACATCTACCTGGGCAAGATCACCAAGTGGAGCGACCCCGCCATCAAGGCGCTGAACCCGACGCTGGCCCTGCCGGACGCCGCCATTGCGCCGGTACGCCGCGCTGATGGCTCGGGCACCAGCTTTATTTTCACCAACTACCTGAGCAAGGCCAATGCCGAGTGGAAAACCAAGGTGGGCGAGGGCACGGCCGTGAACTGGCCGGTGGGCGCGGGTGGCAAGGGCAATGAAGGCGTGGCCGCCTTTGTCGGCCGCCTGCCCAACTCGATCGGCTATGTCGAATACGCCTACGTCAAGCAAAACAAGATGGTCTTTGCGCAGCTGAAAAACGCCGCCGGCAACTTTGTGTCACCCGAAGACAACGCCTTCAAGGCCGCCGCCGCCGGCGCCGACTGGGCCAAGACCTTCTACCAGATCCTGACCGAGCAACCCGGCAAGGACTCCTGGCCCATCACCGGCGCCACCTTCATCCTGATGCAAAAAGCCCAGGACAAGCCGGCCCAGGCGGCCGCATCGCTCAAGTTCTTTGAGTGGGCCTTCAAGGGCGGCGACAAGGTGGCCGACGACCTCGACTACGTGCCCATGCCCGCCAACGTGAAAACCATCATCGAAAAATCGTGGGCCGAGATCAAGGACGGCTCGGGCAAGGCCGTTGCCTTCAAGTAAACCGGACCAGCCGATTCGTTCACAACGCAACACAGGGGCTTTTCAGGTGTCCTCTACACTTCCGGCAAGCCGGGCCGCTTTTGACCGCCCGGAAAAAGCGACCGGACGCGACATGACCCCTCCTCCCCCTGTTAACACCGTGCGCAGAAGTCCGCTGGCGGACCGGCTTTTTGGCTGGGCCGCCACCGGGGCAGCCCTGCTGACGCTGGGCCTGCTGATCGGCATTCTGGTGTCGCTCGTCATCGGCGCCTGGCCGGCCATCAGCAAGTATGGCCTGGGCTTTTTGACCAGCACGACCTGGGACCCGGTCAAAAACGAGTACGGCGGCCTGGTCATGATTTACGGCACGCTGGCCACCTCATTGATCGCGCTGGTGATCGCGGTGCCGGTCAGCTTTGGCATTGCGCTGTTTCTGACCGAACTCTCGCCCGCCTGGCTCAAAAGGCCGCTCGGCACGGCGATTGAACTGCTGGCGGCGGTGCCGTCGATTGTCTACGGCATGTGGGGCCTGCTGGTGTTTGGCCCGATTCTGGCTACCTATGTGCAGCAGCCGCTGCAGGCGCTGTTTGGCGGCGTGCCCTATCTGGGCGCGCTGGTGTCGGGGCCGCCGGTGGGCATCGGCATTTTGTCGGCCGGCATCATTCTGGCGATCATGATCATCCCGTTCAT
>NZ_JANOAL010000029.1:0-11723 GCF_031411155.1 Polaromonas sp. | reverse complement strand
GTGGATCGGCCTGGAAAACCCGGGCGACGGCTCCGACAACCTGCTCAATACCGCCGCCGACGGTCCCGCCCTGCTGGCCGGCATCGGCCACCCGAGGGTCGGCCTGAACTACGACGCCGGCAACACCATTTCGCACCGGCCTGGCGTCAATCCGGCCGACGACGCGCTGGCGGCCATGCCGCTGTGCCTGCACACCCATGTCAAGGATGTGCGGGCTGACGCGCAAGGGTATTTCTTTACGCCGCTGGGCCAGGGCCAGATTGACTGCGCGCGCATCCTTCGGGCGGTGGCGCGCACCGGCTTGAACCTGTCGATCGAGATTCCGCTGCGCCTGCACCGCCTGCCCGACGCCCAGCCCAGCCGCTCGCCCTACCGGGTGCCCCTGACCGACATCGAGGCGGTACTGCGACCGGCCCTTGCCTTCGTGCAGGAGTGCCTGGACGCGACCGCCGTGGCCAGCGAAGGATGATGGAGTGCCTGCAATGAATCGCGTGATCAATTGCCCCGACCTGGTGGTCGAGGACATGCTCAAGGGCTGGTTGCTCGCCCATGCCGGCACGGTGTGCGCAGCGCCGGCCAACCCGCGCGTGGTGCAGCGCGTCCAGGCGCCTGAGCGTGGCAAGGTCGGCGTGATTACCGGTGGGGGTTCCGGCCATGAGCCGGCTTTTCTTGGCTATGTTGGCGACGGCCTGCTCGACGCGGTGGCGGTTGGCGAGATTTTCTCATCGCCCACGGCCAGGAGTTTTCTTGATGCGATGCACTCGGCCGACGGCGGCGCCGGCGTGGCCTGCCTGTACGGCAACTACGCCGGTGACAACATGAACGTGAAGATGGCGATGCAGATGGCCGAACGCGAAGGCATCACGGTCAAGACCGTGGTCGCCAACGACGACGTGCCGTCGGCACCCAGGGGCGACGAGGCCAGGCGTCGCGGCGTGGCCGGCGAGATCTTCATGTGGAAAGTCGGTGCTGCCAGGGCGGCACTGGGCGGTTCGCTCGACGACGTCATTGCGGTGGCGCAAAAGGCGATCTCGAACACCCGCAGCATCGGCATTGGTCTTTCGGCCTGTGTGATTCCGGCGGTGGGCAAGGCCAACTTCAGCATCGAGCACGGCACGATGGAAGTCGGCATTGGTCACCACGGCGAGCCGGGCATCGACGTGCGGCCCACCGCCAGCGCGGCCGAGATGGCCGGGATGATGCTGAACGTGGTGCTGCCGGATCTGCCGTTCGCATCTGGCGACCGCGTCGCCGTGCTGCTCTCCGGCCTGGGCGCCACGCCGCTGATGGAGCAGTACATCCTCTACGGCGAGGTCGCGCAGCGGCTGCAGGCGCAGGGCATCACCGTGGCTTTCAGCCAGGTCGGCAACCTGTTCTCCTCGCTCGAAATGATGGGCGTCACGCTGACCGTGATGAAGCTGGACGACGAGCTGGTCGCCTGCCTGAAGCACCCCTGCGGTTCGGTCGGCCTCACGGTGCTCGGGGACTCCGGCGCCGGCCGGGTCTACAGCGGCGGCGTGACTGGGCCTGCGGTAGCGGCGGCCCTGGCGCGGCCGCTGGCCGCCGCGCTGGCACCGCGCACCGCGACCGGCCCGGCGGTCGCGCTGGCCAGCGCCGGGGACCTGGTGCGTGACCTGATCGCCACCATTGTTGAGCACCGGCAGTACCTCAGCGAGATCGACGGCCTGATCGGCGACGGCGACCACGGCATCAACATGGCCAAGGGCTTCACCGGTTGCGGCCAGCGGCTCGATGCCATGGGCGACAAGGCCCGGCAACTCCCCGCCGCGCTGGAGCAGCTTTCGCAGGCCTTGATGGACGACATCGGGGGTTCCATGGGCCCGCTGTATGGCCAGTTCTTTCTCGGCTTTGTCACCACCCTGGAGCCGCACGCCCAGCTCGACGCCAGCCTGTTCGGGCAAGCGCTGGCCGCAGCGGTGGCCAATGTGCAGCAGATGGGCAACGCCAGGGTCGGCGACAAGACGCTGATGGACACCCTGGTGCCGGCGCTGACCGCCTACAACGATGCGCTGGCCGTTGGCGCGGGCTTTGCGCAATGCCTGCAGGCCATGGCGGAAGCCGCCGAAGCCGGTCGTGACTCGACCCTGAATCTGCAGGCGCGTATTGGTCGCTCGGCGCGCCTCGGGCCGCGTTCGATCGGCGTGCTCGATGCCGGTGCCACCTCGTCGTGCCTGATTCTGCTGTCCATGGCGCGCTCGCTGCAGCGTCGGCTGGACGCCCCAATTTCCGTTTGACATGACTCGAAAGACCGCAATGAAACTTGCCATTGGCTGTGACGAGGCCGCCTATGACCTCAAGCAAACGCTTAAAAAACACCTGGCCGACGCCGGCCACGAGGTGACCGATTTCGGCACCCATGATGCCCTGCCGGTGCTCTACCCCGACGTCGCCTTCGCGGTGGCCGAGCAGGTGGCCGCTGGCGCGTTCGAGCGCGCCCTGCTGCTGTGCGGCACCGGCATCGGCATGGCGATCTCCGCCAACAAGGTCAAGGGCGTGCGCGCTGCGCAGTGCCACGACACCTATTCCGCAGAACGCGCCAGCCGCAGCAATGATGCGCAGATCATCACCATAGGCGCGCGCGTGGTCGGTCCCGAACTGGCCAAGTCCATCGTGGACGCGTGGTTGCGCAGCGACTTCGATGGTGGCCGTTCGCAGCCCAAGGTGGATCTGATCGAGGCCTACGAAGCGGGGCACACGACATGAATACAGTCGCTTCGCTGGCCGATTGCGCCTACCGCATCCGCCGCTATGCCCTGCGCATGGGCGAGGTGCAGGGCCAGGGCTACATCGGCCAGGCGCTGGGGCTGGCCGATGTGCTGGCGGTGGCCTACGGGCACGCCCTGAACTTGCGGCCTGATGACCCGGTCTGGGAAGGGCGTGACCGCTTCTTGCTGTCGCACGGCCACTACGCGATCGCCCACTACGCGGCGCTCATCGAGGCAGGCGTGCTGCCCGCAGACGAACTGGAGAGCTATGGCAGCGATGACAGCCGCCTGCCGATGTCGGGCATGGCCAGCTACACGCCGGGCATGGAAATGTCAGGGGGCTCGCTGGGTCAGGGCCTGGTCATTGCGGTCGGCATGGCGCTGGGCCTGCGGCTCAAGCGCAACCCGGCCTTTGTCTACAACTCGATGTCCGACGGCGAGCTCGACGAGGGCTCAACCTGGGAGGCGGCGATGTCGGCCGCCCACCACGGCCTGTCCAACCTGATCTGCCTGGTCGATATCAACAACCAGCAGGCCGACGGCCCGTCCAGCCAGGTGCTGCGTTCCGAACCCGTGGCCGACAAGTGGGCCGCCTTCGGCTGGCATGTGCAGCGCGTGGACGGCAACAACCTGCCGGCCGTGCTGGCCGCCTTCGATACGGCACGCCAGCTCGGTGAAGCCAGGCCGCGCGTCATCCTGCTCGACACGCTGATGGGCAAGGGCGTGCCTTTTCTTGAGCAGCGCGAGAAAAACCATTTCATCCGGGTCGATCCGCCCGAATGGCAGCAGGCCATCGCGATGCTGGACGCCCAACACGCGGGAGCCGCCGAATGAACACCGTGACCGAGAAGAAACCCCGGCTGACCACGTCCGCCATGATTGCCTCCATCGCGGCCGAGGGGCAGCGCACCCGCGCCGCGCCGTTTGGCAAGGCGCTGGTCGCGCTGGCGGCGCAGCGGCCCGAAATCGTCGGCATGACGGCGGATCTGGCCAAGTACACCGACCTGCACCTGTTCGCCCAGGCCTATCCGGAACGCTTTTTTCAGATGGGCATGGCCGAGCAGTTGCTGATGGGTGCCGCCGGCGGACTGGCCAAGGAAGGCTTCACCCCCTTTGCCACCACCTATGCCGTGTTTGCCACGCGCCGGGCCTACGACTTCATGCACCAGGTGATCGCCGAGGAGGGCCTGAACGTCAAGATCGTTTGTGCGCTGCCGGGCCTGACCACCGGTTACGGGCCCAGCCACCAGGCGGCTGAAGATCTGGCCATGATGCGCGCCATGCCCGGCATGACGGTGATCGACCCCTGCGACGCGCACGAGATCGAGCAGGCCGTGCCGGCCATTGCCGACCACGCTGGGCCGGTGTACATGCGCCTGCTGCGCGGCCAGGTGCCGCTGGTGCTCGATGAATACGGTTACCAGTTCGAGCTGGGCAAGGCCAAGATGATCCGCGACGGCCGCGACGTGCTGTTCATCTCGACCGGCATCATGACCATGCGCGCGCTGGAGGCCGCGCAGGCCCTGCAGCGTGACCAGGTCGATGCCGCGGTGCTGCATGTGCCCACCCTCAAGCCGCTGGACGCCGCGACGATTCTGCGCGAGGCGGCCCGACCCGGCCGCCTGGTGGTGGTGGCCGAGAACCACAGCATCATCGGCGGCCTGGGCGAGGCGGTGGCGGGCGAGCTGATGCGGGCCGGTGTGCATCCGGTGTTCCGCCAGATTGCTTTGCCCGACGCCTTCCTGGATGCGGGCGCGCTGCCCACCCTGCACGACCGCTACGGCATTTCGACGACGGCGGTGGTCGCCTCGGTCAAGGCCTGGCTGTAAAAAGGCGACGCATGGGCACCGGCGTTCATTTGAAGATTTTCAGCAGCCCGGTCGCCAGCGCCGTGCCGCAGACAATCACGGCCGCGCACACCACCATCCAGCTTGTCACCGCTTCGCCAAGGAAGAGGACGCCATAAAGCACGGCAAACACCGGCACCACAAAGGTGACCGACAGCGCGCGTTGCGGCCCGGCGTTTTCGATCAGGCGAAAAAACAGGATGTAGGCCACGCCGGTGCACAGCACGCCGACGGCCAGCAGCGCCAGCCAGGCGGTGCTGCCGGGCATGTGCGCCGGCCACAGCAGCGCGGCGGGCAAGGCCAGGCCCAGCGTGGCGCCGATCTGGCTGCCGGCGGCGGTCACCAGCGGGGAGAGGCCCGACAGGTAGCGCTTGGTGTAGCTGGCCGAAATGCCGTAGCAGATGCAGGCCAGCAGGCAGGCCAGCACGGCCCAGCCTGGCGCCACGCCCGAGGCATTGGGCTTGAAGGTGGCCTTGTCCCAGGCCAGCATGGCGACGCCGGCAAAGCCGACGACCAGGCCCAGCACGCGCGAGCTATTGGGTTTGTCCTTGAGCCAGGCCCAGGCCACCAGCGCGCCGAACATCGGCACCGTGGCATTGAGGATGGCCGACAGCCCGGTCGTGATGGACAGCAGCGCGAACGAAAAGCAGGCAAACGGAATGCCGGAGTTGAGCACGCCGATGAAAAATGTCTGGCGCCAGTTCTTTTTCAGCTCGGGCAGCAGGCCGCGCAGCCACACGATGGGCAGCAAAAACACGGCGGCAATCGCCACCCGCACGGCGGCCGTGGGTAGCGCGCCAAACTCGACCGCGCCCAGCCGCATGAACAGAAACGAGGAACCCCAGATGGCGGCCAGCAGGAGGAAGTCGCTGCCCCAGCTGCGCGGGGTGGAGCGGGCGCCAGCGGATAGCGCCGTCTCCGAAGACTGCGCGCTCAAGGCCGGGCCTCCTCAAGCGCAGGGTCAAGCCTGAGCTGCGCCGCCTTGCCTCGCAACCAGCGATAGTCCCCATCCAGGCCAAGCGCACCCTCCAGTTTGAGCAGCGCCGCCTTGCGATCGAGCCCGCCGGCATAGCCGGTCAGCGCGCCGCCGGCGCCCATCACGCGGTGGCAGGGCACGATGATGCTGACCGGGTTGCGCCCCACGGCGGCCCCCACGGCGCGCACGGCGGAGGGTTTGCCAATGCGGGCGCTGACTTCGCCGTAGCTGGCGGTGTCGCCCTGGGCAATCGTCAGCAGCGCCTGCCACACCGACTGCTGAAACGCCGTGCCATGGCTCAGGTCCAGCGGCACCTCAAAGCGGGCGCGCCGGCCGGCGAAGTAGTCGTCGAGCTGCTGCATGGCCAGCTTCAAAATTGGATGCTCCGGGTCGCTGGGCCAGGTCGCCGTGCGCCGCGACGAGCCGCCCGCGGCCAGCACGGCCCAATGACCGGGTGCAACGGGCAGCGCAACGCCCTCGACGCACGAGGCGGCGGGCGCGCGGGCCAACAGTTCTGGCGGCAAATGGCGCTGCCCTTCAAACCACAGGCCGGCCAGGCCTTTGCCGCTGGCAGCAAGAATGATGGGGCCCAGCGGGCTGGTGTAACGGGTCTGGACGACCGGGGTGTGAAATTTCATGGTGTTCTCCTTGAAGTGTCTGTGATTGGCTGAAAACCTGCTTTTTCAGGGTCTTTTGAGGCTCTGGCCCAAGCATTACAAGCATGTGTAGCTATCAATTAAGGAGCAACCGGCGGCTCCTCCGGCGCGCCCAGCGTGCCGCTCCAGGCGCGAATCACGGCATAGCTGCGCCAGGGCGCCCAGGCGCTGGAGGCCAGCGTGGCTTGCCGGGCCGGGTTTTTCAGGGCCTGCACGCCCAGCGCCTTGTGCAGCGCCACGTCGCCCGCCGGAAAGGCATCGGGCCAGCGCAGCGCGCGCATCGCGATGTACTGCGCCGTCCAGTCGCCAATGCCGGGCAATGTCTTCAGTAACGCCAGCGTGGCCGGCACATCGGCGCCGCTGTGCAATTGCAGGCGCTTGTCCAGCACCGCCTGGGCAATGCCGACGATGGCCGCCTGGCGCTGCCTGACGATGCCGAGCTGGCCCAGCGCATCGCCACCGGCCGCCGCCAGCACCGCAGGGGCGGGGAACAAGCGCGTCAATTGCGGCCAGGGCGTGGTGATCGGCTCGCCAAACTGGTCCACCAGGCGCTGCGCCAGGGTGCGGGCGGCGGCCACCGTGATTTGCTGGCCCAGCACGGCGCGCACGGCCAGTTCGTAGCCATCGAGGGCGCCCGGCACGCGCAGCCCGTCGCCAGCCGGAAAGTGGCGGTGCAGCACGCTGTTGATGGCGGCCGGGTCGGCGTCCAGGTCAAACGCGGCGCGCACCCGGCGAATCAGCAGCGGCAGCACCTCGCGCAAAGAATCACCGACCTGCAGCACCAGCTGCGTGCGCGCCTCATCAAAGCCGGCCAGCAGCCAGCCGCTGTGCACCTTGCCCCCTGTTTCAATGCGAAATGTGCGTCCAGTCCCCGGCTGCTGTGCGTCAGAAGCTATGAATTCAATAGCATTGATGGCCCGCTTGCGGAAGAACCCGAGCATCGCCTGCACGTCATACGGCGGGCGGTAGCCGAGCCGAATCGTGATGCCCTGGCTGGCCGGCCTGACCACCGCCGTGCCCTGGCGCCGCAACGCGGTCGGATTCAGCTTGTAGTGCGCCACAAACGCCGCGTTGAAGCGCCGCACGCTGGCAAAGCCGCTGATCAGCGCGATCTGGGTGATGGGCAGTGTGGTGTCGGCCAGCAACTGCTTGGCGGTGTGCAGCCGCCGCGTCTGCAAATACTGCAGCGGCGACACGCCAAACTGCGCCTCGAAAATCCGCCGCACATGGCGGTCGCTGACGCCGAGCCGGGCCGCCAGTTTCTCCACCGAGGGTGCTTCATCAGTCCAGACTTCAGTTTCATCGAGCAAGCGCGCCGCCTGGTGCGCCAGGATGTAGGACGCGTCCTGGATCGACCAGACCACCGAATGCGGCGCCAGCTCGGGCCGGCAGCGCAGGCAGGGCCTGAAGCCGGCGTTCTCGGCCTGCGCCGCATGCTGAAAGAAACGGCAGTTTTCGCGCCGGGGCGTTTTGACGCGACACACCGGCCGGCAGTAAATGCCGGTGGAGGTCACGGCGGTAAAAAAGCGGCCGTCAAAGCGCGCGTCATGCGCCGTCAGCGCCAGGTAGCAGTCATCGTCGGAAAGCCGGATGGGGGAGACGTCGGTGCGGGTCATGGGGAAATGATACGCCGCGCCCGGCCCTAGACTAGCCGTTTTCGGACATCTGGCCAGGGCCCGCCGGCGCGGGCAAAAAAAGACCGCAGCCTACAATCAATCTCCATCGGTTCAGCCATCGAACCCGGAGATTTCCAATGCAAGTCAGTGCATCCAGTTTCAAGGCCTACGACATTCGCGGCGTCGTGCCGTCCACCATCCACGAAGCCATGGCCGAGGCCCTGGGCAAGGCCTTTGGCACGGCGGCGCTGGCCGAAGGCGAAAAAACCGTGGCCGTGGGCCGTGACGGCCGGCTCAGCGGGCCGCTGCTTGTGGCGGCGCTGATACGCGGGCTGGCCGCGGCCGGGGTCAATGTGATTGACATTGGCATGGTCACCACGCCCATGCTGTATTTTGCCGCCAGCACGCTGGCCTCCTCGGGCATCCAGGTCACCGGCAGCCACAACCCGAAAGACCACAACGGCTTCAAGATGGTGCTGGCCGGGCGCGCGATTTATGGCGAAGAAATTCAGGCACTGCGCCGCACCATGGAAGCCGAAACCTGGACGCTGGCGGCCCAGGGCGGCACCATCAGCCATGCCGATGTGGGCGCCGATTACCGCGAGCGCATCGTCTCCGGCATCAAATTGGCGCGGCCCATCAAGATCGTGATTGACTCGGGCAACGGCATTGCCGGCGCCTCGGCCCCGGCGATTTTCCGCGCGCTGGGTTGCGAGGTGACCGAGCTGTTCAGCGAGGTTGATGGCAACTTCCCGAACCACCACCCCGACCCGAGCAAGCCGGAAAACCTGAAGGACCTGATCCAGGCCCTGCAAAGCGGCGACGCCGAACTGGGCCTGGCCTTTGACGGCGACGGCGACCGGCTCGGCATTGTCACCAAGGACGGCCAGAACATTTACCCCGACCGCCAGATGATGCTGTTTGCGCGCGATGTGCTGTCGCGCGTGCCCGGCGGCACGATTGTTTTTGACGTGAAATGCTCGCAGCGGCTGGCGCCCGAGATAGCGGCCGCCGGCGGCGTGCCGCTGATGTACAAAACCGGCCACTCGCTGATCAAGGCCAAGATGAAGCAAATCGACTCGCCACTCGGCGGCGAAATGAGCGGCCACATCTTCTTTAAAGAGCGCTGGTACGGCTTTGACGACGGCAGCTACGCCGGTGCCCGCCTGCTGGAGATCGTAAGCCGCGTGCCCGACGCCGGCGCGCTGCTCAACGGCCTGCCGACCAGCTTCAGCACGCCCGAGCTGAATGTGGCCTGCAAGGAAGGCGAGCCGCCTGTCGTGGTCGAGGCCCTGATGAAGGCGGTGAGCTTTCCTTCTCCGGCCAAGATTTCGACGATTGATGGCGTGCGTGTCGACTGGCCCGATGGCTTTGGCCTGATTCGCGCCTCCAACACCACGCCGGTGCTGGCGCTGCGTTTTGAAGGCCACACACCAGAGGCGCTGCACCGCATCGAGGCCGACATGCTGGCGCTGCTGCGCAGTGTCAAGCCTGACGCGCAGATTGCCGCAGCGGCGCATTAAAGATGGTGCCCCCACGCTCGTCACTTCGTGTACTTCGCTGCCCCCCTGGGGGGCGCTGCGCCTGCGGCCCGGCAAAGCCGGCTCCGCGGCCCCGGCTGGAGAAGATGGTGCCCCCACGCCCGTTACTTCGTGGACTTCGCTGCCCCCCTGGGGGGCAGGCCTTGCTTGGGGCGGCCCGGCGCGGCGGCCTGCCGGCTTGCGCGTTGTGAAAATCCTTTTAGTCAAACTCTCGTCACTGGGCGATGTGGTGCATGCCCTGCCGGTGGTGCAGGACATTGCAGCCGCCTTGCCTGGAGCGCAGATCGACTGGGTGGTGGAAAAGTCGTTTGCGCCGCTGCTGGCGCGCTGCGCCGGTGTGCACCGGGTCATTCCGTGCCGGATCCGCCACTGGCGCAAGTCGCCGCTGGCGGCCGTCACGCGCGGCGAATGGACCGCCTTCAAGGCGCTGCTGCGGCAGCAAAGCTACGACGCGGTGATCGACCTGCAAGGCCTGACCAAGTCGGCGCTGGTGGCGCGGCTGGCGCGGCTGGCCCCCGGCGGCAAACGCTATGCGCTGGCTAACCAGACCGACGGCTCGGGCTACGAGGCGCCGACGCGCTGGGTGGCCGATGTGGCGATTGAGATCGCGCCCCGCACCGGCGCCGTGCAGCGCTCGCGCGAGCTGGCGGCGCGGGCGCTGGGCTACACCCCGCTGCCAGCCCCAGATTTCGGGTTAAAAAGGCCTCCAGCCCAGGCAGAACGTGCGCAGTCAGCTACTGAAAAGATAGCAAGCAACACCGTCGCCCTGGTCCACGGCACCTCGCGCGCCGACAAGGAGTGGCCGCTGGCGCATTGGGTAGCGCTGGGCCAGCGCCTCATCGCCGCCGGCTACCCGGTGGCGCTGGCGCACGGCAGCGCCAAAGAGCTGGCGACCAGCCAGGCCATCGCGCAGGCGCTGGGTGCAGCTAGGGCAACGGTCTGGCCCCTGTTAACACTTGACGCCCTGACCGACCAGCTCGCGCACTGCGCCGGCGTCATCGGCGTTGACAGCGGCGTCAGCCACATTGCCGTCGCGCTCGACTTGCCGCATGTGCAGATCTACAACTTTGACACCGCCTGGCGCACCGGGCCAGACCCGCGCACGCAAAGCCGGCAGGTCAGCGTGTTTGCCCAGCCCACGCCCAGCGTCGATGCCGTCTGGCAGGCCTGGCTGGGCTGCAGCACGGGCCTGGTGCAGCCGGTGGCGGCCCGGTGAACGCGCTGGTGCTGCGGCTGTATTCGCTGCTGATGTGGCTGGTGCAGCCGCTGCTGCGCCGCAAGCTGGCGCGCCGCGCCCGGCACGAGCCCGGCTACAGCGAAGCGGTGGAAGAACGCTTTGGCCGCTACAGCCAGCCGGCCGAGGCAGCGTCAGAACTGGTCTGGCTGCATGCCGTGTCGCTGGGCGAAACCCGCACCGCCGGCCTGCTGCTCAAGGCCTTGCGCGCGCAGCACCCCGGCCTGCGCGTGTTGCTGACCCACGGCACCGCCACCGGCCGCGCCGAAGGGGTGGCGCTGCTGCAGCCGGGCGACGTGCAGGTCTGGCAGCCCTGGGACAGCCCGGCCGCCGTCGCCCGGTTTTTCAGCCACTTCAAGCCCCGGCTCGGCCTGCTGATGGAAACCGAAATCTGGCCCAACACCGTGGCCGCAGCCAGTGCGCGCGGCGTGCCGCTGCTGCTCGTCAATGCCCGGCTGTCGGGCAAATCGCTGCAGCAGGCGCTGCGCATGGCGCCGCTGGCCTACCCCGCCTACGGCGCGCTGACGGCGGTGTACGCCCAGACGCAGGACGACGCCACACGCTTTCGCCAGCTCGGCGTGGCGGTGGCGGGCGTCTTCGGCAACCTCAAGTTTGACGCCACGCCCAACGCCAGCCAGCAGGCGCAAGGCCGGGCCTGGCGCCAGGCGCTGCAGCAGCCGGTCATCATGCTCGCCAGCTCGCGCGAGGGCGAGGAAGACGCCTTTATCCGGCAAATAATGGCTCTAGCCCAGGCAGAACGTGCGCAGTCAGCTATTAATTTGGTAGCAGATGATTCCGCTAGCGCTGCCCCCGCCAACCGTTTCAAACCCCTGATCGTGCCGCGCCACCCGCAGCGTTTTGCCGAAGTGCAGGCACTGGCCGAACAGCTGGGCCTGCGCGTCTCGCGCCGCTCGGCCTGGGCCGGCGCAGATCGGGGCCCGGTCGGCAGCGACGAGGCGATGCAGGCCGACCTCTGGCTCGGTGACTCGCTGGGCGAAATGGCGCTGTACTACGGCCTTGGCGACGTGGCCCTGCTGGGCGGCAGCTTTGCCCCGCTGGGCGGCCAAAACCTGATCGAAGCCGCCGCCTGCGGCTGCCCGGTCATCATGGGCACGCACACCTTCAAC